>NZ_JAASRO010000001.1:6381969-6698363 GCF_011761605.1 Kribbella shirazensis | reverse complement strand
GGCTGAAGTTCCTGCAGTCGTCGGTCACGTACGCCGACGAGCGGCTCGCCGGGCTCGACGCGGTCGTGCTGATGGAGGTCGTCGAGCACGTCGACCCGCCGCGGCTGCCCGCCCTGGCGCACTCCGTCTTCCGCGCCGCGCACCCCGCCGCGGTCGTCGTCACCACCCCGAACAGCGAGTACAACGTGCGCTTCCCGTCCCTG
Source organism: Kribbella shirazensis (assembly GCF_011761605.1). Lineage (GTDB taxonomy): Bacteria > Actinomycetota > Actinomycetes > Propionibacteriales > Kribbellaceae > Kribbella > Kribbella shirazensis. The sequence continues at coordinate 6,698,160 of NZ_JAASRO010000001.1, read as the reverse complement.
CCCGCCGGCACCTACCGCCACCCCGACCACCGCTTCGAGTGGACGCGGCCCGAGTTCCGCACCTGGGCGAGCGAGGTGGCGAACCGGTACGGCTACGCGGTCGAGTTCCGCCCCGTCGGTCCGGAGGACCCGGATCTCGGCGCCCCGACGCAGCTCGCCCTCTTCACCCATCCGATCGACCGGCAGGACAAGGAGGTGGCGGGCTGATGACGCAGCTGGAGATCCCGGCGCTGTGCCTTGTGGTGCTTGTCGGTGCCAGTGGATCGGGCAAGTCGACGTTCGCGCGCAGGCACTTCCTGCCGACCGAGGTGATCTCGAGCGACTTCTGTCGCGGTCTGGTCTCCGACGACGAGAACGACCAGGCGGCGTCCAAGGACGCCTTCGAGGTGCTGCACTTCATCGCCGGGAAGCGGCTCGCCGCCGGCCGGCTGACCGTGATCGACGCGACCAACGTGCAGCCGGACGCCCGCAAGGAGCTGGTGAGCCTGGCCCGCGAGTACGACGTCCTCCCGGTCGCGATCGTGCTCGACCCGCCGGAGCGCGTGTGTGTCGAGCGGAACGAGCAGCGGTCCGACCGGCAGTTCGGGTCCAAGGTCATCACCCGGCAGCGCTCGCAGCTGAAGCGCGGGCTGCGCAGTCTCAAGCGGGAAGGCTTCCGGACCGTGCACGTGCTGAACAGCGTCGAGGAGATCGAGGCCGTCAGCATCGAACGCACCCGGCTGTTCAACGACCTCACCGACCAGACCGGCCCGTTCGACATCATCGGTGACGTCCACGGCTGCCGTCCGGAGCTCGAGCAGCTGCTCACCGAGCTCGGCTACACACTGACCCGCGACGAGGCCGGCCGTCCCGTGAACGCCGTACACCCGGACCGTCGCGCGGTGTTCGTCGGCGACCTGGTCGACCGCGGTCCGGACTCGCCCGGCGTCCTCCGCCTCGTCATGGGGATGGTTGCGGCGGGCAACGCGTACTGCGTGCCCGGCAACCACGAGGACAAGCTGCTCCGGGCGCTGCGCGGCAAGAACGTGAAGATCAGCCACGGCCTCGAGACCACGCTGGAGCAGCTGGCCGCGGAGTCCGAGGAGTTCCGCGCCGAGGTCGCGACGTTCATCGACGGGCTGATCTCGCACTACGTCTTCGACGGCGGGAAGCTGGTCGTCTCGCACGCCGGCCTGGTCGAGCGGATGCACGGCCGGACGTCGGGGCGCGTCCGCTCGTTCTGCCTGTACGGCGAGACGACCGGGGAGACCGACGAGTTCGGGCTGCCGGTGCGCTATCCGTGGGCGAACGACTACCGCGGTCGCGCGATGGTCGTCTACGGTCACACGCCGACGCCCGAGCCGGAGTGGATCAACAACACGATCTGCCTCGACACCGGCTGTGTCTTCGGCGGATCGCTGACCGCGCTGCGCTACCCGGAGCGTGAGCTGGTGGCGGTGCGGGCGGCCGAGGAGTACTACGCCCCGGCGAAACCGTTGCACGTGGCAACGGCGCCGTCGCGCGAACCCGACGTACTCGAGCTGACCGACGTGACCGGGCGCCGGGTGATCGAGACCGCGACGCACGGGCGACTCAGTATCCGCGCCGAGCAGGCCGGTGCCGCGCTCGAGGTGATGAGCCGGTTCGCGATCGATCCGCGGTTCCTGCTGTATCTGCCGCCGACGATGAGCCCGGTCGCCACCTCGCCGGAGCCGGGGCTGCTGGAGCACCCGCGGCAGGCGTTCGAGACGTTCCGCGCGCAGGGCGTCACCGAGCTGGTGTGCGAGGAGAAGCACATGGGATCGCGGGCGGTCGTGCTGCTCACGCGGGACGACGACGTGGCGGAGAAGCGGTTCGGTCTGGCCGGCCGCGGCGCGGTCCACACGCGCACCGGGCGCTCGTTCTTCGATGCCGAGCTGACCGACGAACTGCTGCTCCGGCTGCGCGAGGTCGCCTCAAATGCCGGCGTCTTCGACGAACTGGACACGTCGTGGCTGCTGCTCGACGCGGAGCTGCTGCCGTGGAGTGCGAAGGCAGAGGACCTGCTTCGGAACCAGTACGCCGCCGTGGGCGCGGCCGCTCGTACGTCGTTGCCTGCCGCGACCGCTGCGCTGCGGGCTGCTCAGGCGAGCGGGCTGGACGTGGGGGAGCTGCTGGAGTCGGCCGTGCGGCGTACGGCGAACGCGGAGCGGTTCACCGCGGCGTACCGGCGGTACTGCTGGCCGACGGACGGGCTGGACGGGGTGCGGCTGGCGCCGTTCCAGGTGCTCGCGTCCGAAGGGGCGACGTACCAGGAGCGGCCGCACGTCTGGCACCTCGCGATCGCGGACCGGATGGTTGCCGAGGGCCCGGAGTTGGTCGCGCCGACGCGACGGCTGTTCGTGGACGCCGGCAACTGGGATGCCGGGATCGCGTGGTGGGAGGAGCTGACCGGAGCCGGGGGAGAGGGCATGGTGGTGAAGCCGGCCGCGAACCTGACTCGGACGGCGAAGGGCCTCGCCCAGCCGGGGCTGAAGGTGCGCGGGCAGGAGTACCTGCGGCTCATCTACGGGCCCGACTACACCGAGCCCGCGAACTTCACCCGGCTCCGCGACCGCAACCTCGGCCACAAGCGCTCACTGGCCCTGCGTGAGTACGCACTCGGGCTGGAGGCACTGGAGCGTGCGGCCCGCGGCGAGCCGCTGTGGCGCATCCACGAGTGCGTGTTCGCCGTACTGGCCCTGGAATCCGAGCCGATCGACCCACGTCTGTGAGTCAGCAGGCCTGGATTGCCGCGGTGGCGACGACCACGTCGCACCAGGCCTCGCCGACGCTCTTGAAGAGGCGTGGCGCGGCGGCGACGATCTCGAGCTCGCCGCGGACGAGTTCGCCGAGATCGGCCGTGATCGCGTCGGTTCCGGGTACGCCGTCACCGATGGCGAGGATGATGTCGCCGGCCTGACCGAGCGCGGACGGTCGCGACTCGACCACGACGGTGGCCCGGCGGACGAGGTTCGTGTCCACTTCCCTGACGTCCGGCTCGTGCGAGCCGACGGCGACCACAGTGGCTGCCGGCCGGAGCAGACGGGAGTCGAACAGCGGCTCGGTCGCCGTCGTACAGCAGGCCACCAGGTCGACCGCCGCGACGTCCTCGGGCGTCCCGGAGCGAGCCGGGATGCCGCGCGCCTCGAGCTCGCCGATCAAACCTGCGACAGCCGCCGCCCGGCGGCCCACGACGACAACCTGGTCGAGCGGACGAACCGCGTTGATCGCCAGGGCGTGAGCGAACGCCTGCGGCCCGGTCCCGAACACCAGCAAGGACTTCGAGTCCGCCGTCGCCAGCCGTCGTACGGCGAGCGCCGAGAGGCTCGCCGTACGACGCAACGTCAGCGACTCGGCGTCGATGACGGCCACCGGGCGGAGCGTCGACCCGTCGAACGCGATGTGCAGGCCCTGGATCCGGGGCAGGCCGCGGGCCGCGTTGCCGGGACTGACCGACACGACCTTCACCCCGACCTGCGACCCGACCTCGCCGGGCATCAGGATGAGCTGGCCGCCGGACACCTCGGCGAACGTACGCTGCGGCGTGTTCCCCGGCGCGGCGCCGGAGACCAACGCGGCGTCGAGGGCGTCGATCGCCCGCGTCCAGCTCAGGGTTCGCTCGAGGGTTGCCCGGTCGATGAATCTGATCGTGTCCGGCATGAATCTCCTACGCGACGCGTCCGTCCTGGATGACGATCCGTGCGGCCGCCGGATCCCACAGGCACTCCGGCTGCTCCAACGGGTTTCCCGAGACTACGAGAAGGTCCGCGATCGCTCCGGGCCGGATCACCCCGAGATCCTCCAGTCCCAGCAGGCGCGCGTTGACCGACGTCGCGCAGCGGAGCGTGTCGAGGACGCCGACGACCTCGGCCTGCAGGCGCAGTCCGTTGAGCTGCTCCTCCTCCAGGTCACCCATCAGGTCGGTGCCGAATCCGACGGAAACACCGGCGGTACGCGCGAGCTCGATCGCGTGACGGCCGGCGTCGAGCACCTCACGGTTCTTGGCCCGCTGCACCTCCGCCATCCCGAGCTCCTCGCCGCGCCGGTCCATCGCGTCGTACGCCGCCAGAGTCGGGATCAGGAACGCACCGTGCTCGGCCATCGCCGCCGCCGACGCGCCGTCGAGCAGGTTGCCGTGTTCGATCGACCGGACGCCGTTCCGCACCGAGTGCACGATGGCTTCCGGCGAGTACGAATGCGCCGCGACGTAGCTTCCCCGCCGGGCAGCCTCCGCGGTGACGGCGCGGATCTCGTCCTCGGAGTACTGCGGAATCCGGATCGGGTCCGTCAGCGAGACGACACCGCCCGACGTCATGATCTTGACCGCGTGCGCGCCCTGCCGGAAGCGCTCACGGACGGCGCGACGCAACGGGTCCACGCCGTCGACGACTTCCGTCGTGTGACCGTGGCACGGACAGGTGTCCCAGTGCGCCGGCCGTGCGTCGCCGTGCCCCCCGGTCTGGCTCAGAGCCGGCCCGGTGAACAGGTACCGCGGCGCCTCCAGCCGGCGCTCGGTGATCGCCTTCGCCAGTCCGGCCTCACCGCCGGCGACGTCGCGGATCGTCGTGAAGCCGCGGCGCAAGGCGTGACGCAACCGGCCCGCCGCGACGAGCGCGACATAGCTCAGCGGGCTCGCCTCGATGTCGACCATGTCGAGGCTGATGCCGTACGGATGGCAGTGCGCGTCGATCAGGCCCGGCAGGACCGTCCCGCCCCGCGCGTCGACGACCACGGCTTCGGCACCGAGGTCCGCGGACTCGCCGACCGCGAGGATCCGTCCGTCCCGGACCGCGACCGGCCCGTCGACGAGCTCGCCGTTCTCACCGTCGAAGACCAGCGCATTGGTCACCAGCAGATCAGTCACCGGCGTACCTCGCGCAACGCGGAGGTCGCCGCCTGGTCGACGGCGAACGTCTGCGGGTCGACGACGACGCCGTACAGCTGCCGCTCTGAACCACTTCGCGCTCCGTCCCCGGATTCATCGGCGCCGACGCACGGCGAGGACGGTGATCACGCCGGCCACGAGCATGAGCGCGGGCAGTGCCATGGGGACGACGAGTGGGTCGTTCGCTATCAGGAACGCGTTGCCGAGGGCGGTTGGGGCGAGGCCGATCACGACGGGGACTACGGCGCGCCGGTCGCCACGATGGACGGCGTACAGGACCAGCGGCGTGAGGAGCCACGAGCCGAGCAGGAGCAAGAAGGCGACTTCTGCGGCGTCGAAGCTGAGCCCGGCGCCGTTGTCCATCAGCCAGCCGAAGCTGCCGACGGCGAGCGCCACGATGGCGACCGCCGCAGGTGACCATCGCAGACCGGTGCGCAGATCGAGCGTCCGGCGCGCCGCGGCCAGGACGAGGTAACAGGCGATCACGAGAAGCTCGGCGCCCGCGGCCGCGAGGACGACGTCCGACGGCTCGGGCGCGCGTCCGACCACGTCGGCCGACGGCGGGCAGGCATGGTCCTGACAAGGAATCTCGTCGGGCGGGACCACGAGATAGGCGACGTAGAGCAGGGGGATGCTGAGGAAGCTGACCGCGGCGGTGACGCGGAACAGGTTCCCGGCGGCGGGCCTGGTCGGCGGGCGGTGGAGATCGAGGGGCTGGGCTGTCACAGGACCACGATCTCGTTGCGGAGGGCCATCGGGCGCTGACCGGGGGATCGTTTCCGGCGTGTAAACGTCGTCCGCGAGGGGTTGGCAAGGTGTGACATTGCACTTAAGGTCTGTGCAATGTCACACGGTACAGAGGTGGAGGCGGGGCCGGCGGTCGAGCTGACCGGCGGTTTGCTGCACGACTGGCAGCGGCGGAACCGGGCGGCGACGATCCCGCACGCGATCGCCGAGCTGCGCAAGGCCGGGAACCTGGAGAACCTCCGGCGGCTGACCGATCCGTCGGTCGGTCCGTACCGCGGGCGGTACCCGTTCCTGGACACGGATCTCTACAAGACGCTGGAGGGGCTGGCGTACGAAGTCGGCCGCGAGGACGCGCCGCCCGGCGCGCGCGAGTTCTTCGACGAGGTCGTCGTACTGCTCGAACAGGCGCAGGCCGAGGACGGCTACCTGAACTCGTACTTCCAGGACCCGGACCAGCCCAAGCAACCCTGGTCGGATCTCGGCTGGGGCCACGAGCTCTACAACCTCGGGCACCTGATCCAGGCCGCGGTCGCGGCGCACCGCAGATTGTCGGACGGCCGATTGTTGACAATCGCCCGGCGGTTCGCGGATCTCGTCGTGCGCAGGTACGGCGAGCACGGTGAGGAAGCCGTCGACGGGCATCCCGAGGTGGAGATGGCGCTGGTCGAGCTTTATCGAGAAACCGGCGACGCCGACTACCTCACCCAGGCCCGGTTGTTCGTCGACCGGCGCGGTCACGGGAAGCTCGAGCACACGATCTTCCCGGGGGAGTACTTCCAGGACCACGTCCCGTTCCGCGAGCTGCCGTCGGTCACCGGGCACGCCGTACGGATGGCGTACCTGGCGGCCGGTGCGGCCGACGTACACCTGGAGACCGGCGATCCGACACTGCTGGCGGCGCTCGAGCGGCTGTGGGACGACATGGTCGCGACCAAGCTGTACCTCACCGGCGGGCTCGGCAGCCGGCACTCCGACGAGGCGATCGGCGACCGGTACGAGCTCCCGTCGGAGCGGGCGTACGCCGAGACGTGTGCGGCGATCGCGACGATGCAGTGGGCGTGGCGGATGTTCCGCGCGACCGGCGGGGCGAAGTACCTGGACGTCTACGAGACGGTGCTCTACAACGCTTACGCCGTGGGGCTTTCGGCCGACGGTACGGCGTTCTTCTACGACAACCCGCTGCAGCGCCGGCCGGACCACGAGCAGCGCTCCGGGATGGAGGACGGCGGCGAACTGCTCCGGCGCGCGTGGTTCGGCTGCCCGTGCTGCCCGCCGAACATCATCCGCTGGATGTCCGAACTCCAGGACCACGTCGCACTCCATCGCGACAACACCCTGTACGTCGGCATCTACACCGACGCCCGCATCACCACCGAAGACCTCACCGTCAAGGTCACCACGAACTACCCGTGGGACGGCGAGATCACCCTGACCATCGAGAAAGCACCACCCGCCGAGCGAACCATCGCCCTCCGCATCCCCGGGTGGGCAGAGAACCCCACCCTGACCACACCGGCCGGGTTCACCGACGGGTGGGCAACTGTCCGCCGGACGTTCGTTCCTGGTGATGTTGTGCGGCTGACGTTGCCGATGGCACCTAGAGCGCACGGGTCCCACCCGTACTTGGATGCAACGCGGGGAGCGATCGCCGTAGCTCGCGGTCCGCTGGTCTATTGCGTCGAGCAACAAGATGCCGACGCGCCGGTGGACGACCTGCTGGTCAGCCCGGCCGCTGTCGCGAAGGCGACCACGCGTCAGCACGACGACCACGTCGTGCTCGACCTGACCGCGGGTGTCGCGCCGGCCCCGCCGCCCGAGCTCTACCCCGTGATCACCGAGCAAGGAGCTGAAACCGCGATTCGGGAAGTGCCGGTGACGCTCGTCCCGTACTTCCTCTGGGGAAACCGTCAGGCCCTGGCCATGCGTGTGTGGCTGCGAACGGAAAGAGACAACTGATGAAGAGAACCTCCATGCTGGTCGGGCTCCTCGCCTCCGGAGCACTCGTGCTCACGGCGTGCGGCGGCGGTACGTCGGCAACGCAAGGCGAATCCGCCGGACCCGGCGCCAAGGCCGCGCAGGGCGGCACGCTGCAGGTGCTCGCGAACGCGGCGTTCTCGCACCTCGACCCGGCGCGCGGCTTCGACGGCGGCGTCAACAACTTCTACCGGCTGATCTACCGCACCCTCACCACCCAGGGCGCCGCACCCGGGGCCGACGGCACCAAGATCGTCCCTGATCTCGCCACCGACACCGGCAAGCCGAGCGACGGCGGCAAGACCTGGACGTTCACGCTGAAGGACGGCCTGTTCTTCGAGACCGGCGCCCCGATCACCAGTGCCGACGTGAAGTGGGGTGTCTCGCGCGCATGGGACCCGGAGGTCGGCATCGGCTCGCCGTACGCGAAGCAGCTGATCGATGCGCCGGCGTCGTACCAGGGCCCCTACAAGTCCGGTGAACTGCCGACGATCGAGACGCCGGACGCGAAGACAATCGTGTTCCACCTGAAGAAGCCGTACGCGGACTTCGGCAGCGTGGTCGCGCAGAACACGTTCACGCCGGTGCCGAAGGGTCAGGGCGCGGGCAACCAGCTCGACAGCAAGCCGATCGCTTCCGGTCCGTACAAGCTGGCCGAGTACAAGCCGGGCGCGTCGCTCAAGCTGGTCCGCAACGACAAGTGGGACAAGAAGACCGACGAGGTGCGGACGGCGAACCCGGACGCGTTCCAGTGGACGTTCGGGCTCGACCCGGCGACGATCGACGAGCGGATGATCGCCGGTCAGGGCGCCGACGCCGACGCGATCGCCGGCACCGTCCAGGCCTCGAGCGTGGCGCGGATCCAGACCCCGCAGCTCAAGCAGCGGACGATGAGCGGTCTGGGCGGCTGTACGACGTACATGGGGCTGAACAGCACGAAGAAGCCGCTCGACAACGTGAAGGTCCGGCAGGCGATCAACCTGGCGGTCAACAAGCAGACGGTGCGCGACGCGGTCGGCGGGTCGACGCTCGCCGAGATCGCGACCAGCATCCAGCCGCCGACGATCGCCGGCCGGGTGGACTACGACCCGTACCCGAGCCCGGACCACAAGGGTGACGTCGACGGCGCCCGCAAACTCCTCACCGAGGCCGGTTTCGCGGACGGCTTCACGATGACGCTCGACACCCGCGCACAGCCGAAGATGCAGGCGATGGCGGTCGCGATCCAGCAGGCGCTGGAGCCGCTGAAGATCACCGTCAAGATCAACACCATCGACACCGCGACCTACTACGAGGTGATCGGGACGACGTCGCAGCAGCACGACGCGGCGATCACCGGCTGGTGCCCGGACTGGCCGTCCGGTGCGACGTTCCTGCCGCCGCTGTTCGACGGCCGCAACATCACGCCGAAGGGCAACAGCAACCTGGCGCAGCTGAACGACCCGGGTGTGAACGCGAAGATCGACGAGATCGCCAAGATCACCGACGTGCAGGCCGCGAACAAGGCGTACGGCGAACTGGACAAGCAGATCATGGGGCTCGCCCCGGTCGTCCCGCTGCTGTACGAGAAGGTCCTGATGCTGGTCGGCGGCAACATCGGCGGCGCCTACCTGCACGACGGCTTCTCGGGTGGCATCGACCTGGTGTCGGTCGGACTCAAGGACGCGGGGAAGTGACGACCGCTCCAACTCTTGCTGAGGTCGAGGAGGTAGGACCGTCGGCACCCGCCGGCGGTCCGCCGACCTCGGGCAAGCGGATCCTCACCACGATCACGCGCGACAAGGGCGCGCTGGCCTGCCTGGTCTTCCTCGCGGTCGTGGTGCTGATGGCGGTCGCCGCGCCGTTGATCACCAAGCTGAGCGGCTGGGGACCGTACGCGTTCGACTCCGCCGCGATCAACTCCGATCTCGGCGGCGTACCGCACGGCGCGCTCGGCGGGATCAGCGGCTCGCACTGGTTCGGCGTCGAGCCGCAGAACGGCCGCGACCTGTTCGCCCGGATCGTGTACGGCGCGCGCGTGTCGATCACGATCTCGCTGTCGGCGACCGCGCTGACCGGGATCCTCGGCGTTGTGCTCGGTATGCTCGCCGGGTTCTACCGCGGCTGGGTCGACCAGGTGATCTCCCGGCTGATGGACTTCCTGATGGCGTTCCCGGCGCTGATCTTCATGATCGCGATCCTGTCGTCGCTGCCGGCCGGGAACCGCCCGGTGCTGCTGGTCGTGGTGATCAGCGCGTTCGGCTGGCCGTACCTGGCCCGGGTGATCCGCGGCCAGACGATGACGCTGGCGAACCGCGAGTTCGTCGAGGCGGCGCGGGCGTCCGGGGCGAAGGACAGTCAGGTGGTGTTCCGGGAGATCCTGCCGAATCTGCGCGGCTCGATCGTCGTGATGACCACACTTGCGATCCCGGGCTACATCGGCACCGAGGCCGGCCTGTCGTTCCTCGGCGTCGGCGTTTCGCCGCCGACCGCGTCCTGGGGCCAGATGATCGCGAGCTCGGTCAGCTGGTACTCCGTGGACCCGATGTTCTTCGCGATCCCCGGCGCGTTCCTGTTCCTCACGGTGCTGTCGCTGACCGTCCTCGGCGACAAGATCCGCACCCTGATCGACCAAGGAGAGGCCCCATGACGCGCTACGTCCTCGGCCGGCTCGGTGGCGTCGTCCTGATCCTGCTGGCCGTCTGCCTGTTCACGTACCTGATCTTCTTCAAGCTCTCGCCGGATCCCGCGGTGATGATCTGCGGCAAGACGTGTACGCCGGACCGGATCGACTCGATCCGGAACGTGCTCGGCCTGAACCAGCCGCTCCTGACCCAGTTCTGGGAGTTCCTGAGCGGGATCTTCGTGGGCCGTGACTACGGCTCGGTGCACTGCTCGGCGCCCTGTCTCGGGTACAGCTTCCAGACCAACGAGTCGGTGTGGAACATGATCACCGCGCGCCTGCCCGTCAGCATCACGGTCGCGGTCGGCGCCGCCGTCCTCTGGCTGCTCGCCGGCGTCATCGCCGGTTTGGTCAGCGCGGTCAAGCAGGGGACGTGGTGGGACCGTTCGGCGATGGCTCTCGCCCTGGGCGGGGTCAGCGTGCCGAACTACGTGCTCGCGCTGGTGCTGCAGTACGTGCTCGTGGTGAAGCTGCAATTGCTGCCGTTCCCGGCGGCGGTGCCTTTTGTCGACAATCCGGTTGTCTGGTTCGAGTCCTATCTGATGCCGTGGGTCGTGCTGGCGGTCGGCTACGCCTGTCTGTACGCACGGTTGACCCGAAGCAATGTGATCGACACGTTGTCCGAGAACTACTACCGGACCGCGCGCGCCAAGGGACTGAGCGGATCGCTGATCATGCGCCGGCACGCGCTGCGGCCGGCGCTGACGCCGATCACCACGATCTTCGGGATGGACTTCGCCGGGTTGCTCGGCGGCGCGCTGATCACCGAGACCGTGTTCGGGCTGAACGGGATCGGCAAGATGGCCGCCGACTCGATCGCCAAGAACGACCAGCCCGTGATCATGGCGGTGACCCTGCTCGCCGCGTTCTTCGTTGTCATCGGCAACGTCGTGGTCGACCTGCTGTACACGGCCCTGGATCCGCGGGTGCGGGTGGTGTCGTCATGAGCGACGAACTGTTTGTTGTCGACAATCTGACGGTCACGTTGCCGACCAGCCGTGGTCCGGTCGACGTGGTGAAGAACGTGTCGTTCACGGTCGGCCGGGACGAGACGGTCGGGATCGTCGGCGAATCCGGCTCCGGCAAGTCGATGACCGCGCTGGCAGTGCTCGGGCTGTTGCCCCGCGGCGCCCGTACGTCGGGCAGCGTCCGGCTGGACGGTACCGAGTTGCTCGGCAAGTCGGAGGGCGAGCTCCGAGCGGTGCGGGGCAACGCGATCTCTATGGTGTTCCAGGATCCGTTGTCGTCGCTGAATCCCTACTACACCGTGGGGCTGCAGATCGAGGAGATGTACCGGACGCACCGCGGCGGGTCCCGGCGCGCCGCCCGGCAGGTGGCGATCGAGGCGCTGGACCGGGTCCGGATCCCTGACCCCCAACGGCGCATCGACCACTATCCGCACCAGTTCTCCGGCGGCCAACGGCAACGCGTGATGATCGCGATGGCGCTGTGCTGTTCGCCGTCGTTGCTGATCGCGGACGAGCCGACGACCGCGCTCGACGTGACCGTGCAGGCGCAGATCCTCGAGCTGCTCCGCGAACTGCAGTCCACGACCGGTACCGGGATGGTCTTCATCACCCACGACCTCGCGGTGATCAGTTCGATCGCGCAGCGGGTGCTGGTGATGCAGTCCGGCGATCCGGTCGAGTACGGGACGGCGGAACAGGTGTTCTCGGCGCCGCGGCACGAGTACACCCGGATGCTGCTGGACGCCGTACCGCGAATTGATGACGAGGTTGCGCTATGACATTGCTGGAAGTGCGGGGCGTGACGAAGGAGTTCGTCACCCGCGGCGAAGGGGCGATGGCGCGGAAGTCGACGTTCACGGCGGTCGACGACGTCAGCTTCGAGGTCGAGCTGGGCGAGACGCTGGCGATCGTGGGGGAGTCGGGCAGCGGGAAGTCGACCACCGCGCGGATCGCGGCCCGGCTGCTGGAGCCGACGGCCGGTACGGTCGTGTTCGACGGGCAGGACGTGACGCGGGCCGGCGGCAAGGAGCTCGCGACGTTCCGGAACAACGTGCAAGTGGTGTTCCAGGACCCGTTCTCGTCGCTGAACCCGCGGTACACGGTCGAGCGGATCATCACCGCGCCGCTCACCTACCAGGGCATCACGCCGCCGGGCGGCCGGCGGGCATTCACCCAGGAGCTGATGGAGCGCGTCGGGTTGAATCCGGACCACTGCCGGCGGTACCCCGCGCAGTTCTCCGGCGGTCAGGCGCAGCGGATCGGGATCGCCCGGGCGCTCGCGGTGAACCCGAAGCTGGTGATCTGCGACGAGGCAGTGTCGGCGTTGGACGTGTCGATCCAGGCGCAGGTACTGGAGTTGCTGATGCGGCTGCAGCGGGAGAGCGGGTTCAGCTACATCTTCATCGCGCACGACCTGGCCGTCGTACGGCAGATCTCCCAGCGCGTTGCGGTGATGAACCGGGGCAGAATCGTGGAGCTCGGGCCGCGCGACCAGGTGTTCGGCGACCCGCAGGACGAGTACACGAAGACGCTGCTGGCCGCCGTACCGCGGATCAACCCGGAATGGGACGCCAGACGCAGGCAGAAAGAGGCCTCATGAGCTACACGATCCCTGGCATGCATGTTCGTGAGCACACCGTTTCGGTGCCCCTGGACTGGGAGGATCCAGGAGAGACGATCACGGTTTTCGCCCGCGAGCTGGTCGATCCGGTGCGGCGGGACGAGGACCTGCCGTGTCTGCTGTTTCTCCAGGGCGGGCCGGGCGGGAAGGGACCGCGGCCGACCGGGCCGGACGGGTGGATCGGGCAGGCGTTGAAGAAGTACCGGGTCGTGCTGATGGACCAGCGCGGCACAGGCCGTAGTACGCCGGTCAGCGCCCGCCGGATGGCGTCGATGCCGGCCGAGGCGGGCGCCGACTACCTGGCCTGCTTCCGGGCGGATTCGATCGTCGCCGATGCCGAACACCTGCGGAAGACCGTGTTCGGCGACAAGCCGTGGTCGACGCTCGGGCAAAGCTACGGCGGCTTCCTGACGCTCGCGTATCTGTCGAAGGCGCCCGAGGCGCTCACCGCCTGCTACGTGACCGGTGGCCTCGCCTCGATCGACCCGTCGGCGGCCGAGGTGTACCGGCGGACCTATCCGCGCGTCGCGGCCAAGAACAGCGAGTTCTACCGGAGGTACCCGCACAACGTGGAGCGGGTCGGCCGGATCGCGGACCGGCTGGCCGAGTCCGACGTACGGCTGCCGGACGGGGATCGCCTGACCGTACGGCGGTTCCAGTCGCTCGGGATCGACTTCGGGATGAAGCCCGGGTACGAGCGCATCCACTGGCTGATCGACGAGGCCTTCGACGCCGGCGAGCTGTCCGACACATTCCTGAGCCAAGCGATGGCGCTCTCCTCCTACGCCGGCAACCCTCTGTTCGCGGCCCTCCAGGAGTGCATCTACGGCTCCGGCGAGGGCGCGACCGGCTGGGCGGCGGAGGCGGAGCGCGCGCGGCGCCCGGAGTTCGCGGAGGACGCGCGGCCGCTGCTGTTCACCGGCGAGATGATGTACCCCTGGATGTTCGCCGAGATCCGCGGGCTGCGTCCGTTCCAGGGCGCGGTCGAGCTGCTGGCGCAGCGGCCGCGGTGGCCCGAGCTCTACGACCTGGAGCGGCTGGCCGCGAACGACGTACCGGTGGCCGCGGCGGTCTATTTCGACGACATGTACGTCGACTCGGGGCTGCAGCTCGACACCGCGCGCCGGGTCGGGAACGTCCAGGCGTGGGTGACGAACGAGTACGAGCACGACGGGCTGGGCACGGACCGGGTGTTCGAGCGGCTGACCGAGCTGATCGCCTCGATCGGGGGTGGCGTACCGAATCACTGACGACCGGTGCTTCACAATAGGCGGCGACCCAGGAGGTGAATCCATGGCTGCCGATTCGATCGGGCCGCTGCCGAGCGTACGGCGGCTGGCGCAGCGCGAGAACCTGCGTGACAGCGTCGCCAACGCACTGCGCGCGGCGGTGATCTCCGGCGAGCTGAAGCCGGGGGAGGTGTATTCGGCGCCGACGCTCGGCGCCCGGTTCGGGGTCTCCGCGACGCCGGTCCGCGAGGCGATGCTCGACCTGGTCCGCGAGGGCCTGGTGATCTCGCTGCGGAACAAGGGCTTCCGCGTCACCGAGGTGTCCGACGAGGACCTCGACAACCTGGCGGAGGTGCGGCAGCTGATCGAGCCGCCGACGGTCCGGGACGTCGTACCGGTGATTCCGGCGGCCGACTACCCGCGGCTGCGGCGACTGGCCGAGGACATCGTGGTCGCGGCGGAGGCGGGCGACCTGATCGCGTACATCGAGGCCGACCGCGTCTTCCACGTGACGCTGCTCGCGTACTCCGGCAACCAGAAGCTCGTCGACGTGGTGTCGGACCTGCGGTCGCAGACGCGCCTGCTCGGCCTGACCCCGCTGCTCGAGAGCGGCCGCCTGGTCCCGTCCGCCGCCGAACACCACGAACTGCTCGACCTCGTGGAAGCCGGCGACGGCGAAGGCGCCGAACAACTCATGCGCCGCCACATCGGCCACGTCCGCGGCCTGTGGGCCCGCTCCCAGAGCAACTGAGAGGTCAGATCACCTCGACGTGAGCGCCTGCTTCGCGGTGGTGGCGGCGTTGGCGCCGTACGCGGTGGTGAGGCGCTCGAGGAAGGTGGTGTGGTCGAGGGTGTACTCCTGGGTGCCGACCGTCTCGAGGACGGTCGTGGCCAGGGTGCAGCCGAGCTGGGCGGCGGCTTCGTGGTCGAGGCCGCTCGCACGGCCGGTGAGGTAGCCGGCCCGGAACGCGTCGCCGCCGCCGGTCGGGTCGACCAGGCCCGGCGCGGGCACCGCGGGGACCTTCGCCAGGATCCCGCCGGCGTCCTCGATCACCACGCCGTCACCGCCGTGCGTCGTGACCCGTATGCCGACCCGCTCGAGGAGCTCGCCGTGGCTCCAGCCGGTCTTCTGCACCATCAGCCCGGCCTCGTACTCGTTGCTGAACAGGTACGCCGCGCCGTCCACGAGCTTGCGGATGTCCTCGCCGTCCATCCGCGCCAGCTGCTGCGACGGGTCGGCCGCGATCGCGATGCCGTGCTGCTTGGCGAGCTCCGTGTGCTTGATCATCGCCGCCGGGTCGTCCGCGCCGATCAGCACCAGGTCCACGCCGCCCGTCGCCTGGTGGATCGCGCCGAGGTCGAGCTCCCGCGCCTCGGCCATCGCGCCGGTGTAGAACGAGGCGATCTGGTTCGCGTCGAGGTCCGTCGTACAGGTGAACCGCGCGGTGTGCACGTTCTCGCAGACGCGGACGTGCGAGATGTCGACGCCCGCCTCCGTCAGCGCCGCGCCGTACTCCGCGAAGTCGGCACCGACCGAGCCGACGAGCAGCGACGGGTACCCGAGCTGGGCCATGCCGTAGCAGATGTTCGCGCCGACGCCGCCGCGGTGGACGACCAGCTCGTCGACGAGGAACGACAGGGACACCTTGTGCATCTGCTCCTCGAGGAACTGGTCCTTGAACCGGCCCGGGAACGTCATCAGGATGTCGGTCGCGATCGAACCGGCGACGGCGATGCGCATGCGGGGTGCTCCTCAGTGGGGTGGGTGTGCGGCGTTTGAGCAACCCATAGAGACTACAGGCGACCGATCTAATACATGGAGGGCGGGATTCATGGGCCATCAGGTGCCGGTGACCGAGGAACTGCACGACTACATGCTCGCCCACGGCATGCCGCTGGACGAGATCGCGACCGAGCTGCGTGCCGAGACCGAGAAGCTCGGCAACCCGGCCGGGATGCTGACCACCGCGGACCAGGCCGGTCTGCTCACCACGCTGACCCGGCTGATCGGCGCCCGCCGCGCGGTCGAGATCGGCACCTTCACCGGCTTCTCCGCGCTCGCGATCGCGCGCGGGCTGCCGGCCGACGGCGAGCTGATCTGCCTCGACGTCAGCGACGAGTGGACCTCGATCGGGCGCCCGTACTGGGAGCGCGCCGGGGTCGCGGACCGGATCGACCTGCGGATCGGCGACGCGCACGAGTCGGTGACGAAGCTCGACGGCGAGTTCGACCTGGCGTTCGTCGACGCCGACAAGGGCTGGTACATCCAGTACTTCGAGGCGGTCCTGCCGCTGATCCGGCCGAACGGGCTGCTGCTGTTCGACAACACGCTGGCCGGCGGCCGGGTGCTGGACGCGGACGGTCCGGCGGACCGCAAGGAGTTCAACGCGCACATCGCCCAGGACGATCGCGTCGACGTGGTCATGCTCGGCATCGGCGACGGGCTGACGCTGGTCCGCAAGAAGTGAGTGAGCCCCGCCTGTCCGTGCGCGGGCTGCAGCACAAGTACGGCGACCGGCCGGTCATCGAGGGCCTGACGTTCAGCCTCGAGGCCGGCCAGGCGGTCGCGCTGGTCGGGCCGAACGGCGCCGGCAAGACGACCGTGCTCAAGTGCATCGTCGGCGCGGCCGCACCGGCGGCGGGCAAGATCCTGCTCGACGGCCGGCCGATCGACGAGCGCGCCGAGGCGGTACGGCGGGACGTCGCCACGCTGCTCGACGACCTGGACTTCTTCCCGGACCTGACCGCGGCCGAGCACCTCGACCTGCTCGCCCGCGCCCACGGCAACGCATCGCCTGAAGACCTCGTGGATTCGACGCTGCACGACATCGGCCTGCTACCGGCCGCTGACCAGTTGCCCGGTTCGCTGTCCTCCGGTCAGCGCCGTCGCCTCGCTCTGGCGACGGCGCTGGTCCGCCCGCGCACGCTGATGGTGCTCGACGAGCCGGAAGCCCGGCTGGACACCGACGGCGTCCAGTGGCTGTCGGAGCGGTTGGTAGCGGAGAAGAAGTCGGGTACGTCGATCCTCTTCGCCAGCCATGATCCCGACCTGGTGGAGACGGTCGCCGACTCAGTCGTCACCCTCACCCCGCTGCCATGAGCGCAGCGGACGGACCGGTTGTCTTCGATCCTGCCGACTTCGGGGCGATTCCGTCGTCGCGGGCCTTGCGGCAGTGGATGCGGACGACGCGGCGGCGGCACGCGGACCGGTCGTTCGGGCAGATCTTCGAGGACGTGTACCTGGTCCTGTTCACGCTCGCGATGGCGGGCGCGTCGGGCGGCAACGTCGTACGGCACCTGAACTCCAACGCCGCCGGGTGTACGTCGTCGGCGTGCGGCGAGCTGACCGCGGCGCTACCGTGGATCGTCGTACCGTTGCTGCTGGCAACCACAATCCGGGTGCTGCTGGCCGTCGGTCCGGTATCGGCCTCGCGGGCGACCGGGTTCTGGTTGCTGGCGACCCCGGTCGATCGAGCGTCCTTGCTGCGACCGGCGTACCGCATGGTGATCGCCGTGGTCGCTGTCATCGGTCTCCTGGCCGGAGCGGTCAGTTGGGCGTTGCTGGGCGCGTTCTGGATCGACGTTCTCGAAGCGGCCGTGCTGATCGGGGCGCTGCTCGTGTGTGCCGCGGTCGCGGCGGTGTGGGCGCAGCAGACGACGCAGCGGTCCCGCTGGGCGTTGCGGCTCGCCGATCTGCTGCTCGCGGTGGCGGCCGTCCCGGCTGTCCTTCTGGCGTTCCAGCCGACCGAGGACCGTTTCACCAACGAGATCGTGGTCATCCAGGGGTCGTCCTTCTCCACGCCGCCATCGGGGCTCGCCGCGCTGATGACTCCGCAGGAGGCCTGGCTCCTCGCCGTCAGCGGCGTGTTCCTGACCGCCGCGCTCGCGTTGGCCTTCGTCACCGCGCGGACGCTCGACCGGCTCAGTCGTACCAGCGTGATCGCCGGCGGTGAGTTGCTGGCCGGGCTGGCGGGGGCGGCGAGCAGTCTGGACATCAGCATGCTCGGCGACGTGATCGCCGGGCGGCACTGGCGGCTGAAGGGGCGGGTCCGCTCGTACCGCGGCCGAGGCTCGAACGGGGCCGCGATCGTGCACCGAGAGTTCCGCCGCATCCTGCGCTGGCCGCGCAGGCTCGCGGTCGCGTTCGGCCTGCTCGTCGTCCCGTACGCCGTCCACGGCCTGGGCGTCCACGTCCTGGTTCCGGTAGCGGCCGCGATCGCCGGCTTCATCGCCGTACGTCCCCTGCTCGACGGTCTCCGTACTGCGTGTCGCTCGGCCGGGCTCGCCCGCGCGATGGGCATGGACGTCCGCGACCTCCGCATCGTGATGGCGGTCGTCCCCGGACTGTTCACCGCACTGTGGGCAGTGCTCGCCTACCCGGCGATCGGCAGCGCGGCCGCCAGTTTCGCTGTTGCCGTCGGCATCATTTCGGGCACCGTCCGGCAGGCGTCCGCGCGCCCGCCGTCGTACGCCGGACCACTGCTCACGTCCCCGATGGGCGCGATCCCACCCGGTCTGTTCTCCCAGCCGTTCCGCGGCTTCGACCTCCTCATCCTGTGCCTGGCCCCGGTCCTCCTCAACCTCAACAGCCTGTGGCTGGTGGCGATCCCGACCGTCGTCCTGACGCTGATGTTCGCAATCCGCCCCAAGACCGACTGACACCGCAGCCATCCTTGCCGGACTTATGCGCGGACAGGTACCTTGTCTCGCATGGTAGCGGAGAAGGTCTTCACGCAGCTGCGGCGCGGGACGCTGGAGTTCTGCGTCCTGGCGCTGTTGCAGGGAGAGCCCCGTTACGGTTTCGAGTTGGTCAAGGCGCTCGGCGAGGTCGACGGCCTCGTCACGACCGAAGGCACGATCTACCCGCTACTGGCCCGGCTGCGACGCGAGGGCCTGGTGGAGACGAGCTGGCAGGAGTCCGAATCCGGCCCACCGCGGCGGTACTACACATCGACGACCGAGGGCACTCGGGCGCTGGCCGCGTTCACAGCGGACTGGCATCGGTTCTGCACCTCGGTGGACAAGATCCTGCAGAACGGGAGACGGGGATGAACGTGGAGCAGGACACCGACCAACTGGTCGAGGCGTACCTGAAGGACCTGGCCGCGGAGGCCGCGGTGTTGCCGGCCGGGCGGCGTGACGAGTTGCTCGCGGACATGCGAGCGCACATCGCCGAGGCGCGCGCGGCCGGGGCCACCTCCGAGGACGAGGTCCGGCAGGTGCTGCAGCGCCTCGGTCAGCCGCGCGACATCGTCGCCGCTGCCACCGAAGGTCTGGTGCTGGTGGAGGTCCCGCCACGCCTGCGCCCGCGAGACTTCATCGCGCTTGGGCTGTTGTTCTTCGGTCCGTTCCTGCTGGTGATCGGCTGGCTGGTAGGCGTCTGGCTCCTCTGGACCTCCAACCGGTGGAGCCGCACCTGGAAATTCATCGGCACCATCGAATGGCCGCTCTTCTACGCACTGGCCCTGGCCTGCGAAATCCTCTTCCAGCCACGGATCGGGCTGATCCTCGTGGGGAGCGTCCTCAGCAGCGTCGTCGTCATCGGCCTCCTCATGAAGAACGCCCGGCCTCAGCCTCAACGTTCGTAGCTGAGCCACTTGCGGTCGATCTCGGTGGTTAGGTCGACGTCGTGCTGGTTCGCGAAGAGGAGGAGCTGGCAGAGCACATCGGCGAACTCCTGGTGGAACGTGTCGCGGATCTGCTCCGGAGTCGAGCCTTTGGCGCGGGCGCGGCCGGTGTGCTGCAGGTAGGCCTGCGTGAGCTCGCCGACCTCCTCCTGGAGCTTGAGCAGGAACCAGTCCGGGTCGCGATCGAAGCCGAGGCTCTCGCCGTACCCGACCGAGACCTTCTCCAACCGCTCTGCGAGCTTCTCGAGATCCACCCGGACAGCCAACCAGGTCCCACCGACAACGGCAGGACCTGGCTGGGGGAGGGGACTACTGGGCCGCAGACTCGGCGGCAGGCGCGGCGCCGTCGGCGGGCGGCTCGGCCGACGTGTCGACCGGCGGGAACGGCTCGAGGTCTGCGGGCAGCTCGGGCGCCGGGTCGACGTTCGGGTCCGGAGCCTCCGGCGCCTGCGTCGGCGAGCCGTCGACCTGCAGGCTCGGCGGTGCGGTTGCCCACACCGCGGCGGCGGCGCGCGCGGCGTCGGCGGCGTCGGTCTGGCGTTCGTAGTTCTTGATGTCGAGCGCGTACGCCTTCACCACCGCGGACAGGTCGCGCCGCAGCTGCCGGTGCGTCCAGAGCGCGTAGGCCTGCGTCCGGGCCTCGATGAAGTTCTTCAGTTCCTGCATCTGGGCCGGGGTCATGTCGTCGTCCTCCGAGTGGCCTGGGGTGAATTCGCCGCGGGCGATCGCGGCGCGGGCGGCGTCGCCGGGACAGTCCGTCCCGTCCGGCCGGACCGCGGAGTGCGGCCGGATCGCCGTACCTCGCGGATAGATCCTGCGGAAGTCGGCGATCACCGCACGGGTGGTCGCCTTCATGGCGGCGGTCGGCTGCTCGCCGGTGACGAGGATCAGCAGAATCGCGCCGTACCGCTCGTTGAGATCGCTGTTGCCGTTGGCGCCGGACTGCGTCCGCAGACCGCGCAGCGTCCAGGCCCGTCCGGCCTGGTCGACCGCGACCTGGTACGCGATGTCCGACCAGCCGCGGCTGTCCATGTGGTAGTTCTGCCAGCCACGCAACGCGGACGCGACGGCCGCCTTGGTGTGGATGACGCTCGTCGACCCGGTGCCCGGCCAGTGGATGACCGCGCCTTCGACCCGGGACACGGTCAGGTTGCCCGGTCCGCCGTTCGGCGGGCGCGCGTTCCACGCGGACCGGGGCAGATATTCGACCATCTGTGCTCCTCACATGCCTCACAGCGCCACATACCCACCGCTGGCGCTCGGTAATCAACCGATCACAATCGGCATGCGCCCGTCAAGCGATGATCACATCCAATCAGCCGAGGGGGCCTACTGCTCCAGCAGCGGCAGGAGTTGGTCGCCGATGCGGATGGTTTCTTCGCGGTACGGCGTGTCGGAGAGGATGAAGTGGGTGATGCCGAGGTCGCGGTACCGGCGCAGGGACTTGGCGACGTCGTCGGGGGAGCCGACCAGCCAGGTGGTGCCGGCGCCGCCACCGCCGTACTTGCCGGGAGCGGTGTAGAGGTTGTCGTCGAGGACCTCGCCGCGCTCGGCCAGGTCGATCAGGCGCTGCTGCCCCACGGCCTGGAACCAGCGGCGATCCCGCGAACCCTGCTGTTCGGCCATCTTCGCGACCTTCGCCTCGGCGTCGGCCCACGCCTGCTCGCTTGTGTCCCGGACGAGCGTCGTGATCCGCAGCCCGAACTCCAGCGGCGGATGCTCGCGCCCGAGCTCGTCCTCCAGTTCCCGCAGCCGAGCGATCCGTGCGGCGATCCCGTCCAGCGGCTCACCCCAGAACAGCTGTACGTCGGCATCCGTCGCGGCCACCCGCTGTGCGGCATCCGACGCGCCGCCGAAGTACAGCCGAGGGTGCGGACGGCCATCCCGTACGACGGGACGTGTGGCGACCGTCGATCCCGTCACGGAGAAGTACTCGCCGGCGAACGTCACGTCCTCCTCGGTCCACAATCGCCGTACCAGTTGGAGAAACTCCTTCGTCCGCGCGTAGCGCTGCGGCTGATCGCCCTCGCTGTCGCCGTACGCCGCGAGGTTGTCCTGACCGGAGACGATGTTGATCAGCAGCCGCCCGCCGCTCAACTGGTCGAGCGTGCTCGCCGCGGACGCGAAGTGCGCGGGATGCCAGTACCCGGGACGGATCGCGGCCAGCGGCCGGAACGTCGTCGTCCGCGCGGCCAGGGCCGTCGCGACCGTGAACGTGTCGGGCCGTCCCCACCCGGTGCCGAGCAGTGCGCCGGACCAGCCGTGGTCCTCGGTGAGACGCGCGAGCTCGGTCAGCCGCTCGATGCTGTTGTGGCCCTGGACGGCGTCGTCCCCGCGATGCCCGGGGTCGACCTGGTTCGGGATGTACCAGAGGAAAGTCATGCCTAGCAGATTAAGTCCATCTGATTAGTTGACTTTGACCGTCTCGCGCACTGGTCGCACCGGTGTTCAGCTCGCCGTCGCCAGGCATTGACATCGTTGTCTGGCGCGGCGACGATACATCCTCGAGAGTTCGGATGAAACGTTTCCAACCTCGCTGAGCCGAGCCGCCACGAAGCACCTCGAGGAGATGTCGTGAGCCGTCCTGTGCACATCCTGAAGGTATTGATGGCTGGGGCAGGGTTGCTTGCCGCGGCCCTGGTGCCGACGCCCGCCGCCGCGGCGCCCGCCCCCACCGACGGCCCGGCCGCGGTCGCCCGGGCCCGCGTCGCCGCCGACGAGCTGATGAGTTCGTACGAGCCGAACAAGGCCTGGTTCCCGTCCAGCTGGTGGAACTCCGCCGTCGCATTGCAGACGATCGGCGACTACATGCAGCGCACCGGCGACCGCCGCTACCTCGCCCAGCTGGACAACACGTTCGAGAAGGACAAGGGCGCGTTCCCGGCCGGCTACCTGTCCGGCGACGAGCTGTGGGGGAACTTCACCAGCCGCGCCATCGACGACTCCGAGTGGTGGGGCCTGACCTGGATCCAGGCGTACGACCTGACCAAGAACCGCAAGTACCTCGACATGGCCGTCACGATCGCGCGGTTCGTCGAGGACTACTGGGACGACACCTGCGGCGGAGGTGTCTGGTGGAACGCGGAACGCACGTACAAGAACGCGGTCACCAACGGCCTCTGGATCCGCCTGACCGCGGAGCTCCACAACCGCCTGCCGGGTGACACGTACTGGCTCGGCCGCGCCCAGCAGGGCTGGAACTGGCTGAACGGCAGCGGCATGCTCAACTCCGCCGGCCTGGTGAACGACGGACTGAACGACAACTGCGAGAGCAACGGCGACACCGTCTGGACCTACAACCAGGGCCTGGCGATCGGCGCGGGCCTCGAGCTGTGGCGCGCGACCCGCAACCCTCAACTGCTGACCACGGTGCGGCGCTTGGCCGACGCGGCGATCGCCCCGGGCGGACTCGTCACCGACGGCGTGCTGACGGAGTACTGCGACGCGCCCGGCCGCACCTGCGACGACAACGGCAAGCAGTTCAAGGGCATCTTCATGCGCTACTGGATGGACCTCGCCGACACCACGCACGACCGCCGCTACACCGACTTCGTCGCGCGGCAGGCCGCAACAGTCTGGGACAACGACCGCGACGCGGCGGACCGGCTCGGCCTGCACTGGTCCGGCGCGACCCCGAACGTCTTCGACTGGCGTACCCAGGCCAGCGCCCTGAGTGCTCTGATCGCCGCCGTACCGGCGACGCCGCCGGTGCGATCGTTGTCCGCGACAACCGATCCGGCCCTTCCGGTGGTGATGCCCGCGACCGGCAGTGCGACCCAGGTCAAGGTCACTGTCAACCTGCAGGCGACGGGGCCGGTGGGTGATTCGATCGACGTCACGGTCCGCGCCGCGGCTCCGTCAGGATGGACGGTGACGCCGACCCGGACGACGGTGAAGCTGCGGACGCGCGGCAACGCCGTACCCGTGCAGACGTCCGTGGATCTCGCCGTGACGATTCCCGCCGGTACGCCGGACGGTCTGCATTCGGTGACCGCGACGGCGACGTCCGGATCGCAACTGTCGTTCACCACCCGGTCCGACGTCCTGATCGCGCACAAGGCCGACTTCGACACCGGTACGGCGGCCGAGACGCCGTGGCTGTTCGACGCCGACGGGTCGCAGAGCAACGGCGTACAGAACAGGTTCGCCGACGGGCACTCGTACTTCGTCTACCGCTTCCCGTTCCCGTCCGACGCGACGTCGGCATCGGTAGCACTGACAATCGACAACGAGTTCGTCATCCAGGTCAGCGGCGACGGCCAGAACTGGACCACGGTCGCGACCGAGACGAACCAGGTCCACGACGGCGAGAACAAGGCCGTCCGGACGTTCGACCTCACGCCGTACCTCGCCACCGCCGCCTACGTCCGCATCTCCGACTCGTTCCCCGACACCGGCTGGGGCGGCCGCGTCTACCACGTCACCGCGACGTACAACTGACCCACACCTGAGCCACGCAGGCCGAAGCCCCCACCCGGTCGAACCGGGTGGGGGCTTCGCGGTGCTCGGCTACAAACTCACACGTCGTAGTACAGCTCGAACTCGTGCGGGTGGGGGCGGAGCTGGATCGGGGCGATCTCGTTGTCGCGCTTGAGGTCGATCCAGGTCTCGATCAGGTCCTCGGTGAAGACGTCGCCTTCGAGGAGGAAGGCGTGGTCGGCCTCGAGGGCGTCGATCACGGCCGGGAGCGAGGTCGGCACCTGCGCGATGTCCGCGTGCTCCTCCGGCGGCAGCTCGTACAGGTCCTTGTCGACCGGGTCGGCCGGCTCGATCTTGTTGCGGATACCGTCCAGACCGGCCAGCAGCTGGGCCGCGAAGGCCAGGTACGGGTTCGCCGACGGGTCGGGGCAGCGGAACTCGATCCGCTTCGCCTTCGGGTTCGAACCGGTGATCGGGATCCGGATGCAGGCCGAGCGGTTCCGCGAGGAGTAGACCAGGTTGACCGGCGCCTCGAAGCCCGGCACCAGGCGGTGGTACGAGTTCACGGTCGGGTTGGTGAACGCCAGCAGCGACGGGGCGTGCTTCAGCAGACCGCCGATGTACCAGCGGGCGGTGTCGGACAGGCCGCCGTACCCGGACTCGTCGTAGAACAGCGGGTCGCCGTTGCTCCACAGCGACTGGTGGCAGTGCATGCCCGAGCCGTTGTCACCGAAGATCGGCTTCGGCATGAAGGTCGCGGTCTTGCCGGCCTTCCACGCGGTGTTCTTGACGATGTACTTGAACTTCATCACGTCGTCGGCGGCCTTGAGCAGCTCGTCGAAGCGGAAGTTGATCTCCGCCTGACCCGCCGTACCGACCTCGTGGTGGGCGCGCTCGACGATCAGTCCGGACCGCTCCAGCGCCAGCGTGATGTCGTCGCGCAGCTCACCGAAGTGGTCGGTCGGCGCGACGGGGAAGTAGCCACCCTTGTAGCGGACCTTGTAGCCGCGGTTGCCGCCGTCCTCGACCCGGCCGGTGTTCCAGGCGCCGGCGATCGAGTCGATCGAGTAGTGCGAGGAGTTCGCCTTGGTCTCGAACCGGACGTCGTCGAAGACGTAGAACTCGGCCTCCGGCGCGAAGAACGCGGTGTCCGCGATCCCGGTCGACTTCAGGTACTCCTGCGCCTTGCGGGCGATGTTGCGCGGGTCACGCGAGTACGCCTCGCCGGTCAGCGGGTCGTGCACGAAGAAGTTGACCACCAGCGTCTTCGCGGTGCGGAACTCGTCGATGTAGGCGCTGGTGGGGTCCGGCAGCAGCTTCATGTCGGACTCGTGGATCTGCTGGAAACCACGGACCGACGAACCGTCGAAGGCCAGGCCGTCCTCGAAGACCTCGGGTCCGAAGGACGACACCGGGACGGTGAAGTGCTGCATGATGCCCGGCAGGTCACAGAACCGGACGTCGACGATCTCGACGCCCTCGTCCTTGACGTAGGCGAGGAGCTCCTCAGCGCTGGAAAACATACGTACTCCTAGGGTGGCTCAGAGATTGCATCTGAACGTAGGGCCCGCCGGTTTCTCCGTCATGACCCTGATGTTTCGCGGATGTTACGCCCAGCGTGTCCGCGCTGACCCACTGGTGTACGGCGGTTACGCCCTGAGATCTCGCAGCCCTCTCGGGGCCGCCTCCGGGCCGGTCCGTAGGCTAGACATCATGGCATCATCCGCGGCGAGCGCTACAGGCCCCTCCGAAGAATTCCGGTACGCGGGCAATCGGCTCGGGCTGCCCGAGGACGGTCCGGGGTCGGTGGCGACCTGGGGCCGACGGGTGCTCGCGCTGCTGATCGACTGGCTGATCGCGGGTCTGATCGCGTCGGTGCTGACCGGCCGGCCGATGTGGGCGGGCGGCGGCAACTTCGGCCTGATGCACTCGACGGTGTTCTTCGCGATGAGCGCGATCCTGGCCGGTCTGGCCGGCGCGACCATCGGGCACCGGCTGTGCGGGCTGCGGGTCGCCGCGGTCGGCCGCGGTACGGCGTACACGGGTCAGCCCGGCCTGCTGGCGGGCGTGATCCGCGCCCTGCTGATCTCCCTGCTGATCCCCGCGGTGGTCTTCGACCGCGACCGGCGCGGCCTGCACGACCTGGCGGCGAAGACGGTCGTGGTACGCCGCTAGCGCCTGGTGAGGAGCAGCTGGACGTCGTCGAGGTAGCCGGTCCGGAACCCTGCCTCGGAGTACGCGAGGTAGAACTCCCACATCCGCCGGAACGTGTCGTCGAACCCGAGGGCGGCGATCTCCGGCCAGTGCTCGATGAACCGGTTCCGCCAGATCCGCAGCGTTCGCGCGTAGTCGGGTCCGAGGTGCCGGATCACCTCGGCCCGCAGGCCTGTGTGCTGCGCGGTGACCTCCTCGATCACCTTGACCGACGGGATCAGACCGCCGGGAAAGATGTACTTCTGCACCCAGGTGAAGGTGTTCCGGGTGGCCAGCATCCGCTCGTGCGGCATCACGATCGCCTGGACGACGCCGACCCCGCCCGGCGCCAGCCGCCGCTCGATCGCGTCGAAGTACACCGGCCAGTACTTCTCGCCGACCGCCTCGATCATCTCCACGCTCAGGACGGCGTCGAACTCGCCGATCTGGTCGCGGTAGTCCCGTAGCGCGACCTGCACGCGGTCACCGACGCCCGCCTCGGCGATCCGGCGCTGCGCCAGCAACGCCTGCTGCGAGGCGATCGTGATCGCGGTCACCCAGGCACCGCGCTGCGCGGCGCGGATCGCCAGGCTCGCCCAGCCGCACCCGATGTCCAGCACCCGCGACCCGGACCGGACCCCGGCCGCGTCGAGGATCGAGTCGAGCTTGCGCAGCTGGGCCGCGGTGAGTTCGTCGTACGACGCGGTGCTGAGGTCGGCGGTGGCGCTGTCGCCGAAGTACGCGGCGGAGTACGTGAGCGTCGGATCGAGGAACTCGGCGAACATCGCGTTGCTGAGGTCGTAGTGCCGGCTGACGTTCTCGCGGGCCCCGGCGCGGTCGTTCTCCTGCTCGCCCGGCTGGGACTTCGTGACCAGCCAGCGCAGCGACTGCGCCCACTTCGGCAGCAGGTGCCTGGTCTCTTCGTTGCTGAACCGCTCGGCGAACGGGACCAGCAGGTCGGCCAGGTCGGTGCCGGGCTCCGGATCCCAGTCGCCCGCCAGGTACGCCTCGCCGAACCCGGATCCGGCGTCGTGCCCGAGCCGGTCCAGGAACGCCGCCGTACGGTGCACGCGCATCGCGGGACCAGGCAGGCCGTACGACCGGCTGCGGTCCAGGTGGATCGTGGCGGGCAGGTCCTTGGCGATCAGCCGGATCGCGGTCGCCGCGCCGTACCGCCGGACCGGGTTGGTCCGCGGACGGGCCAGCGTCGGCCACGTCTCGGGCACCGGTTCGTGCACGGCATGCTGCACCCGCGGCATCAGATCCGTCATCTCAGCTGTTCCCCTGTAATCCCGTCCTGGTCGCACCCTAAGGGCAACCAGCCTCCCCACGGCGCATCTCTGAAGAGATCAACTGCCGAGCATGCCGCTTGGTTACAGTTCGGTTACCGCCCGCGCATGGCCTGCCGCGCGCCCTTGAGGCTGGTCGGCACCGGACCCTTGGGCATCGGCACCTGCGGCCGGACCGCGTCCAGGGCCTTCAGCCGCTGCAGCAGGTCGGTGATCTCGGACGGCTGCATCACCGCCGGCAGCTTCATCACGTGCTTGGTCAGCTTGCGGATGTCGACCTCGTCCTCGCCCTTGCCGGCGACGATCTGGGTCACCGGCGCGCCGCCCGCCACCCGGCTGTGCTTCTTCGCCTCGGCGGTGAGCAGGTTCTTCACCCGGCTCGCCTGGCCCTCCCCGACCAGCACGATGCCCGGCCGGCCGACGACCCGGTGGACGATGTCGGAGTTCTTGGTGACCGCGACCGCGGGCGTCACGTTCCAGCCGCGGCGCAGCGTCTGCAGCGCGGACGCGGCCGCACCGGCCTGGCCCTCGATCTGGCTGTACGCCGCCTTCTCGACCTTGCGGCCGAACACGATGGTCGCGGCCAGGAACCCGAGCGCGACACCGAGCGGGATCCACACCAGCAGCGGCCCGACCAGCAGCCCCCCGGCCACGGCCAGGGCCACGATGCCGAGAAAGATCCCGGCGAGCACCAGACCGACCGTCGGGTCGGACTTCCTGGTCAGCTTGTACGCCGACCGGATCTGCTTGAGCCGGCTGGTCTTCTCTGCGGGCGCGTCGTTCTTGGCCATCTCTCCCTTTGCCCCTTATGCCTGAGCGGCGTTCATCCGTGACTCAACGGCCTGCCGGTACAACCGGCCGGCGCGGTAGGACGACCGTACCAGCGGACCGGACATGACTCCGGCGAAACCGATCTCGGTCGCCTCGTCCTGGAGCTCGACGAACTCCTCCGGCTTGACCCAGCGCTCGACCGGGTGGTGCCGCACCGAGGGACGCAGGTACTGCGTGATCGTGATGATCTCGCAGCCGGCCGCGTGCAGGTCCTTCAGCGCCTGGCTGACCTCGTCGCGGGTCTCGCCCATGCCGAGGATCAGGTTCGACTTGGTGACCAGGCCGTAGTCGCGGGCCTGGGTGATGACGTCCAGCGAACGCTCGTACCGGAAGCCCGGCCGGATCCGGCGGAAGATCCGCGGCACGGTCTCGACGTTGTGCGCGAACACCTCCGGGCGGGACGAGAACACCTCCGCGAGCTGCTCGGGTACGGCGTTGAAGTCCGGTGCGAGCATCTCCACGCCGGTGCCCGGGTTCAGTTCGTGGATCTGGCGGATCGTCTCGGCGTACAGCCAGGCGCCGCCGTCGTCCAGGTCGTCGCGGGCGACACCGGTCACGGTCGCGTACCGCAGGCCCATGGTGCGCACCGACTCAGCGACCCGGCGCGGCTCGTCGCGGTCCAGCGCCTGGGGCTTGCCGGTGTCGATCTGGCAGAAGTCACAGCGCCGCGTGCACTGGTCACCGCCGATCAGGAATGTCGCCTCGCGGTCCTCCCAGCACTCGAAGATGTTCGGGCAGCCGGCTTCCTGGCACACCGTGTGCAGCTGCTCGGACTTCACGAGCTTCTGCAGCGCCTGGTACTCCGGGCCCATCTTCGCGCGGGTCTTGATCCACTCGGGTTTGCGCTCGATCGGGGTCTCCGCGTTGCGCACCTCGAGCCTGAGCAGTTTCCGTCCTTCTGGGGCGATCGTCACGCCCTCCAGGGTACGCGCCACCGATCAGGGGCGTTCCACCCGTAGGCTGATGAGCTATGTCCACGGCTGAGCTGCGTACGGATGCCGAACCGGTCACACCACCGGCGTCCGGTACTGGTTCCGGTACCGGGCTGCGCGGCTGGACCCGCCACGGTCCGACGGCCCGCGAGCAGCGGTACGACGTACTGCTGGGGCTCGGGATGGCGGCCGCGGGCCTGTTCGGGACCGAGCTCGCCCGCGGGGCCTCGCCGTCGCAGGTGGATCTCGGGATCGGCGGGATCGAGCCGTACGTGCTCAGCGCGGCGGCAGCGCTGCCGCTGTGTTTCCGCCGCCGCTGGCCCGTGCCGGTGCTGCTGGCCGTCGCGGTGTTGTTCGTGGTGAACGGGGAGCGGGCGGAGTTCGCGTTCGTCGGCAACCTGGTCACCCAGGCGGCGATGTTCATGGCGATCTACGCGGCCGTCGCGTGGGCGCGGGACCGGCGGCTGATGAAGGCCGCGGTCGCGGTCGTGTTCGTCGGCATGTTCGGCTGGCTGACACTCAACTTCGTCGCGGCGCTGCGCAACAACGCGATCGGCGGGCCGAACGACGGCCTGTTCTCGCCGTACGTCTCGAGCGTGATCCTGATCCTGGCGCTGAACGTGCTGTACTTCTTCGGCGCGTATTTCTGGGGCCGGACCGCGTGGAACACCGCCCGGCAGCGCGACGAGCTCGAGCAGCAGGCGCGTGAGCTGGCGACGCAGCAGGAGGCGAACTCGCGGCGCGCGGTGATCGACGAACGGCTGCGGATCTCTCGCGAGCTGCACGACGTCGTGGCGCACCACATCAGCAGCATCGGCATCCAGGCCGGCGGTGCGCGGCGGGTGATGGACGGCGACCCGGAGGCCGCGAAGAACGCGCTGAACGTGATCGAGGAGTCCAGCCGTACGGCGGTCAACGAGATGCGCCAGCTGCTCGGCATGCTCCGCGCGGCGGACCCCGACGTCGACGTCAGCGCGCCGGACCCGAAAGCGCCGCAGGCGGGCGCCGACCGGCTGCCGGCGCTGATCGCGGAGGTGAACAGCCTCGGCCTGGAGGTCGGGTTCCACCAGATCGGCGCCCCGGCCGAGCTGCCGAAGACGGTCTCGGTGTCGGTGTACCGGATCGCCCAGGAGGCGCTCGCGAACGTCCGCAAGCACTCGACGGCCCGCAGCGCCCACCTGACGCTGCGGTACCTCGGCGAGGCGGTCGAACTGGAGGTGCTCGACGACGGCCGGCCGAAACACGCGCCGGTCGGCAGCCGCCTCGGTCACGTCGGGATCCGGGAGCGGGTCGCGCTGCTCGGCGGCGAGAGCGAGATCGGACCGCGCCCCGTGGGAGGATTCCGGGTCCGGGTCCGGATCCCGCTCGACCCACAGAACCGTCCACTGACTGGGGGCTCTTCAGATGACTGATCCGATGCGTGTCCTGCTGGTGGACGACCAGGATCTGGTGCGGGCCGGTTTCCGGATGATCCTGTCGGTCGAGCCGGACATCGAGGTGGTCGGCGAGGCGTCCGACGGCGAGAAGGCGATCGAGCTGGCGCTGGCGCTGCGTCCGGACGTCGTACTGATG
The DNA here is from genome assembly GCF_011761605.1 of Kribbella shirazensis. Taxonomy (GTDB): domain Bacteria; phylum Actinomycetota; class Actinomycetes; order Propionibacteriales; family Kribbellaceae; genus Kribbella; species Kribbella shirazensis. The sequence goes on along the minus strand of NZ_JAASRO010000001.1, from coordinate 6,667,211 downwards.
GACGTCCAGATGCCCGGGATGGACGGGATCACCGCGACCCAGCGGATCGTCGCGGAGGACGCCGGCAAGGTGGTCATCCTGACGACCTTCGACCGCGACGACTACCTGTTCGAGTCGCTCGGGGCCGGTGCGAGCGGCTTCCTGCTCAAGAACACCGCGCCCGAGGATCTCGTCGAGGCGATCGAGGTCGTGCACTCCGGGCACGCGCTGCTCGCGCCGGAGGTGACCCGGCGGGTGATCAAGCGGTTCACCGGCGGGGGAGAGCGGGTGTACCGGCCGGACCTGCTGGCCGAGCTGACCGAGCGCGAGCGGGAGGTGCTCGGGCTGATCGCCCGCGGCCTCACCAACACCGAGATCGCCGCGCAGTTGTATGTCGGCGAGGCCACCGTGAAGACCCACGTCTCCCGCGTCCTGCTGAAACTGGGCCTGCGTGACCGCGTGCAGGCCGTGGTCTTCGCCTACGAGTGCGGTCTCGTCACCCCTGGCGACGACACCTCGTCCTGATCCCGTCCACCTTGCGAATGACGCGGGTGATCACTCCCTGGGCCGACGTGCCGCCGTACGCCGGTTGACTAGCTTGGGCATCGTCGGGCGTGGGCCCGGCCTGAGCTGATGGGAACGGTGACACATGCTGAGGGTGGCGGGACTCACCCGGCGGTTCGGTGATCATCTGGCGCTGGACGACGTGACCTTCGACGTCGTACCGGGACGGATGACCGGATTCGTCGGCGCCAACGGCGCTGGGAAGACGACGACGATGCGGATCATCCTCGGCGTCCTGGCCGCGACATCCGGCGAGGTGCGGTGGCAGGACGGGCCTCTGACGCAGCAGGTACGCCGGGACTTCGGCTACATGCCCGAGGAACGCGGGCTGTACCCGAAGATGAAGATCCACGACCAGCTGGTGTTCTTCGGCAGGCTGCACGGTCTCGACCCGGACCGCGCCGCCGAGCGGGCCTCCAAGATCCTCGAGCGGCTCGGCCTGGCCGAACGCGCCACCGACGTACTCGAGACGCTGTCGCTCGGCAACCAGCAGCGGGTGCAGATCGCGGCCGCGCTGGTGCACGAGCCAATCGCGCTGGTGCTCGACGAGCCGTTCAGTGGTCTCGATCCGCTCGCCGTCGACGCGATGGTCGACCTGCTCCGCGAGGAGGTCACGCCTGAGGTACCGGTGCTGTTCTCCAGCCACCAGCTCGATCTGGTCGAGCGGCTCTGCGACGACCTCGTCGTCCTGTCCCGCGGCAAGGTGGTCGCCGCCGGTTCCGTCGCGGAGCTCTCCGCGGGCTCGTCGACGACGTACCGGCTGGTGGTGGACGGCGACGCCGGCTGGCTGCGCGACCTCCGGGGCGTCGAGGTGCGTGACGTCGCGGGCGGTACGGCGCTGTTCGACGTACTGGACGATGCGATGGAGCAGAAGATCCTGCAGGAGGCGCTCAGCCGCGGGCCGGTCCGTGAGTTCGGGCCGGAGCGGGTGGCGCTGAGCGATGTCTTCCGGGAGGCGACCCGATGAATGCTCTGGACAGGCCGTGGATGCTGATCGCCGAGCGCGAGGTCACGACCAAGCTGCGGGACAAGACGTTCATCGGCTCGACGCTGGTGATGCTGCTGATCGTGATGGCGGCCGTGATCATCCCCGCGCTGCTCGCGGGCAACGGCGGCGCCGACAAGATCGCGGTGATCGACGACGCGGGTGCGAAGGTCGTGCAGCAGGCGTCGACGACCAAGGGCGGCGACGGGTACGAGGTCGTCAGGGTTGCCGGCCGGCCGGCCGCCGAGGGCTCTGTCACCTCGGGCGACGTCAAGGCGGCGCTGCTGCCGGGGGACGACGGGTACGTCGTGCTCGGCGACGACCGCGTCGACTCCGGTCTCGAGAGCGCGCTGCGCGAAGCGGCGGCGGCCGTCGGAATGGAGGCGAACGCGGCGAAGGCCGGGCTGACCCCGACGGAGCTGCACGCCGGGACGAAGGTGTCGCTGCAGTTGCTGAATCCGGGGCCGCTGCCGGACCTGGTGTCGGACTTCGTGAACATCGGCCTGGCGCTGGTCTTCTACATGACCGCGCTCGGCTTCGGGATGATGATCGCGCAGAGCGTCGTCCAGGAGAAGGAGAGCCGGGTCGTCGAGATCCTGGCCGCCGCCGTGCCGATCCGGTCGCTGCTGTGGGGCAAGGTGCTCGGCAACACGGTGCTTGCGCTGTCCCAGATCGTGGTGATCGCGGCCGCGTCGCTGATCGGGCTGCTGGCGACCGATCAGGCCGACATTCTCGAAGTGGTGGCACCGGTCGCCGGATGGTTCGTGGTGTTCTTCGTGCTCGGGTTCGTGGCGCTCGCCGGGCTGTGGGCGGTCGCCGGGTCGCTGGCCACACGGCAGGAGGACCTCGGGTCGACGACACTGCCGGGGCAGATGATCCTGATGATCCCGTTCTTCTTCTCGGTGTTCGCCGGGTCGTCGGCGAAGTCGGTCGCGTCGTCGTGCCGATCGCGTCGTCGATGTCGATGCCGGGGCGGATGCTCACCGAGGACGTGCCGGTTTGGCAGCCGCTGGTCGCGATCGCGATCCTGCTGGTCACAACGGTGCTGATCGTCCGGCTCGGCGCCCGGCTGTACGAACGCACGCTGCTGCAGACCGGTCGTCGGCTCGGTTACCGCGAGGCGCTGGCGCTCGAATCGAGGTAGCACATCGTCACGGCCGGGCCTGGTGTTACACCTCCGGGCCCGGCTGTGACGAAACCGCAATGTTGGGTCGCTGTGTGCTGTGCGTGCACCTCGACTACGGTCTCAACGCATGAACGTCGAGCTGCGCCACCTGCGGGTGGTGGTCCTGGTGGCAGAAGCGGGGTCCGTCGGACGGGCCGCCCGCTGGCTCAAGGTCAGCCAGCCCAGCCTGACCGCGCAGCTGAAGCGGATCGAGGCGGCGTTCGGCGGTGAGCTGTTCGAACGCTCCCGCACCGGTGTCACGCCGACACCGCTCGGCCGGTACGCCGTCGACCGCGCGCGGGCGATCCTGGTCGACGTCGACCACCTGGCCGCGACTGTGTCCGCGATGACCGCGGTCGAGTCGTCGGCCGTCCGGCTCGGCGGGTTCCCGACTGCGCCGGTGTCCGGGATCGCGTCCCGGCTCCGCGACCACGGCGAGATCGAGCAGGTCAGCGTCGAGGTCGAATGGTCTTCGAGTGTTCTGCTGCAGCAATTGGAGAGTGGCCGGCTCGACTTCGCGCTGCTGCGCGAGTTCCCGGGCTTCGAGCTGCGGCTGCCCGCAGGCGTCGAAGCCACCACGGTCATCGAATCCGAGTCGGCGTACGTCGCCCTCGCGGCGGACCACCCGGTGGCCGAGGCGTCTCGTACGCGCGGCGAGGTGGACCTGGCGGCGCTGTCGGGCGAGGAGTGGATCGGAGAGCCGCCGGACGACAGCGGGTTCCACGTGCTGTTCCGGGCCGCGTGCGAGGCGGCCGGGTTCCAGCCTCGGGTCGAGCACCACTCGGTCGACACGTCGGTGCTGATGGGGTTCGTGACGAGTGGTCAGGGCGTGGCGCTGATCTCGCCCACGTCGTACCGGATGCTCTCGTCGGACGTCACCACCCGCACGCTCGCCGGTGACCCGATCCACCGGAAGCTGGTGCTCGCGTGGAGCACCGACTCACCGCGCGCACAGATGGCCGGCGAGGTGCTGGCGATGGCGCGCGCGGCGTACGACGAGGCGATCACCGAGCACGCGCGGCGCGGCGAACACCAGCAACGCATGCACGTCGCCTGACCCGCCCCCTTAGGCGGGCCTGACCACCGGGTTCTCGAACGCGAGGTGAAACTCGCCGGTGTCCTCCGGGTTCTCCATCCGCTCCCGGTACTGCGACCCGACCTGCTCCGGCTGCTGCGGAGCCGCAACCTGCTCAGCCTTCTTCTCGTCGGCAGGAGGATTCTTGTCCTCTGCGGGCTGAGTCTCCTGAGTCTCCACAGCCGGCTGCGTCGGCTGCTCCTCCTGCTCCTCCTGCACCTCGGCCACCGGGGCCTGTGGTGCTTCCTGCTCCTCGGCCACCGGGGCTGGGGCTGGGGCGGTGGGGGCGGCGACCGTCTCGTCGGCGGATTGGTTGCCCTCGGCATCCGCGCTCGGGAACTGACGCGTGTGCTCGCCCTCGTCCGCACCGTCACTCACCGGGAACTGGCGCGTCTGGTCGTCGGCCTGGTTCCGCGGCTGCACCGGCTCGGGCTCGTCGAACAGGTCGTCGTACCGCGTGTGGCTCTCGTACGCCGCCGGCGCCTGGTAGGTGCCCCCGGCAACCGGGTAGACGGCCGCGACGTCCGCCTCCTGCTGCGCCTGCGCGGCTTCCTGCTCGCGCTGCAGCCGCTCGGCCTCGGCGCGCTCGCGGCGCCGGCGCTGCACACTGCGGACGATCAGCTGGATCGCGTACACCAGCGAGATCACCCCGAGGATCGGCACCACGCCGTTCAGCGTGTACTGCTTCGACCCCTCGATCATCCCGTTGGTGACGCCAGGGACGTCGTTGAGGAAGTTCGTGGTCCGGTTCGGGATCCAGAGCCAGCAGTAGACCAGGGTGCCGAAGGCCGCGAACGCCCCCAGCGCACCGGCGCCGGAGAAGTACGACACGACGGCCCAGAAGATCAGCGCTCCGATGCCGAAGGCAAGCGCCATCCCCTTCGCGTTCAGCTCGATACCACCCGGCGCCGCCAGGACCCCGAACACGGCCGGGCCGGCCAGAGCGACGGCTACGCCGAGCAAGAACCCAAGAAATTTGGACACCTCCCCAAGGTAGCGACGAACTGCCGTCACACACTGCAGACACTTCGGTACGAAACGGACCGGCAACCGCTTGCCTAGAGTAGGGCCATGCGCCCACCGAACATCGTCGTCGTCCTGTCCGACGAACACACCGCCGCGGCCGCCGGCTGGGCAGGCCATCCGCACGTGCTGACGCCGAACCTGGATCGCCTGGCGGCACAGAGCGTGTCGTTCGACCGCGCGTACACGAACAGCCCGATGTGCGTGCCTTCGCGGCTCTCGCTCCTGTCCGGCGAGTACGTGCACCGAATCGGGGCTTGGGACAACGGCGTGATCCCGGGCCCGACGTACCGCACCTGGGGACACCATCTCCGCGAGGCAGGCTACACGTCGGTCATCGCGGGCCGCACGCATTTCAACGGCCCGGACCGGTTGCTCGGGTTCGACCGCCGCCTCACCGACGACCTGGACTTCTGGATCGACCACAGCGGTCGCCCACCGCGTCGTACGGCGGACTGGCGGCGACCCACCAACTCTCACGTCACCGAACAGGGTGCCGGCGACCACGTGCACACCCAGCACGATGTGACAGCCACTGACGCGGCAGTGGAGTTCCTGCGCGACCCGGGCGAGGAGCCGTTCCTGCTGTACGTCGGCTACATGCACCCGCACTTCCCATTGGTGGCACCACCTGAGTTCCGTGCGTTGTACGACGCGGCTGATGTCGACCTGCCTGTTGTCGACAATCAGCAGCACCCGGTGATCTCGCTGCTACGTCACGGATTCCGGAACGACGAGCCGCTGACGGAGGAGCAGATCCGGGAGGCGACGGTCTGCTACTGGGCGCTGATCAGTCACCTCGACCATCAGATCGGCCGGCTGCTGGCCGCAGTACCGGACGACACAGTGGTCATCTACACCAGCGACCACGGCGAAATGGCCGGTCAGCACGGCATCTGGCAGAAGCAGTGCTTCTACGAGCCCGCCGTACGCGTCCCATTGCTCCTGCGCCATCCGTCGCTGCAGCCGGGCCGGAGTACTGCACACGTCAGTCTGGTCGACGTACTGCCTACGCTCCGGGACATTGCCGGTCTGGCTCCCGACACTGCTCTACCGGGGCACACGTTGCTGGACGTGCAGGACCGACCTGTGCTGTCGGAGTACCACGCACAGGGCATGGTGGACGGAGGCTTCATGCTGAAGTCCGGACCTTGGAAGTACTGCTACTACGGCTCCGAGCACTCGCCACAGGTCTTCAACGTCGACGAGGACCCGCTGGAGCTTCATGACCTGTCTGATGACTCGGCTCTGGTGCAGCGACTGGATGCTGAGTTGAGATTGCTGCTGGACCCAGATGCGACCGACGCCCGTGCGAAGTCAGACCAGGCTGCGCGACTTGCGAGAGGATGAGCCCTTGCCCGCTCCGAACATTCTGCTAATCGTTTCCGACGACCACGGGTACGCCGACCGCAGCAGGCTCGGTGTGCACTCCGACGTACGTACTCCGGCGCTGGACCGGCTGGCTGCGGAGGGGGTCAGCTGCACCGACGCCTACGTGACAGCTCCGATCTGCAGCCCGTCGCGGGCGTCGATCATCTCCGGGCGGTACCAGCAGCGCTGGGGTGGTCAGTGGTTCGACTCGGCTGCTTTCCCGCCGGACGACGTACCGACGCTGGCGGAGATCCTGCGCGACCAGGGGTATCGCACCGGGTACTTCGGCAAGGTGCACTACGGGAAAGAGGACGTGGGGGACAGGGCGTGTCCGCCACACCACGGGTTCGAGGAGACGCTGTACGGGCTGGCGGGGCAGTCATTCGGTCGGCTGAACTACATGCATCACTCCGAGGACTCAGTGACGTCGTACGGACAACCGGCCGCGCACCACATGGCTGTGCAGCCGCTGCTGTCTGGCGACGCGCCGGTTGAGCATGAGGGCTTCTTGACGGCTGAGTTCGGCCGGCGGGCGGCGGAGTTCATGGAGGCGGAGGACGAGCGGCCGTACTTCTGCATGGTCGCGTTCAACGCCGTACACAACTTCTGCTGGCAGCTGCCGGAGTCCGAGCTGGAGGCGCGGGGTCTACCGGCCTTCCACGACTGGTCCCCAGAGACCGACGGCCCGTTCATGGAGTGGTACGACGACGTGATCGTGCCGAATCTGCCGCATGGACGGGAGTACTACCTCGCCCAGCTGGAGCTGATGGACGCGGAGATCGGGCGGCTGCTCGACGTGGCCGGCGACGACACGATCGTGGTGTACGTGACCGACAACGGTGGGTCGACCTGCAACTTCGGCGACAACGCTCCGCTGCGCGGGACGAAGTACACGCTGTGGGACGGCGGTATCCGGATCCCGATGCTCTGGCGCTGGCCGGGGCAGCTGCCGGCTGGTCGCAGTACTGACGCGTTGGTGAGCACGATGGACCTGGTGCCGACGCTGGCCGCGGCGGCCGGTGCGACCGTGGAGGGCGCCGACGGCCTCGACATCCTGCCGGTACTGGCCGGGTCGGCCGACGTGGCCCACGAGAACCTGCACTGGGACTGCGGGTTCCAGTGGGCCGTGCGGTCGGGGGACTGGAAGCTCAGTTGGGTCGACGACGACGCCAACACCCGGCATCTACGCGACTACGAGCACGCGCCGATGGGGGAGGGCTGGTTCCTCGCGCACCTGGCCGACGACATCGGCGAGCAGACCAACCACCTGGCAGACCAGCCCGACGTCGTTGCCCGGCTGCAGTCGTTGCACGCGGAGTGGCGCGCGGAGGTGGGACTGGAGCCTCAGACCGTCAGCCCGTAGGTGATCGCGGTCGGCGGTTCCTCGTGGTGGTCGATGTCCGGGCTGCGCTCGTACTCTTCCCACGCGAGGAACCGGTCGAGATGCCGACGTACCGGGTCGAGGACCTCCGCGATCGTGACCTCGCGGCCGAGCTCCTTGGACAGCGTCGTCACGTCGGCGTCCGAGATGCCACACGGCACGATCCGGTCGAACCAGGCCAGGTCGTTGTTGCAGTTCAGCGCGAACCCGTGCATGGTCACACCCTGGGCGACCCGGATCCCGATCGCGGCGATCTTTCGCTCCCGCCCACGGTCGTCGGCTGCCACCCAGACACCACTGCGGCCCTTGACCCGGCCGGACTTCACCCCGAGCTCGGCGCAGACACCGATCAGCGCCTCCTCGAGCCGCCGGACATAGTCCACGACGTACACATGTGAGGCCAGCTTCACGATCGGATACCCGACCAGCTGCCCGGGCCCGTGCCAGGTGATCTTCCCACCGCGGTCGACATCCACCACCGGCGTACCGTCAACCGGCCGCTCATGCGCCTCGGTGCGCTTACCTGCCGTGTACACCGGCGGATGCTCGAGCAGAATCACCGTATCCGAACCGGTGCCCCCAGCAACCTCCGCATGCAGCCGCCGCTGCTCGTCCCACGCGGCCTCATAATCCACCGCACCAGCACCGAACCCGGCTTCCACATACTCGATAACCCTCACGCCCCGAGTGTAGGCGCACCCCCACACCCCATCCCCCGACCCGTCCGCAGACCTGCCCCAGACCTGCCCCAGACCTGCCCCAGACCCGTCCGCAGACCCCGCCGCCTCGCCCCGTCCCCCACATCGCGGATCGATCCCGCCCCACGGGCAGGTCGGGTGCGCGATCGCCGGCGACCGGTGGTGAGCCAACGGGTCGCGGTTGCCGACGGCGCGCAGAGCTCATGTACAGGCGGCCGGCGCCCCGGTCCGGCGCCGGCATCCCGCGCCCGCGCCCCAGCGCCCACGCCCCAGCGCGTCTAGGCCTCCGCCCCCGCGCCTCCGCGCCTGCGCCTCCGCGCCTCCGCGCCTGCGCCTCCGCGCCTCCGCGCCTGCGCCTCCGCGCCTCCGCGCCTCCGCGCTTGCGCCTCCGCGCCTCCGCGCTCGGCCCCGCGCCTGGCCCTCCGTCCCCGCGCTCGGGCCCCGCGCCTGGGGCCTCCGTCCCCGCATCCGGGCCTCCGCCTCCGCGCCCGGGCCTCCGCCTCCGCGCCCGGGCCTCCGCCTCCGCGCCCGGGCCTCCGCCCCTGCGGCTCCGCGCCCCCCGCGCCCGGGTCCGCGCATTCCGGGTCCCCGCATCCCGGATCCCGCATCCTGAGTGCCGCGCCCCCGGTCCCTGCATCCGGTCCGGCACCCCGGTCCCCGCGCCCCGGTCCCCGCATCCCGGTCCCCGCGCCCCGTGCCTCGTGCCGGTCCCCGCATCCCGATCCCGCGAGCCTCGCGCCCCGCCGCACAGGGACCTCACACTCGGACCTGTACACCCATCACACGCTCGAGTGCGCAGTGGCCCGCGCGTCCGGGGGCAGCGTCCCGGAACGGGTGCTCGGGCTGTCTGTCCCGGGATCCACCGAGCCGTCTGATCCTGCTTGTGGTGCGTTGTAGGCCTGCCGGGACGGGCTGTGTTCCAGAGCGCGTGTGCTCCGGAGGGGTCCTGGCGTACTCCGTGCGCTCGCCGATGGAGCTGTGGATAACTTCCGCGGGCGAGGTCGCGATCGGTGCATCCTCTTGGGCATGGACCTCGCAGACCTCGGTGGATACAGCCTGCGCCGGCAGCTCGGGTCCGGACCGGGCGGAACAGTCTGGCAGGTCCGGGACCGCGCGACCGGCCGGAACGCCGTGCTGAAACACATCCCGTTCAAGGCGGTCCCCGACCCGAGAAGGTTCCGCGAGGACCTCAGCCTCCTGTCCCGCCTACAGCACCCGCACCTGGCCTACGTACGAGAGTTCCACGAAACAAACACCGGCTGGATCCTGATCACCCAGCACCTCGTAGCCGGCACCCTCGCAGCCCTCCTCACCCGCCGCGACCCACTGTCCCGCGGCGAACTGGTCACCCTCCTAGCGCCCCTAGCAGAAGCCGTAGCCCACCTCCACGACTCCCGCCTAACCCACGGCTCGATCACTCCCCACAACGTCATGTTCGACGCCGAAGGCCGCCCCATCCTCACCGACGCCACCCTCCACCCCGGCACCACAACCGCCGACATAGAAGCCCTGCCCACCCTCATCCACCACGCAGCCGCAGACCCCACCGCCTTCACCCCCACCCTCATCACCACCACCCCTCTAAAGGCCCTCCCACACCGCCTCCTCACCCTCTCCCCACCCACCCCCATAGACCTAGCCATGCCCCCCGACCCCACCCCAACCCCCGAGCTACCCCCACCCCCACCGCCGACCTCGTCCCCGTCATCTGCCCCCGCTCCATCGCCTGATCCGGCTGCACCGTCCGAACCGTCTGCTCCGGCTGCAGCGCCTGGTTCCACCTCACGGGCTGGCTCATCGGCCGTGCCTGACTCAGCTCCGGCGCCCGGCTCGGCCCCAGTGCCTGCCTCCACCGCACCGCTTGGCTCCACCTCACCGCCCGGCTCGGTTGTGCCGGCTGCGGCGGGTCCGGCTGGTCCGGCTGCGGAGCCTGGTCCCACTCCAGCGCCTGGCCCCACCCCACCGGCTGGCTCATCTGCCGTGCCTGGCTCAGCTTCAGCGCCCGGTTCGGCTTCCGTGCCTGGCTCCACCGCACCGCTTGGCTCCACCCGACCGCGCGGCTCGGCTGCGCCGGCTGGTTCGGCTGCAGGACCTGGTCCCACCCCAGCGCCGGGCTCTGCTGCAGAACCTGGGGCCACGCGACCACGTGCCTCCGCGCGAGCGGCTGGCTCCTCACTCGCGCCTGCATCAGGTGCCTTGCCTGCTTCAGGTGCCTTGCCTGCTTCAGGTGCCTTGCCTGGTTCAGGTGCGTTGCCTGTTTCTGGTTCCGGGCCCGACCTGTCCTCGCGGTCCGAGCACACCTCCGGTTCTAAGCCCGAGCCAACGACCGGCCCACGCCGGGCGTCCGCCTCCACCCCTGCGCCTGCTTCCAAGCCCGTAGGCACGTCCGGTACTGCGCCCGCCGGACCGTCTGACGGCTACCCCTCTGCGCCTTCGCCTGCCGCCGACAGCCCACCCGTCACCTCGACCGATCCCTGGCACAACCACCCCGCGAACTCGGCTGACGATTCCGCAGATGACGACGACGTACCCACGCTCTCCCGAGCGCCACTAGGTCCGCCGCAATCGAACCCGCCCCCACCCCCTTCAACCCCGCCAACCCGACCCCAGTACGCCGAATCCGCCCCCGCCCCAACCGGCAACTCCCGATCGAAACGCCGCCGCTCCACCCGACGGACCACCTTCCGCCGAGGCCGCGCCGGCCGCACCCGCGCCTCCCGCAACGCCAACCCAATCCACCACAGCGATCCGCTACGCAGTGCCCAAACACTCGACGGCGACAACGCATTCACCACCCCATTCGGTGGCGCACCCGGCCCCGGCGACGCGATAGGTACCGACGCCGCATTCCGCGGTGGCTTCGCGTACGGCCGCAGCGATGTGCCCGGCACCGGCGATGCGCGTCGCACGGGCGATGCGCGTGGCACGGGCGATGTGCCCGGTACCAGCGCGCCCGGCACCGGCGATGCGCCTGGCGCCGGCGATGCGTCTGCTGGTCAGGAGCCGATCAGCGGATATGTCTTCGGCCGTACCGATGCGCCAGATGGTGTTGCCGCGTTCAGTGGCGCCTTCGAGTTCGGCCGCAGTCATGCATCACGCAGTACGGATGCATCAGGCCGTACGGATTCGCCAGGCAGGAGGGATACGTCAGCCGGCAAAGGTGACGCGTCAGCTGGTAGGGACGCGTTGGCCGGTGACGACGCGTTCGCCGGCGGCAACGGATTCGGCGGGTACGTGTTTCGCCGTAACAGTGTCTCTAGTGGCGGCGACGAGGCTGGCGACGGCCCCGCGTCGGGCGGGGACGACGTGTTCGCGGGCGCGAACGCGTTCGGTGGATACGCGTTTCGCCGTACCAGCGTGGCTGGTGGCCATGGTGATGCCGGCGATGGTGATGGCGACGGTGGTGCGTCGGGCGACGACACGTTCGCCGGTGCCAATGTGTTCGGTGGGTATGCGTTTCGCCGTACTGGTGTGTCTGGTGGCGGTGACGAGGCTGGCGATGATCCTGCGTTGAGCGGAGATGATCCGCCCTCCAGTAGCAGTGCGCCTCGCCTTGGCGGCGTTCTTCGACGCGGTGGCGGCCTCCGCAGAACCGACGAGCTTCGTCGTGATGGCCGGCTGCGCAACAGCAACATGCTTCGTCGTAGCAGCCCTGTCCGTCGTGGCTATCTGGTGCCTCGTGTTGGTGCTGCGCTCTGGGACCGCGTGGTTTGGGCGCTGCGGCATCCGGCGTACGGCGTCCTCGGTGCGGCTGCGGTGGGTGCCGTGATTGTTCTTGCCTTCGGCATCATTGCGATCCGCACGCTCGAGGGTTCGGCGACCACTCAGCAGCAACCAACCGATCCGCGAGCTACGCCCACGCAATCAGATGGAGCCACGCCTGGGCGGTCGGCTGAAACCGTGCCTGTCCGACCAACGGAACCGCGACCGACAGAACCGCGATCGACGCAGCCGCTGTCGACGCAGCCGACGCAGGCGCAGTCCTCGAAGCCGCAGCCGACACAGGTCCAGTCCTCGAAGCCGTCGTCGGCGTCCCTGCCGCGACCCCAACCCCCCACCTCGAGCGTTGACCTCGTGGCGTGGACTCGGACTCTGCGGGCGCTCGACGCTCAACGTGCGCACGCGTTCTGGACCCTTGATCTTGCGGCTCTGGACAAGGTCTACGTCCCGGGGAGTTCGCCGTGGGTTGCCGATCGTGCGTTGCTGTCTGACTACCGTCGGCGGAACGTGCGTGTCCGCGGTCTCCGAATCACGATCGAGAGCACCACCATCATGCGCCGTACCCCGACCACCGTCATCCTCAGGACCACCGATCACCTCACTGCTGGCCAAGCCGTCGATCACACCGGTACGGTGACCACGCTCCCATCCGGACGGCCCACGACCAAGCTGATCACTCTGACTGCCACACCACCGAGTCCCGATCGAACTCATCCCCGGGCCTGGCGCATCAGCACCATCACCAAGGGCTGACGACCAAGGGCATTCCTGCTCAGTTCAACCCCGCGCCTGCCTATGTGCGGGCGTGTGCTCACAGGTCAGGCCTCGCCTGCGCAGGTCGTGTGTGCAAGCTCTGGCAAGTGCGTGCGTCGGGCATGTTCTCAGGCTCTGGCAATTGTGCGCTGGGCATGTGCTCAAGCTCTGGCAATTGGGTGTGCCGGGAATGTTCTCAAGCACTTGCCGGAGCCTGTCCGTGTTGTACGTCGCCGACACGCCGGCGTCCTCGACGCGTGCGAGCTCGCGTGCTTGTGTCCGTGGGTGGCTGTTGAGTTATCGCGCTGGTGCTCGGATTCGGTGCTGGTGCCCGTAGTTGGACGGGTCAGAACGGTGGGGGATCGGGTGGTTGCCGGCGGGTGGCTGGAGGATCCTGCGGTGGGGTGCAGGCCTCGGATGATGATGTGGTGAGAGGGCCGCGGGCGGGTGGGACTGTGGTGTAGCGGTGGCCGGTGGGGGCGGTCAGGGTGACAGAGCCGTCGGGGTGGGTGGTGCTGGTCCATCCCCAGGCGGGGGTGTCTTTGATGACGTGGTGGTATTCGCAGTAGGGCGCGAGGCCGGTGAGGGTTGTTCGGCCGGTTCGTGTGAAGGGGGTGGTGTGGTCGCGGTCGCATTGGCGGGAGGTGCGGTTGCAGCCGGGCCAGGCGCAGGTGGGGTGGCGGGCGAGGAGGGTTTCGGTGACGAGGGTGCCGGGGTCGTGGCGGGTGGTGGAGGCTTCGAGGACGGTGCCGTTGGTGGGGTCGGTGAGGAGCCTGCGCCAGGTGCCGTCGGTGGCGATGCGGCGGGCCATGTCGGCGGGGATGGGGCCGTAGCCGGTGAGTTCGCAGGGGTCGTCGTCCATCCCGAGCAGGGTGGTGGCTGGGATGAGGACTTCGATGTGGGGGCGTCTGCGGTGCTGGTCGGGTAGTCGGCGGCCGAGCCAGTCCAGGCCGTTGTGCAGCATCTGTTCGAAGACGTCGGCCATGACGTCGGCACGCCGCTGCTCCGCGGTCCGCTCGTCCCTGTTCCGATCGGTAATCCGCTCGTTGTGGGTTCGCTGAGCCTCGGTCTGACGGTCTGGATCAGTGGCGGTCACGCCGGGCGGGCTGTCAGTGCGTGGTGGGGTGTCGGTGCCGGGCGGGGCGGGATCGACGGTGGCTGCCTGTGCGCCGGCGGTATGGGCCGTCGCAGTGGTTTCGTTGGTGGCTGCGGTGCCGGTTGAGGTGGTGTCGCCGGGGTGGGGATCGGCTTGCGTGGTGCTCGTCGCGGTGCCGGTCGTGGTGCACGTCGCGGTGCAGGTCGCGGTGCAGGTCGTGGTGCAGGTCGCGGTGCAGGTCGCGGTGCAGGTCGTGGTGCTGGTCGTGGACCTGGTCGTGGTGCTCGGGCCCGTGGGGTTGCCGCGTTTGGCGAGGTCGGCCATGGCTTGGATGACGACCCACATTTGCTGGATTTTGTCGGCGGTGTGGACGACCCATAGCCCGGCCATGCCGTCGGGGAGGGGGACGATTTTGCAGGTGCGGTCGGTGACCGCGGCGCGGTGTCGGTCGGCGTCTTCGCGGATGGTGTGTTTGGCGACCTGACGGCGCAGTGATTCGCGCAGGTTCTTGTGGGTCTGACCGGGGGCGCGGCGCAGTACGTGCGCTTCGACTGCTTGGGCGGCGTCGGTTGGGAGGTGCCGGGTGGCTTCGGAGATGGCCAGGGCTTTGGACCAGGTCAGGGCGCCGCAGCGTAGTGCGGTGTGGGTCGCGGTGAGTGGTCCGGTCAGGTGGAGTGCGGTGTCGATGTGGCGGGCGGCGGTGTCAGTGGACAGGTGCAGCGCGGCGCCGATCTCGGCGGACCAGGAGCGTTCGGGGTCGATCGGGCGGCCGGAGGTGTCGATCTGGGTCGGGCGGGGGATCTCGGTGGCCTGGGCTTTGCGTTGGCGCACGAACGATGCCATCGCGGAGGTCTTGATCGAGGCGGCCCAGGCTTCCATCCGCGCGGCGGCCTTCATCGCCTCGATCAGCGCGACCGGTGTCTCGCATTGTGGCCGGAGTTTCTCCAGTGCGGCGGCGAGTTCGGCGCCGGGCGGCAGGAACACCCAGGCGGGGGCGTTCAGGCGCAGCATCTCCCGTTCGGCCTCGTCTTGCTCGACACCGGCCCATTCCAGCCAGTCCAGCCAGTCGACGCGGGACATCGGCGGTAGGTCGTCGTACAGGTCTTCCTCGCCGATGAATCGCGGCGGATGCGGGTCCTCGGGGTCGTACAGATCGTCCGGTGGGGGGAGCGGTGGCAGTGCCGACCAAGGGGATGCCGGTGGACGGACTTCAGCGACAGCTGACCCGGCGGGCAGTGGAACGCCGGGGTTCGGGTTGAGCGCGATCGCTGTCATGGATTCATATTAGAACAAGTGTTCGAGTATGAGAAATCGGGGAGCTGGCGAACGGCGGTACGCAGAGAGCGCGGGGCTGCCACTGAATGGTGGAAGGTCAGCGATGGCTAGGGCATGGCTGATTTACCTCGGGCCGCGGCTGCGGGTCGTCAGGGCGGGGAGTCGTCCCGAGCGTCGGGGTCAGGCGAGGGCGGCGGAGATGGTGGGGGTGATGGTGGGGTGGTGGAAGGTGAAGCCGTGGGACTGGAGGCGGGTGGGGAGGGCTCGTTTGCTGCCTAGGAGTTCCCAGGCGAATTCGCCGAGGGCGGCCTTCATCAAGAAGGCGGGGATCGGGACCAGCGCGGGACGGTGCAGGGCGGTGGCGAGGGCCTCGGTGAATTCGGTGTTCGTGGGTGGGGTGGGGAGGGCGACGTTGATCGGGCCGCTCAGGGTGTCGTGTTCTGCGACGTGCCGGACTGCTCGGAGCCAGTCGGTGAGGGAGACGGTAGGGAAGTACTGCGTGCCGGGCCCCAGACGGCCGCCGAGGCCGAGGCGGAAGGGGACGGCGAGGAGCTGGAACGCGGGAGCCTTGCGGTCCAGCACTACTCCGGTACGAAGAGCGGCAACTCGGCTGCCGGCTTCCTGGGCGGGTCCCAGTGCGCCTTCCCAGAGGCGTACGACGTCTGCGAGGAAGCCGTCGCCGAGAGCGGTGTCCTCGGTCAGGATCTGGTCGCCGAGGTCCTTGCCGTAGCCGCCGATCCCGCTCTGGGTGATCAGGACCGGCCGCCCGTCGAGCTGCGCTGCCACCCGGGCGAGGGTCGAGGTGGTGCTGACCCGGCTCTCCCGGATGGTGCGGCGGTACGTCGGGGTCCACGGGCGGCCGATGTTCGCGCCGGCGAGGTTCACCAGGACGTCGGGCTCGCCGAGGGCACCGGGATCCAGATCGCCCCGCGCCGGGTCCCAGCGCACCTCGTCGGCCGAGGTCGGCGTACGGCGAACCAGCCGGACGACCTGGTGGCCGTCGGCAACCAAGTCGCGGGCGAGGGCCTTGCCGAGGAAGCCGGAGGCCCCGGCCAGCACGTACTTCATCCGCTCTGCTCCTTGTCGGTTCGACTACCAGGTACCCAGGAAGACGACGACGCCGGTGTCCGTCCCCCGGAGGAGACAGGCACCGGCGTCGTCACTCGGATCAGACGTCGAACTGGGCCTCTTCGAGGCGCTGCTTGACCGCCGTCAGGTAGCGGGCCGCGTCGGCGCCGTCGACCAGGCGGTGGTCGTAGGTCAGCGCCAGGTACACCATCTGCCGGATCGCGATCGTCTCGCCGAGCTCCGGGTGGGTGATGACGACCGGGCGCTTCACCACAGCTCCGGTCCCGAGCATGCCGACCTGCGGCTGGTTCAGGATCGGGGTGTCGAACAGCGCGCCCCGGCTACCGGTGTTGGTGATGGTGAACGTGCCGCCCGCCATCTCGTCCGGCAGCACCTTGTTGTTGCGGGTGCGGTCGGCGAGGTCGGCGATCTTCTTCGCCAGTCCGGCGATGTTCAGGTCGCCGGCGTTGTGCACGACCGGGACCATCAGGCCGCGCTCCACGTCCACCGCGATGCCGAGGTGCTCGGCCGCGTGGTACGTGATCTCGCCCTTCTCCTCGTCGATCGACGCGTTCAGCTTCGGGTACTGCTTCAGGGCGTCGACCGCGGCGAGGGCGAAGAACGGGAGGAACGACAGCTTGACGCCCTCACGGGCCTCGAACTCCGCCTTCTTCGCGTTGCGCAGCTTGGCGATCTCGGTGACGTCGACCTCGACCACCGTGGTCAGCTGAGCCGAGACCTTCAGGCTGTTGACCATGTGGCTCGCGATCGCCTTGCGGATCCGGCTCATCTTCTCGGTCGTCCCGCGCAGCGGGCTGACCACCGGGGACTTCGCGGCCGCGGCGGCGGGTGCCTGGGCTGCCGGGGCGGCCGCGGCGGCCGCGGCGGCCTTCTTGGCCTCGGCGGCGGCGATGACGTCCTGCTTGCGGATCCGGCCGCCGACTCCGGTGCCCTGTACGGCGTTCAGGTCGACCTGGTGCTCCGCGGCGAGCTTGCGTACCAGCGGGGTGACGTAGTTCGGGCCGTCGGCGGCTGCGCCGTTCGGGGAGGGAGCGGAGACCGCAGGCGCCTGGGTCGCCGCAGGTGCCGGAGCAGCCTGCGGAGCGGGGGCGGCAGCAGCCGGAACAGGTGCAGCCTGCGGGGCCGGGGCCTGGGCCGGAGCGGCAGCAGGAGCCGGTGCGGGAGCCGAGGCCTGCGGCGCCGGGGCAGCCTGCGGGGCGGGGGCCGGGGCAGCCGACTGAGCCGGAGCCGACTGAGCCGGAGCAGCCTCGGGAGCCGGAGCGGACTCGGCCGGGGCAGCCGGGGCGGAGGAGGCCGCGGGGGCGGCGGCGCCGGAGCCGACGATGGCCAGCTCGGCGCCGACCTCCACGGTCTCGTCCTCGGCGACCTTGATCTCCAGCAGCTTGCCCGCGACCGGGCTCGGGATCTCGGTGTCGACCTTGTCGGTGGAGACCTCGAGCAGCGGCTCGTCGACCGCCACGTCGTCGCCGACCTGCTTCAGCCAGCGGGTGACGGTGCCCTCGGTCACGCTCTCGCCGAGCGCCGGGAGCGTCACCGGCGTACCGGACGCTGCCTGGGAGGCGTTTGCGTCGGTGGCCGGAGACTCCGCTTGGGTCGAGTCGGCGGCGGGCTGGGGGGCAGCCTGGGCAGCGGGGGCCGGGGCGGCTGCGGGGGCCTCGGCGGGAGCGGCCTGGGCCGGCTGCTCGCCAGGTCCGGACTGCTCAGCCGGAGCCGCCTCAGCCGGTGCGGACTCGGCGGCCGGAGCCGACTCGGACGGAGCCGACTCGGACGGGGCGGCGGGAGCGGAGGAGGCCTCGCCGGCGTCACCGATGACGGCCAGCTCGGCGCCGACCTCGACGGTCTCGTCCTCGGCGGCCTTGATCTCCAGCAGGGTGCCGGCGACAGGGCTCGGGATCTCGGTGTCGACCTTGTCGGTCGAAACCTCCAGCAGGGGCTCGTCGACGGCAACCGTGTCGCCGACCTGCTTGAGCCAGCGGGTGACGGTTCCTTCGGTGACGCTCTCCCCGAGGGCCGGCAGGGATACAGAGGTCGGCATGACGGTCGTTGCTCCTTCGTCTGATCGGTCGAGTGTCAGCCTACGGTGCCGCCGGAGCGGGCGGGATCCGGGTCACGGCCGTCCCGCACGCTCCCTGCGGCTCAAACCTACTCGGGCGGACCAGCGGGCCGCCCGGCAGTTCAGTCATGGAAGTGCAAAGGTTTCCCGGCCAGGGCGAGATGCGCCTCGCCGAGGGCCTCGTTCTGCGTCGGGTGGGCGTGCACCAGCGGCGCGACGTCGGCCGGGTACGCCTCCCAGTTGTAGATCAGCTGGGCCTCACCGATCAGCTCGCCGACGCGCGAACCGACCATGTGCAGCCCGACCACGGCGCCGTCGCGAGCACGCACCAGCTTCACGAACCCGGCCGTCTTCAGGATCTGCGACTTGCCGTTGCCGCCGAGGTTGTAGTTGAGGATCTCGACGTCGCCGTACTTCGCCCGCGCCTGCTCCTCGGTCAGCCCGACCGACGCGACCTCCGGCTCGGAGTACGTCACGCGCGGGATGCCGGCCTCGTCGATCGGCGTCGGCGCCAGGCCGGCGAGGTGCTCCGCGACGAAGATGCCCTGCTGGAACCCGCGGTGCGCGAGCTGCAGCCCCGGCACGATGTCGCCGACCGCGTAGACGCCCGGAACGCTGGTCTGCAGCGTCGAGTCCACAGTCACGAACCCGCGGTCCAGCGCGACCCCGACCTCTTCGTAGCCGAGGCCGGCCGTGTTCGGCCCGCGTCCGACCGCGACCAGCAGTACTTCGGCCTCGATCACCTCGCCGCCCGCGACGGTCACCCGGACACCGCTGTCGGTGACCTCGACGGACTCGAACGCCGTACCCGTCCTGAACGCGATCTTCCGCTTCCGGAACGCGCGCTCCAGCGTCTTCGAACAGTCCGCGTCCTCGCCCGGGACCAGCCGCGGCAGCGCCTCGACGATCGTCACCTTGGTACCGAACGACGTCCACGCGGAGGCGAACTCGACCCCGATCACGCCGCCGCCCAGCACCACGGCCGACTCGGGCACCCGGTCGAGCGTCAGCGCGTGCTCACTCGCGATCACCCGGTGCCCGTCGAGCTCGAGACCGGGCAGCGACCGCGAGTACGAGCCGGAGGCGAGGATGACGTTGCGGCCGGTGTACGTCGTGTCGCCGACCTGGACCGTGGTGGCCGAGGTCAGTCGTCCCTCGCCCTCGATCACGGTGATGCCGCGCGCCTTCAACTGGCCCTGCAGGCCCTTGAACAGCCGGTCGACGACGCCGTCCTTGTACTTGTTCACACCGCCCATGTCGACGCCCTCGAGCGTCGTCCGGACGCCGAACTGTTCACCGTCGCGGGCCGAGTCCGCGACCTCGGCGGCGTGCAGCAGCGCCTTGGTCGGGATGCAGCCGCGGTGCAGACAGGTCCCGCCGACCTTGTCCTTCTCGACCAGCGCCACGGACAGGCCGAGCGTCGCCGCGCGCAGTCCGGCGGCGTAGCCACCGCTGCCGCCGCCGAGAATCACCAGGTCGTACGTCGTACCAGTAGCGCTGTCAGTCACAGGTTCCTCCGTGCGTGTCAGGTCGGGACGTCCCGGATCGCGGTGCCGCCCGGCGTCATCTTTTCACCGATCGCGGCCGGATCAAGGCCCGGGCCCGCCGCAACGCGCCGGCACGGATCCGGCGCAACCGTTATCCAGGATTTCGGCCCTGACTTGCACAGATAGTGGACACTTACGTCATGAAGTGGTTCGGTCGCCGGCAGAAGGCCGGAACGATGCGCCGGTCGGACAACCCCGATCAGGCTCACCTGCGGGAGTTCGCCCAGACCCGCCAGGGCGTGGAGGGCTTCGTCGAGCCGCGGACGGCGGTGACCGAGTACACGTTGCTGCTGGTCGCGATCGACGGCGAGTGGACGCGTCGGCGGGTCCCGTCGGTCAAGTGGGCGCACGACTTCGCCAACCGTCTCGGCATCCCGTCGTACGACGCCGCCGTGGTCGGCTACCCGCCGCGGATGCGCGAGTACAACGCCCGGATGAAGCGGAACGGCCAGGCCTGACCGCCGTAACGGCCAGGCCTGCGCCTGCTCAGCTCACGGCTCAGCTCGCCGAGGCGGCCAGCTCCACCAGGGTGCGGACCGCGTACCCGGTCCCGCCGTTCGGGGTGTAACCCGAGGCCGCGCCGTCGTTGAACGCCGGGCCGGCCACGTCCAGGTGGACCCAGTCGATGCCGTCAGCAACGAAGTCGCCGAGGAAGGCGGCCGCCGCGAGCGCGCCGCCCCACGGCTCGCCCGTGATGTTGGCGAGGTCCGCGACCTTCGAGTGCGACTTCAGCTTGTCCAGCATCTCGGACGGGACCGGCAGCGGCCACATCGACTCACCGGCCGCGACGGCCGCGTCGACGACCCGGTCCCGGGCGCTGTCGGCGTTCCCGAACGCGCCGGCCACCTTGGTGCCGAGGGCAACGACGCAGGCGCCGGTCAGGGTGGCCACGTCGACGATCAGGTCGGGCCCGTCCTCGGACGCCCGGACCAGCGCGTCGCCGAGCACCAGCCGGCCCTCGGCGTCGGTGTTCAGCACCTCGACGGTCTTGCCGCCGTACATGGTCAGGACGTCGGACGGCCGGGCCGCCGAACCGGACGGCATGTTCTCCGCCATCGCGGCGTACGTCGTCACCTGGACCGGCAGGCCGAGCCGCGCGATCGCGATCGTGGCACCGATCACGGCGGCCGCGCCGGCCATGTCGGACTTCATGCTCACCATGCCGGTCGACGTCTTCAGCGACAGGCCGCCGGAGTCGAACGTGATGCCCTTGCCGACGAACGCCAGGTGCGTGACCGGCTTGCGGGGCGTGTAGGTCAGCCGGACCAGCCGCGGCGGGTTCGTCGAGCCCTGGCCGACGCCGAGGATGCCGCCGTACCCGCCCTTCGCGAGCGCCTTCTCGTCGAGGACCTCGACCTTGACGCCGTACTCCTTGCCGAGCTTGACGGCGTCGGCGGCGAACTCGGCCGGGTGCAGGTCCGACGGCGGGGTGTTCACCCAGTCCCGGACCTGGGCGACGGCCTCGGCGGTCACCTGGGCGCGCTCGAGCGCGGCCTTGGCGTCCTTGTTCCGGGCCAGGTCGGTGAGGACGGTGAGGTTGCCGGGGACACTGTCGGCACTGTCGGCGCCGTCCGACGACTTGTACGCCGTGAACGCGTACCGCCCCATCAACGCGCCTTCGGCAACCGCGCGCACGCACTCGGCGTCCGGCGTCGGCAGCGCGAACGCGACCGTCTGCGAGGTCTTCGCGGCCCGCACACCGGCGCCGGCCGCGGCCCGCAGGTCCTCGGTCTTCAGCTCGCCGTCGGGGGCCGCGCCGAGACCGACGGCGATCAGCGTCGCGGACTTGCCCGGCCGGCTCGACTGAGGCCCGGGCACCTTCGTCACCTCGCCCGTCTTGCCGGTGGCGCCGAGGCCGGACAGCACCTCCACCAGCTTCCCGCCGTACGCGGCGTTCAGCGACTCGGTGCCGGCCGGCAGAGCGACGCCGCCGCCGAGTTTGACCACGCCGATGACCACGGCGTCGGTCTTGACGCCGGCGGCATCTGACTTGCTCAGGGTGATGGTGGTCACGAAATCCTCAGTCCTCCTTGACCGGCAGGGCAGACGGCCGGTCGTCACGGTACGTGCAAGCTGCCTGAGCATGCTACGCGTCGGGTAAGTTCCGCTCCATGACCCAGGCACCTGAGCTGAAGAAGTCCCCGTTGCACGAGCGTCACGTCGCGCTCGGAGCCAAGTTCGCCGAGTTCGGCGGCTGGGAGATGCCTCTGGAGTACGGCGGCGTGGTGGCCGAGCACACCGCGGTCCGTACGTCGGTCGGCGTCTTCGACGTGAGCCATCTCGGCAAGGCGACCGTGAAGGGCCCGGGCGCCGCGGCCTACGTGAACGCCTGCCTGACCAACGACCTCGGCAAGATCGCGCCCGGCCAGGCGCAGTACACCTTGTGCTGCAACGAGCGCGGGGGAGTGGTCGACGACCTGATCGCCTACCTGCACGCGGACGACGACGTGTTCCTGATCCCGAACGCCGCCAACACCGCCGAGGTGGTCCGCCTCCTCCAGGCCGACGCCCCCGACGGCGTCGAGGTCACCAACGTGCACGACGACTACGCGATCCTCGCCGTGCAGGGCGCGAAGAGCGACGAGGTGGTGTCCGCGATCGGCCTGCCGACCGGCCACGACTACATGTCGTTCGCGACCGCCGACTTCTCCGGTACGCCGGTCGTCGTCTGCCGCACCGGCTACACGGGCGAGCGCGGGTTCGAACTCGTCGTACCGAACGCCGCCGCGGTGGCGGTCTTCGACGCGCTGCTGCAGGCCGGTGAGCAGTACGGCATCGTCCCGGCCGGGCTCGGGGCGCGCGACACGTTGCGGACCGAGATGGGGTACCCGCTGCACGGCCAGGACATCTCGCCGGACATCACGCCCGTCCAGGCGCGGTCCGGATGGGCCGTCGGCTGGAAGAAGGAGCACTTCTGGGGCGACGCGGCGCTGCGGGCCGAGAAGGAACGCGGCGCGGCCCGGATCCTGCGCGGTCTGCGCGCCTCCGGAAGGGGTATTCCGCGGCCGCACATGACAGTTCTGGATCAATCCGGCACGGCGTTGGGTGAAGTCACCTCGGGAACGTTCTCGCCGACGCTGAAGAAAGGCATCGCGCTCGCGCTGCTCGACGCGACGGTGAAAGAAGGCGATCAGGTGATCGTCGACATCCGCGGCCGCCAGGAGACCTTCGACGTGGTGAAACCGCCGTTCGTGACCGTTCATGTGCGGTGACAGCGCTCCGCCACTGAACGCCGCAAATCGTCACACTACGTAAGATACTGGCACAAAATGGCCACTGTCGGTGTTGTGCCGACGCGTTTCGCGTAGGATTGACTGCGCAGGGTGACGAAATGGAGCAAATGTTCCGTTCGAGTACGCGTTCCGGTAACGATTTGTGCACTGCTGCCGGGACCTGCTGGTTTGGTGTCACAGTGTCGGGCAGGCTAGCGCGCGGTTGTGGCGCAAAGGGCCTGTCAAGGGGATTTGACGCAAGCCCACCACAGAGCAAAGGCTCGGCACGGCATCCACCGATATGTGCCGGATCTGCGGACCGAAATCCGGCCGACTGAACTGACGGAGTGCGAATTGAGTATTGGGTCGCCCGACTCGACCGTAGGAGTCGAAGAACACCCGGCGTCGGCTGAGCCGGCCCGCACGGCCGCTACTCCGCACGGGAAGTCGCCGAGCCGCATCGCCTTCGACCGGTTGCGCAAGGACAAGGTCGCGGTGGTCTGTGCGTCGATCGTGCTGTTCTTCATCCTGGTCGCGGTGCTGGCACCGCTGCTCAGCAAGCTGGAGGGCCAGGACATCGGCACCTTCCACACCGACCTCGTCGACGAGTACGGCTACCCGACGATCGGCGTGAACGGTGACCACTGGTTCGGTGTCGAGCCGAAGACCGGCCGGGACAACTTCGCCCGCTGGGTGTACGGCGCGCAGCCGTCGCTGATCATCGCCTTCGTGGCCACGGTGGTCGGCACCACGGTCGGGGTTGTGATGGGCCTGCTCGCCGGCTTCCTCGGCGGCTGGGTGGACCGGGTCATCTCCTGGCTCATCGACTTCGTCCTGAGCCTCCCGCTGCTGCTGTTCGCGATCGCGATCGTGCCGATCGTCGAGTCGATGCGCGGCGGGTCGTTCAACCTGACTCCGGAGGAGCAGGCGGACATCCGGTTCTACGTGCTGATCTTCGTGCTCGCGTTCTTCGGCTGGGCCGGCCTGGCCCGGATCATCCGGGGTGAGGTGCTCTCGCTGCGCGAGCGCGAGTTCGTGCTCGCCGCCAAGGCGATCGGTGTGCCGACCCGGCAGGTCCTGTTCAAGGAGCTGCTCCCGAACCTGGTCGCCCCGATCGTGATCTCGGCCTCGTTGTCGCTGCCCGCGTACGTGACCGCGGAGGCCGGACTGTCGTTCCTCGGCGTCGGACTGGTCGAACCGAAGCCCTCGTGGGGCCAGACGATCGCTGTCGCCACCAACTGGTTCAAGGCCGACCCGCTCTACCTCTGGCTGCCAGTGGTCGGGATCACCGCTCTGGTGCTCGCCCTGGCACTGCTCGGAGACGCGATCCGGGACGCCTTCGACCCCAAGACTCGCCGGTAGTACGGCGATTGCCCCTGCGGCAGAAAAGGAGAAACCCGAACATGCAGTGGAAACGGATAACCGCGGTCGCGGCGACGGTCATGCTGGCCGCCGTGGCGTGTGGCAGCCCGTCGTCGAACAGCGGCAACAATGGTGGTGGGAACAACGTAGGCGGCGCCCAGGAGAAGGCTATTGACGCCACTGCGAAGGGCCCGGCCGCCGAGGTCGAGGGCGCGAAGAAGGGCGGCACCATCACCGTCCTGTCCGACGTGACGCCGGACACCTTCGACCCGACCAACACGTACTACACCGATGGCAACCAGATCGAGAAGCTGTTCTTCCGGACGCTGACGCAGTACCGGCTGGACGGTCCCGACCACAAGCCGGTCCTGGTTCCGGACCTCGCGGAGGACCTCGGCACCAAGTCCGAGGACGGCCTCACCTGGACCTTCAAGCTGAAGCAGGGCATCAAGTACCACGACGGCACCCCGGTCAAGGCCGAGGACTTCGCGTACGCGATCAAGCGCTCCTTCGCGCACGACCTGTACGACGCCGGACCGACGTACCAGCAGCAGTTCTTCCTGGACGGCGACAAGTACAAGGGTCCGTACGTCGCGGGCGGCGAGAACTACAAGGGTGTCGAGACGCCGGACGACCACACGCTGGTCATCAAGCTGGCGAAGAAGTTCGACGACCTTCCGTTCTACGCGGCGTTCCCGATGTTCACGCCGATCCCGAAGGCGAAGGACACCCAGAAGAACTACGAGCAGCGTCCGATGTCGACCGGCCCGTACATGGTCCAGTCGTACAACCCGGGCAGCCAGCTCAAGCTGACGAAGAACCCGCACTGGGACCCGAACACCGACCCGGTGCGGCACCAGTACGTCGACAACTGGGACTTCAAGTTCGCGCAGGACACCCTGAAGGTGCAGCGCCAGGTACTGGCCAGCTCCGGCCCGGACGCCAACGCCGTGAACTACTCGAACCTGGACGTCTCGCTGCTGCCGGAGGTCAAGGACCAGGCGCAGCTCGTCAAGGGCCCGTCGCCGTGCACGATCATGTACACGATGGACACCCGGAAGATTCCGCTCGAGGTCCGCAAGCTGATCGCCAAGGCGCACCCGTACGACGGCTGGCGCAAGGTGGCCGGCCTGAACCCGACCGACGACCCGC
Source organism: Kribbella shirazensis (assembly GCF_011761605.1). Taxonomy (GTDB): domain Bacteria; phylum Actinomycetota; class Actinomycetes; order Propionibacteriales; family Kribbellaceae; genus Kribbella; species Kribbella shirazensis. The sequence goes on along the minus strand of NZ_JAASRO010000001.1, from coordinate 6,641,711 downwards.
CGGCCTCGACGATCCTGCCGCCGGCCGTCCCGGGCTTCGACAAGTACGAGCTCCCGGGCCTGACGGGTACCGGTAAGGGCGCCGAGGACGACGCGGTCGCCAAGGAGGTCAAGGACGAGCTGACCAAGCTGGGCAAGGCGAACTTCGAGCTCAGCTGGTACTACTCGATCGACGACCCGATCTCGACGCGCACCACGCAGTTCCGCAAGCAGATGTTCGAGAAGGCCGGCTTCAAGGTCCGCGCCATCGGTGTCCCGAAGGCGAAGATCCGCACCTTCACCGGTGACCAGAACGCTCCGGTGAACATCGGCAAGACCCCGACCGGTTGGTGCTCCGACTGGCCGAGCGGCACCAGCTGGTTCCCGGTGCTGTTCAAGTCGGACGCGATCGAGCTGGGCAACAGCGTCGGTCAGCTGCAGGACAAGGCCCTGGACGCGCAGATCGACGCGATCACGGCCAAGTCGCCGGACGAGCAGCTGAAGGAGTGGAAGAACATCGACAAGGAGATCCTGGACAAGCACCTCCCGGTTCTGCCGCTCTACTACAGCTCGAGCAACATGCCGATCGGCAAGAACATCGGGAACGCGATCAACGACCCGACTCAGGGCCTGTTCGAGTTCACCTCGATGTACCTGAAGCAGCCCTGATCGAACTGACGCAGTACTGATCCACTGAACGGTGGCGTGGTGCCCCGGACCACAGTCCGGGCACCACGCCGCTCGGTGAGGAGACAATCCCGTGCTCTATTTCGTGGCGCGCCGGCTGGTGAGCGCGCTCAGTGTCGTACTGGCAACGCTGATCGCCACCTTCGCGTTGTTCTTCATCGCGCCGACGGACCCTGCCGGCGCGATCTGCGGCGAGCGCAACTGCACCCAGCAGCGCTACAACGAGATCCGGACCAACCTGCACCTCGACAAGCCGAAGGCGCAGCAGTTCGCGGAGTACACCGCGGGGATCTTCACCGGCCGCGACTTCACCACCTCGGGGGTGAAGCAGCACTGCGCGGCCCCGTGCCTGGGCTTCTCGTTCAAGAACGACCGCCCGGTCACCGACATGATCAAGGACCGGTTCCCGGTGACGCTGTCACTGGTGATCGGGTACGCCGTCCTGGTGCTGACGATCGGTGTCTTCGTCGGCTCGATGGCGGCGAAGAGACGTGGGACCGTGGGCGACCGGGCCCTGATGACCAGCACCCTGGTGGTCAGCTCGGTGCCGTACTACATCGTCGCGCTGATGGTCGCCCTCTATCTGACCGTGCTGTATCCGATCCTGCCGCGCGGCGGCTGGACACCGCCGACGGAGAACCCGGCCAAATGGGCGGCCGGTCTGATAACCCCGTGGCTGGTACTCGGCGTCTACAGTTGTACGTCGTACGCGAGGTACTCCCGCGGCTCGATGGTCGAGACGCTGAGCGAGGACTTCATCCGGACCGCGCGGGCCAAGGGCCTGTCCGACCGCGTGGTCACCTACAAGCACGCCCTGCGGTCCGGGTTGATCCCGGTCGTGACGATCTTCGGTCTGGACGTCGCCGGCAGCCTCGGCGGCGCGATCTTCACCGAACGGATCTTCGACCTCCCCGGGCTCGGCGTGCTGGTGCTGGACAGTTTGAACAGCTACGACCTGCCGGTGATCATGGGCACCGTGCTGGTCGCCTCGGTGATCATCGTCGCGATGAACTTCCTGGTGGACATCGGCTACAGCCTGATCGACCCGCGGGTGAGGTTGTCGTGAGCACACCAGCCCCTGAGGACCGGGCCCCTGAAAACAGGAAGGACACCGTGAGCGAAGGCGAAGCCACACAGGCCAAGCGTGGCCCCTCGGTCGCCACCCGCGAGCGGCGTCAGGGCGGGGCGAACCCCAGCGGCGAGACGCCGTACCTGGTGGTCGAGGACCTGGCGGTGAAGTTCCCGACCGCTGACGGAGTGGTCAGCGCGGTGAACGGCCTGAGCTACTCGGTGCCGCTCGGCCGGACGCTGGCGATCGTCGGCGAGTCCGGCTCCGGCAAGTCGGTGTCGAGTATGGCCGTGATGGGCCTGCACGACCGCAAGCGCACCCAGATCACCGGCTCGATCCGGCTCGACGGCGACGAGATCGTCGGCCTGAGCGAGAACGAGCTGATGAAGATCCGCGGCGACGCGGTCTCGATGGTCTTCCAGGACCCGCAGTCCTCGTTGCACCCGCTGTACACCGTCGGCAACCAGCTGGTCGAGGCGTACCGCGTGCACCACAAGGTCACCAAGGACGTCGCCAAGAAGCGCGCGCTGGAGATGCTCGACCTGGTCGGCATCCCGAACCCGGCCCGTCGCTTCTCGCAGTACCCGCACGAGTTCTCCGGCGGTATGCGGCAGCGCGCGATGATCGCGATGAGCCTGATCAACGACCCGAAGCTGGTGATCGCCGACGAGCCGACCACGGCGCTCGACGTCACCGTGCAGGCACAGATCCTGGACCTGCTGAACAACCTGCAGAAGGAGTTCGGCTCCGCGATCGTGCTGATCACGCACGACCTCGGCGTGGTCGCCGAGATGGCCGACGACGTGCTGGTGATGTACGCCGGGCGCTGCGTCGAGTACGGCACCGCCGAGGACGTCCTGGCGAACCCGCGGATGCCCTACACCTGGGGCCTGCTCGAGTCGATCCCGACCGTGTCCGCGGCGAACGAGAAGCTGCGCCCGATCAAGGGTCTGCCGCCGAGCCTGCTGAACCTCCCGAGCGGCTGCTCGTTCAACCCGCGCTGCCCGTACACGGACCGGGTCAAGGGCGAGCTCTGCACCACGCAACTGCCGGAACTGCTGCCGGTCGACGGCGCCGGTGCGCACACGTCCCGTTGTCACCTGCACGACAAGGCCTCGGTGTACGAGGCCGAGGTCGCGCCGAGACTGGGCTGACGAGAGGGGACTGAGGAATCATGAGCGAAACTCTCTTGCAGGTCCGCGACCTGAAGATGCACTTCCCGATCAAGGAGGCCGCCGGCCTCGGCCGGACCAAGAAGGTCGTCCAGGCCGTGGACGGGGTGAGCTTCGACCTGAAGGCCGGAGCGAGCCTCGGCCTGGTCGGTGAGTCCGGCTGCGGCAAGTCGACCACCGGCCGGATGATCACCCGGCTGCTGACCCCGACCTCGGGTCAGATCGTCTTCAAGGGCACCGATATCGCGCAGCTGAAGGAGCGGGACCTGCGCCCGTTCCGTCGCGAACTGCAGATCGTGTTCCAGGACCCGTACAGCTCGCTGAACCCGCGGCAGACGGTCAGCAACATCATCAGTACGCCGCTGCGTGTCCACAACCTGGTGCCGAAGGGCAAGGAGCTCGCCCGCGTCCAGGAGCTGCTGGAGCGCGTCGGCCTGAACCCGGAGCACCACAACCGGTACCCGAACGAGTTCTCCGGCGGTCAGCGGCAGCGGATCGGGATCGCCCGGGCGCTCGCCGTGGAGCCCGAGGTGATCATCGCCGACGAGCCGGTGTCCGCGCTCGACGTGTCGATCCAGGCCCAGGTGATGAACCTGCTCGAGGACCTGCGCAAGGACCTCGGCATCGCGTTCGTGTTCATCGCGCACGACCTCGGCGTGGTCCGGCACTTCTGTGACGAGGTCGCGGTGATGTACCTCGGCAAGATCGTCGAGCAGGGCAGCCGGGACCAGATCTACAACGCGCCGCAGCACCCGTACACCCAGGCGCTGCTGTCCGCGGCTCCCGACCTCGGCACCATTCGCGGTGTCCCGCCGAAGGAGCGGATCCGGCTGGTCGGCGACGTACCCTCGCCGATCGACCCGCCGAGCGGCTGCCGGTTCCGGACCCGCTGCTGGAAGGCGGAGGACATCTGCGCCACGCAGGAGCCGCTGCTGGAGATCAAGCCCCAGTCCAGCGCCGGCCACACGGCCGCCTGCCACTTCGCGGAGCCGAAGGTCGACCTGACCGCCGCCACGGCGTAAGGCAGGTGTGAGACACGAGTAGGCCCTCCGTCAACGGCGACGGAGGGCTTACTTGTGTCCGGCTCGTGACCGGTACGGTTACGCGCGGCCGTGGGCCTGGCGGCTACGCCGGCTGAGGGAGTCGATCGTGACGGCGATCAGCAGGACGCCCGCGGTGACGATGTAGCGGACGTTGGAGTCCAGGCTGAGCAGTGCGAGGCCGTTGGAGATCGACGTGATCACCAGCGCGCCGAGCAGCGCGGAGTACGCCGAACCGCGGCCACCGAACAGGCTGGTACCGCCGATGACGGCGGACGCGATCGCGTTCAGGTTCACGTCCGTACCGCCGCTCGCCTGGCCGACCGCGACCAGCCGCGCCGCGGCCAGGATGCCGCCGACCGCAGCGAACGTGGTGCAGGCGGCGAACACCGACAGGTAGATCATCCGCACGTTGATGCCGGCCCGGCGCGCGGCCTCCACGTTGCCGCCGACAGCGAACACCGAGCGGCCCCAGCGCGTCCGCCGTACGGCGATGTCGGTGACCACCACCAGCGCGAGGAACAGCAGGAACATCGACGAGACACCGCGGTCGCCGTTCAGCACCGCGACCGGGATCAGCAGCACCACCGCGAGGCCGGCGGCCTTGAGCGCGATGACCGAGGTCGGCGCCGCGGACAGACCGGCCGCGGCCCGCGCGCCGCGGCCCTGCAAACGGCTCAGGGTGTACGCCACCACGACCAGCGCGACCAACGCGTAGGCCATGGCGGGGGAGAGGAAGCTCCGCGTCGCGAATCCGACCAGCGCGGAGTCGTACGGCAGGTTGATCGTGCCGTCCTTGCCCAGCACCAGCAACTGCAGACCGAGGAAGCCGAGCAACCCGGCGAGGGTGATGACGAAGCTCGGTACGCCGAAACGCGTGTAGAGCAGGCCGTAGAACAGGCCGATCACCAGGCCGAGCGCGACGCCCGCGACCAGCGACAGCACGATCGGCCAGCCGTGGTTCACGAATGTCACGCCGACGACCGCGGCCGCCACGCCACTGACCGAGCCGACCGACAGATCGATCTCGCCGAGCAGCAGGACCAGAACGATGCCGAGGGCAATCACACCGACCGACGTGGTCTGCAGCGTGAGGTTGACCAGGTTGCGGCTGGACAGGAAGGAGCTGTTCGCGACCTGGAAGACCGCCCAGATGATGACCAGGCCGACGATCACCGGGACCGAGCCCAGGTCGCCGGACCGCAGCCGGGAGGTGAACGCCGACACGGCGCCGCTGACGCCGCTGCTCGCGATCAGCCGCTCGTCCTGCAGATCGGCCGGTAGCTGGGCCGAGCCTTGCGCGCTCATGATTCCTCCAGGCTTCGGCGCGCCGCGCGCTCGGAGACGGCGTTGTCGGTCGCGCCGGTGATGGCGGCGATGATGTCCTGCGTCCTGGTCTCGCTGACCACGAAGACGCCGTTGTTGCGGCCGAGCCGCAGGACGGCGACCCGGTCGGCGACCGCCATCACGTCGGCCATGTTGTGGCTGATCAGGATCACCGCGAGGCCGCGTTCGCGCAGCCGCTCGACCAGGTTGAGGACCTCGGCGGTCTGAGCTACGCCGAGAGCCGCGGTGGGTTCGTCCAGCATCACGACCTTCGGCCGGCCGAGCAGGCTGCGCGCGATCGCCACGGTCTGCCGCTGGCCGCCGGACAGGCTGGCCACCGGGATCCGCACCGACGGGATCTTCGCGGACAGCTGGCGGAGCAGCTCCCAGGACTGCCGCTCCATCTCGACCTCGTCGAGAGTGCCGCCGTTGACGAGCTCGCGGCCGAGGTACAGGTTCGCGACGACGTCCAGGTTGTCGCACAGCGCCAGGTCCTGGAACACGGTGGCGATCCCGAGCTGCTGCGCCTCGGCCGGGCTGCCGACCCGGACCGGGCGGCCGTCGAAGACCATCGTCCCGTCGTCGGCGGTGTAGACGCCGGCGATGGTCTTCACCAGCGTGGACTTGCCGGCGCCGTTGTCGCCGACCAGTGCCAGCACCTCACCGGCCCGGACGTCCAGCTCGATGTTCTTCAGGGCCTGTACGGCGCCGAAACGCTTGGATACCCCGTGCAGCGTCAGCACCGTGGCGGCGCCGACGTCGAGGGGAGCCGGGGTATCAGGTGGGGACACAGTCACTCGATCAGCCTCCTGGCTTGCGTGTGTTTCAAGCATGCGCCCCCCGCACCTCACTGCGGGGGGCGCACGCCGCGGGGCGGGTCAGTTGGTGCTCAGGCCTGCGGCGGTGCAGGCGGCCGCGAACGACGCGGTGCAGATGTCGGTGACCTTGTAGATGTTGTCCTTCACCACGGTGTCCTTGATGTTGTCCTTGGTCACCGCGACCGGGTCGAGGATCGTCGACGGTACGCCGCTCTTCTCGGTGGTGGACTCCGGCTTCTGACCGTTCGCCAGCGCGACCGCACCCTTGGCGGCGGCCTCGGCCTGCGGCTTGACCGCCTTGTAGATGGTCATCGCCTGGTCGCCGGCGACGATCCGCTGGATCGCGGCGAGTTCCGAGTCCTGCCCGGTGACCGGCGGCAACGGCTTCACGCCACCGCCCTTGAGCGCGGCGATCGCGCCGCCGGCGGTGCCGTCGTTGGCGGCGTACACCCCGACCAGGCCGTTCTTGATCGCGCTCAGCTGACCTTCCATCCAGCCCTGCGCCTTGTCCGGGCTCCAGTCCGGGGTGTCGAACTCGGCGGCGATCTTGAAGCCGCTCGCGTCGAGCACGCTGTGCGCGCCCTTCTTGAAGTCGGCGGCGTTCGGGTCGGTCGGCGAGCCGTTGATCATCGCGATGTTGCCGGAGGTCTTGCCGGCCGCCTTGAGCGCCTCGACCAGGGTCTGCGCCTGAAGCTTGCCGACGGCCTCGTTCTCGAACGAGACGTAGTAGTCGGCGTTCTCGATGAAGCGGTCGTAGGCGACGACCGGGACGCTCTGGGCCTTCGCGGAGGCGGCCACCGCGGCGGCGGCCTTGCCGTCGACCGGGTCGAGGACCAGCACGTTCGCGCCCTGGGTCAGCGCGGCCTCGGCCTGCTGCTGTTGCTTGGCGGCGTCCTGGTCGGCGTTGCTGTAGATCAGTTCGCAGTTCCCGCAGGCCGCCTTCAACGCCTCGGTGAACAGCGGCCGGTCGAGCGCCTCGTAGCGCGTGGTCTTCGACTCCGGCAGCAACAGCGCGATCTTCTTCGCGCTGCCTGAGCCGCTGCCGGAGTCGCCTGAATCGTCAGAGCCACAGGCCACCAGGGAGACGGCCAGGGCCGAGACGGCGATGCCGAGGCCGACGAAACGTGTTGCTGAGACGGACATATAGCGGCTCCTTGACGAGACGGCCCCGATTGGCCTGCCCCGAAGTACAGCGCGCCGGAGTCTTGGCGTCAAGACTTGAATTCAAGAAATGGAGATATTGCTATGGCTCAGCATCGACGCGCGGTGGATCGCGCCGACGATGTCGGCCTCGTCGCCGAGCTCGGCGGCCCGGAGCTCGACGGTCGCCGCGGCGCTCGGGATCGCACACCGGTCGAGGGCCTCACGCAGCGGGCCGAGGATGAGCTCGCCGGCCTCGGCCATCAGGCCGCCGACGACGATCACCTCCGGGTTGAGCAGGTTCACGACCCCGGCCACGGCGACGCCGACCCGCCGGCCGGCGTCCTCGATCACGCGCCGGCAGCCGAGGTCGCCGCCGAGCCCGCGCGTCACGATGTCCTTCAGTCGCAGCGGTCCGTGGGACGCGGCCAGGCTGTTGATCAGTGCCCGCGAGCCGACGAATGTGTCCAGACAGCCGCGGTTCCCGCACCGGCAGATCGGGCCGTTCTCGTCGATCGTGACGTGCCCGATCTCGCCCGCCGTACCGGCCGAACCGCGGAACACCTCGCCGTTGATCACGATGCCCGCGCCGACGCCGTACGAGAACTTCAGATAGCAGCCGTTCCGGACGCCGCGCAGCGCACCGGCCCGCAGTTCGCCGAGGGCGGCCAGGTTGGCGGTGTTGTCGAGCGCGACCGGGGCCCGCAGGTAGCCCGACATCGCGTCGGCGACGTTGACGCCGCGCCAGCCGGGCAGCACCGCGTCGGAGCCCGCCTCGCCGCTGACCGCATCGACCGGCATCGGCAGTCCGAACCCGATCGCGGAGATGTCCTCGACGCCGGAGCTGACCGTCTCGGCCAGGTCGGCGAGCAGCCGGGCGGCGCGCTCCATGCCCTCGTCGGCGACGTGATCGGCCTGCAGCGGCATCAGTTGCTGGGCGAGGATCTCGCGGGAGCCGTTCGCGACCGCGACGCGGACGTCGCGCTCGCCGAACGCGACGCCGGCCAGCAGCCCGCCGCCGGACGCGAGCGAGACCAGGACGGCGCGGCGGCCGTTGCGGATGCTGCGGGACAGGCCAACCATGCCGGCCTGGTCCAGCTCGCGGACCATGTTCGACACGGTGGCGGCGGACAGGCCGGAGGCGGCCGCGATCTCGACCTGGGTGAGAGGGCCGTGCTGGCGCACCACCCCCAGAACGCGCGCACGGTTGGCTTCGCGCAGCGAAGTCTGCGAGCCCGGCGCAGGGCGGGTTGCGTTCATTACATAAAGATAACGGATCGCGGCGCACTCACGAGCGCGACATTAGACCACCCGGGTCGTGGCCTGGTGGATGCAAGCGTTCACACGGTCAGGGCGAGGGCCAGGAGTGCCACCGGAAAGGCCAGTTCGACGGTTGCTCCGAGGACGTCACCGGTGGTGCCGCCGAGGGCGCGGACGGCGCGCCGGCTGGTGAGCAAGCTGGTCGCGACGGCCAGGAGGACGGCTGCTGCGCTGCCGATCGAACGGAGTACGCCGAAGTCGGCCGTCAGCCAGGTGAGTCCGAGGGTGGTGGCGAGTACTGCGGCTGTGGTGAGTGCTGCGGTAAGTGGGCGGACCGTGGCGGCGACGAAGGATCCGAGGCCGTCGGGGCGGGCGGCGGGGATCGACGTACGGCAGGACCAGGGGAGGGTGAGGCGGCTCGCCGTGGTGGCGATCAGGACGGCCTGCCAGCCGAAACCGGCTTGCAGGCAGGCGGTGAGGGCGGCGACGTCGAGGAGCAGTACGGCGACGATCGCCACGACACCGAACGGGCCGATGTCGCTCTGCTTCATGATCCGCAGCATGGTCTCCCGGTCCCGCCGCGATCCGAGGGCGTCCGCGAAATCCGCGAGCCCGTCCAGATGCAGCCCACCCGACAGCCCAGCCACCACCAGCACACCGAGCACGGCCGCGAGCAGGTCCGCCTCCGGCTTGAGGAGTTGCGTCAGCGCGACCACACCCGCTGCGATCCCACCCACGAGCACGCCGACAGCCGGACCAACGACCATCGCCCGGCCGCCCACCTCCCGATCGACCCGCCCCGGTACACCGGCAGGCAACACCGTGAGCGTCCCGACCGAGACCCGCACGGCGTCACCCCACCTCTGCGCCTGCTCGGGTGGCCTCATGTGAGGGGGATTGTTCGGCCGGCGATGGTCCAGAGGACCTCGTCGGAGGCGAGGGAGATCGTGGTGTTGAGGCGGCCCATCAGGTCGCGGAACAGGCGGGTGCCGGGGTCGGCCGGGACGATGCCCGAACCGACGTCGTTGCTGACGGCAACGACACGGCGCGGGGTGGACGACCAGACGGCGGCGAGGTTCGCGATGCGGTCGTCGACCAGACCGGCGCGGTCGAGGTCGGACCACACCCGCAGCTCGTCCATCGTGCGGGAGAGCCACAGCGTGAGGCAGTCGATCAGCAGCGGAGGCCCGGCGGACTCGAGCAGCGGCACCAGGTCGATCGTCTCGGCGAGGCCCCACGACGCCGGGCGGCGCGCCTGGTGTTTCGCGACCCGTTCGGCCCATTCGGCGTTGCCGGAGTCGTGTCCGCCCGTGGCGACGTACACGACGTCGGGGACGGCGGACAGCAGACGCTCGGCGGCGATCGACTTACCGGACCGGGCGCCGCCGAGAACCAGGGTGCGATCAGCCATCTGTCCTCCCGGACTCGAAAACCACCGGCGCCTCGAAGGCCGCCTTCCGCGCCGTACGCCGGAACGCGTTCAGGATCGGCCGCCCGAGCGCCAGCACCAGCACCGCGCACAGGATCCCGCGCGGAATGTCCCACCCCAGCGACGTCGCCACCACGAACAGGAGGTACCGGTGCAGGTTGTCCGCCAGCGCGTCACCGGGGATGAACGAGAAGTCGCTGCCGAACGTCGCGTACGGCCAGAACCACAGGTTCATCACCACGCCGTACAGCACTCCCGACACCAGCGAGTACACCGCGAGCAGCAGCAACTCCAACCGCCCGCCGAGCCGCGGCAGTAGACCGGCGAGACACCCGACCCACGCGCACGCGAACATCTGGAACGGCATCCACGGCCCCACCCCGCCGCTGATCATCGCCCCGCCCAGCAACGACACCGCCCCGAGCACGAACCCGAACCCGGCCCCGAACGCCCGCCCTGCCAGCACCAGCAGGAAGAACCCAGGTTCGAGCCCCGCCGTACCAGGACCCAACGCCCGCAGCGCGGCGCCGACCGCCGCGAGCATGCCGACCAGCGAGATCACCTTCGCGTCGATCCCCGCCTCGGACAGCTCCGCGAGAACGACGGCCACGAGCAGCGGCAGCAGCAACACGAACAACCACGGCGCGTCCGTCGTATGGCCGATCGCCGACTCGCCCACCTGCGACGTGTGGAAGAACAGCGGCCACGCGAACGCCAGCACCCCCACCGACGACGCGACCAGGAGTGCTGTCGTACTCCGTGGCTTGAAACGGATGAGCTTCACGATGCCCGAACCAGGGCGTCAGCGACCTCACCGACGGTCAGGAACGGCAGCGGCGCCAGGATTTTCGCGACCTGCGGCGCGAACGCCGGCGACCCGGCGATCACCTCCGCGGTCTCCCCGTCGCTCACCAGCTCGCCCTCGGCGAGCACCATGACCCGCGTGGCGACCTCGGCCACCATCTCGACGTCGTGCGTCGACAACACCACCGCATGCCCGGCGGCGGCCAGCTCCCGCAGAATCGCCACCAGTCGCCGCTTCGCCCCGTAGTCCAGTCCGCGCGTCGGCTCGTCCAGCAACAGCAACGGGGGAGCGCCACACAGTACGACGGCCAACGCGAGGCAGAGCCGCTGTCCCTCGGACAGGTCGCGCGGATGTACGTCGAGCGGTACATCCGGCGCCAGCCGCTCGAGGATCGCCCGGCAACTACCTGCGGGCACCTTGAAGTCGGAGTCCGCGCTGGCGCACTCGTCCGCGACCGTGGCGGCGTACAGCAGGTCTGCAGGTTCCTGCGGGACCAGGCCGACCGCCTTGACCAGCTGGTCCGGTTTGGTACGTCGTGGGTCAGTGCCGGCCGCGGTCGCCGTACCGGACCGGACCGGCACGATACCGACCAGTGCGTTGAGCAGCGTCGACTTGCCGGCTCCGTTGCGGCCCATCAGTGCGACGACCTCGCCGGCCTTGATGCTCAGTGAGACACCGCGCAGCGCCGTCAAGTTGCCGTAGCCAACGACCAGGTCGCTGCAGCGCGCCAGCTCGTCACCGAGCGCGGTAGCGGGCCGTGCCGGAGCAGCAGAGTCCAGCTGGCCTCGTAGCGCGACAGCAGCTCGCCTGGCGTCCCGTACAGACAGGGGGAGTGGTGACCAACCAGCCAGCCGTCCCAGCTCCACCACCGGTGGCGCGACCGGGGCAGCCACCATGCGCTCGGCAGGCAGTCCGGTCGACACGGCAGCGGCACCACCAGGTACTTCGATCACGCGGTCGGCGTACTGGATCACCCGCTCCAGCCGGTGCTCCGCCATCACCACAGTGACGCCCAGGTCGTGGACGAGCCGCTGGAGCGCGGCCAGTACCTCCTCTGCCGCCTGTGGGTCCAGCGCCGACGTCGGCTCGTCCAGCACCAGTACGGCGGGATGTGACGTGAGGGCTGCACCGATGGCGGTGCGCTGCCGCTGACCGCCCGACAACGACGTCAGCGCGCGGTCACGGACATCGGCCAACCCGAGGAGGTCCAGCGTCTCCTCGACGCGCCTCCGCATCACGTCCGGCGCCACACCGAGCGACTCCATGCTGTACGCCAGCTCGTCCTCGACCGTGTCGGTGACGAACCCGGCCATCGGGTCCTGCCCCACCATCCCCACCACGTCCGCCAGATCCCGCGGCCGGTACTCGCGGGTGTCCCGCCCGTTCACGAGCACCCGCCCGGCCAGCGTGCCACCGGTGAAGTGCGGCACCAGACCGTTGATTGCCCGCAGCAACGTCGACTTGCCGGACCCGGTCCGCCCGATCACCAGCGCCAGCTCGCCCTCCGGCACAGTGAAGCTCACGTCCCGCAGGGCGGGTTCGCGCGCGCCGTCGTACGTCATGGTCACCTGGTCGAACTCGATCATGCGGCCGCCTCCTTCAGAGGTGGTGCGGCCAGTGCGGGCACCAGGCCGATCAGTACGCCGACGACCGGCAGGACCGGTACCGGCGGGATCACCAACGGGCCGGCCAGGAGCAGACCGTTCACACCGAGGACCGCCGCGGTCACCATCGCGCCGGCAGTGACCGCACCAGCCGCTACGACCAGCCACTCGGGCAGCGCCCACGGATCGGGGCGATAGCGCGTCCGCGACACCCGCTGCCGCCCGACGGCCATCGCGGCGACCGCCAGGAGCACTCCGACCGCCAGCGCACCCGCAGCGAGTGGGAACGCCATGGAGTCGGTCAGCAACGCGTAGACACCCAGCAGGATCCCCAGGAGTCCGAGCAGGACGCACAACGCGGTGAGCCGACGCTGCGCCTTCGGAGCCTGCGCCGTACGGCCGTAGCCGCGTGAGTCCATCGCGGCGGCCAGCTCGACCGATCTGTCCAATGCACCTTCTAGGACTGGCATGGCCGTTGTACGGAAGGAGGCGCGCGTGCGGCCGCGCAGACGTCGGGCTGCGCGGACGCGGCGGGCGTCCGTCACCAGTTGCGGCGCGAAGGTCAGGGCGACAACGCAGGCCACCCCCATCTCGTAGAGGGCCCCTGGCAACGACTTCAGCAACCGCCGTGGGCTGGCGAGTGCGTTGGCGGCTCCGACGCAGCAGAGCATGACGGCCAGCTGACCGCCGTCGTACAGCGCGGTCACCAGTGCCTCGGCGGTCACCTGACCGCCGAGCTTGACGCCCGCAGCCCAGTCAGGCAAGGGGATCTGCGGCAGGGTGAACAGCACCGTGTTGCCCTGCGAGCGGGTCGACAGCAGCGCCTGCAGGACCACGCGGACGCCGATGACCAGCAGACCGAGCTTGAGGAACGCAGTGAAGCTGTGTGCCCACGGTGCGTCGCTCCGGCGGGCCGACACGACGAAACCGGTCACAGCGAGGATGAGGACCAGCAGGACCGGGTTGCGCGTCCTGCTGGCCGCGACAGCCATGCAGAGCGCCCACAACCACCAGGCCCCCGGGTGGAGTGCCCGGGGGAGTGTGAGGTTGTGTACGGCGCGCATCTACTTGCTGGCTGCGGTACGCCGACGGCTCAGGACGAACCCGCCACCGGCCAGGAGGACGACCACGACAGCCGCGATGACGATGCCGGCCCACGGTGCGCCGCCGTCGTCGTCGGAGGACGAGGACGCGGCCGGTGAAGGCGACGGGGTGGCGGTGGAGCCGACGGCCTGCCCGATCTGCAGCGTCACGGGCGCGTCGGTGGCCGGAACCTTGATGTCCTTCACCGGATCGCCGCAGCTCTTCGACGGGTACCCGGCGATGCCGCAGGTCAGGCCCTTCTCGATCCGTACCGGTGCGACCGCGGCCAGGACCTGTGCGCCGTTCGCCTTCGGAGCGATCACCACGCAGGTACCGGTGGCCGGTGGCGGCGTTTCACCCGCGACGGCGTCCTCCGGCGTACCCGCGTCGACGACCAGCGCCACGCGCTTCTTGCCGGTCTCCGCCGGGGTCTTGCCACAGATGGCCTCGAAGTCGCCCGCTGCCCGCGGCACCCGCGGCTTGGCGCCGCCGACGGCGTACCGCCAGCCCTCGACAGCCCCGTCGGCCGGGACGAAGGCGTCGGCGCCCTTCTGTGAGAAGGCCCACTGCCCGTTGCTCCATTGGTAGTAGCCCCAGAAGCGGTAGCCGTCTTCAGCGTGAGCTGAAGTGGCTGTCAGAGTGACGCTGGTCCCCGCCAGCAGGAGACCCGCCAGCAGGCTGAGGACCAGTCGTACGGTCCGGCGATATGCAGTCATTGTCGTTCCTCGGTCGGGCCGCAGCCCGGTGGAGGAAGTCCCGCCTGCAACCGGCAGGGTAGGGGCTCCACCCGCGGACCACGGCGGGTAGTTGAGCCTGACTACCTGCGTCACAGTGTTCCGGCTCGCCATCCCGATCCAGTGCCGGGGTGGCCTACGGTTGCGGGTCAGCGCCGGACTTCGACCGGCTTCCCTGTGACGCAGGCGTGTGGTTCGACCGAAGCTTACTCTGCCGTCGTTCGGCGACCTTATTCGGCGGAGGACAGGCTCATCGGGCCGTAGACCTCGCGGCCGTCCTCGAGCAGGTACACCTGACCGACGCCGCGGTCGGCCAGGTCGCGCCAGACCTCGCCCAGCCAGCTCTCCGCGTCGCCCTGCGCCGAGAACTCCGCGCCGCCGACCTCACCCGGGTCGACCAGCGCGCCGGACGCGGTCTCGAACCGCCAGCTCCAGCTCACGAGTTCGGCCGCTTCTGCGGGGCGTTCTGCGCGGTCTTCGCCGGGTCCTTCTCGACGATGTGGCCGAGCACCTCGTCGATCTGCTTCAGCAGACCCTCCTCCAGCTTCACGCCGGAGGCCTTGACGTTCTCGGTGACCTGCTCGGGACGGGAGGCGCCGATGATGGCCGACGAGACGTTCGAGTTCCGCAGGACCCAGGCGATCGCGAGCTGGGACAGCGACAGACCTACCTCGTCGGCAAGCGGCTTCAGCTCCTGCACCCGGGTCAGGACGTCGTCGGTGAGGAACCGCTTGATGAAGTTCGACCCGTTGGCGTCGGTCGCCCGGGAGCCCTCCGGCGGCTGCTGACCGGGCAGGTACTTGCCGGTGAGCACGCCCTGCGCGATCGGGGAGAACACCACCTGGCCGATGCCGAGCTCCTCCGAGGCCGGGACCACCTCGGCCTCGATGACCCGCCAGAGCATGCTGTACTGCGGCTGGTTCGAGACGAACGGGATGCGCAGCTCGCGGGCCAGCCGGTGGCCCTCCTGCAGCTGCTCCGCGGTCCACTCGGACACCCCGATGTACAGCGCCTTGCCCTGCCGGACGACGTCGGCGAACGCCTCCATCGTCTCCTCGAGGGGCGTCTCGGTGTCGAAGCGGTGCGCCTGGTACAGGTCGACGTAGTCGGTGCCGAGCCGCTTCAGCGAACCGTTGATCGACTCGTGGATGTGCTTGCGGGACAGGCCGGTGTCGTTCGGTCCGCCCGGACCGGTCGGCCAGTACACCTTGGTGAAGATCTCCAGCGACTCGCGGCGCTCGCCCGCCAGCGCCTCGCCGAGCACCGACTCGGCCTTGGTGTTGGCGTAGACGTCGGCGGTGTCGAACGTCGTGATGCCGGCCTCCAAGGCCGCCCGCACGCAGGCCCTGGCCTGCTCGTTCTCCACCTGCGAGCCGTGCGTCAGCCAGTTGCCGTACGAGATCTCGCTGACCTTGAGACCACTGTTGCCGAGAAAGCGGAAGTCCATGGTCCGACCCTACCGCCCGCCTGCCGTCGGCCGGCGGTTCAGGACGGCTTCTCGCCGCGCTTCACCATCGGCTTCGGCAGCCGCCAGCGGCGCATCTGCATGGTCCGCCGGACGGCGTAGAACCCGATGCCCTTGGTGGACTCCTTCGGGAACTTGACCGCCACCTGCTTCTTCAGGCCCGACGTGAGCAGGAACCAGTCCGCCGCGATCAGCAGGATCATGAACAGGAACAGCAGGTTCACCATCCCGGCCAGCCACGGGAACTGCGGCGAGAACACCACGCCGACCAGCGACACCACCAGCAGCACCGGCAGCGCGAACTCCATCACCGAGTAGCGCGCGTCGACGTAGTCCCGGGCGAACCGCCGGACCGGGCCCTTGTCGGCGGCCGGCAGGTACCGGTCGTCGCCGGTCTGCATGGCCGTCTGCATCTTGGCCCGCTCGGTGCGCATCTTCTCCCGCCGGATGGCCGAGGCCTCCTTGCGGTTGCGAGGCTTCTTGAACGCGGCCTTGCGGGCCGCCTCCGCTTCCTTGCGGCTCGGGGTGGGACGGCCCTTGCCGCCCGGCTTGCCCTGGGGCTCGGCGGGTACGGTGGTACCTGTCGTGGTAGCTGTCTCAGACTTGGTACGACGGAACACGGGGTCAGAACCTCATTCGCACGGGCAGGTCGCGACTCGGGGTGGTCCCCGGACCTGGGTACCACTTTATCGGGGCCTGTCCTGATGGTGTGGTGACCCGTAGGGACATAGGGTGGATGGCACGCACGCCGGGTCGTCACTCCGGCACAGAAGGGGTACGGATATCGATGAGCATCTTCAAGCGGATGTCGACGATCTTCAAGGCCAAGGCGAACACCGCCCTGGACAAGGCCGAAGATCCTCGCGAAACCCTTGACTACTCGTATCAGAAGCAGCTCGAGCTGTTGCAGAAGGTACGGCGGGGCGTGGCCGACGTGGCCACCAGCCGGAAGCGGGTGGAACTGCAGGCCTCCCAGCTGCAGGCCCAGTCGGCCAAGCTGCAGGAGCAGGCGCAGAAGGCGCTCTCGATGGGCCGCGAGGACCTGGCCCGTGAGGCCCTGACCCGCAAGTCCGGGCTGCAGGGCCAGATCGACGACCTGCAGACCCAGCACGCCCAGTTGCAGGGTGAGGAGGAGAAGCTCACGCTCGCCTCCCAGCGGCTGCAGGCCAAGGTCGAGTCCTTCCGGACCCGCAAGGAGACCATCAAGGCCACCTACACCGCGGCCGAGGCGCAGACCCGGATCAACGAGGCCTTCTCCGGTATCTCCGAGGAGATGAGCGACGTCGGTCTCGCGGTCCAGCGCGCCGAGGACAAGACCCAGCAGATGCAGGCCCGGGCCGGTGCCATCGACGAGCTGCTCGCCTCCGGCGCGCTCGACGACGCCTCCGGGACGAACAAGGACAACATCACGCTCGAGCTGGAGCGGATGTCGTCCGGCTCCGACGTCGAGACCGAGCTGGCCGCGATGAAGGCCCAGCTGTCCGGCGGCGGCGCGCCGAAGGAGCTGTCCGGTGAGGCCCAGCAGTCCGCTCAGCAGCCCGCCCAGCCAGTGCAGCAGCCGGCCACGCAACCTGTGACGGAGCCGGCGCGACCTCAGGACGGAGATGTTCGGTGATCGTTCGCATCATGGGTGAGGGCCAGTGGCGACTGGCCGACGACAAGCTCGACGCGCTCAACGCGGTCGACGGCGACCTGGAGAAGGCCGTGTCGTCCGGCGACGAGGCGGCGTACCAGACCGCGTTCGCCGCTCTGCTGGACTTCGTCCGCGCCGGTGAGAAGGTGCCGGACGACGAGCTGCACGACTCCGACGCGATCCTGCCCCCGTCGGACAGCTCGCTCGGCGAGATGCGTGAGCTGATCAGCGGCGACGGCCTGATCGCCGGCTGATTCCGCTGCTGTTCGGGCTGCTCCGATCGGCCGTCCCCGACCCGGCGAGCTGATCACTTCGAGTAGTCAATGATTCGAGACCCCCGGGACCCAGAAAATGGGTCCCGGGGGTCTTTCCCGTGGGTCTGGTGGAGCGCGGGTTAACACTCGCGATCAATGCTTTTCCACGGGGTGATCCCGTAGTACTCTCGCCTCACGTCGTTGTGGGGGCGGCGTTGGTACGAGGTCCGTGACGGGGTGTGGGTTGGTCACGGGTTTCGGTTTTCACCTGTGGGGGGTGACTGTGCGTGACTGAATCTGTCATGTCCGGGGGGCTGGCCGAGTCGGCCGATCTCCGGCCGGCGCCGTCGGGGGAACGACGTCGGCCGGTCTGGGTGGTTCCGGACGAGGTGCCGGCCGTGGTGCCGCGCTCGGCCCGGTACACCGAGGCGCGCTGGGTGGCGAAGTACCGCCGGGCATCGCTGGCGTCCGATCTGGGCGCCGGGGTGATCGGCGCCTCGCTGGCCCTGGTCGCGCGCTTCGGGGCCCAGATCAACCTCGGGTACTTCGTACTGGGGGTGCTGCTGCCGATCGCCTGGATCGCCTGCGTGGCCCTGCAACGAGGCTACGAGACCCGGTACTTCGGCACCGGGCCGGAGGAGTTCCGCTCGATCATCCGGGCCGCGGTCGCGCTGACCGCCCTGGTCGCGATCGCGTCGTACGCGACCAAGAGCGAGGTCGCTCGCGGGTTCGTCGTCCTGGCGGTGCCGATGACGTGTCTGGCGGCGATGTTCGGCCGCTGGCTCCTGCACCGGCAGATCTCCTGGCGGCGGTTCGCCGGCCGGTGCATGCGCCGGGTGCTCGTTGTCGGGCGCAACGACCAGGTGATGACGCTGAAGCGGCACCTGGAGGAGCAGCCCGCCGACGGGTACGTCGTGGTGGCGAGCTGCGTGCCGCGCGGCGACACGCCGTTGAGTGACACCGCCGACGGGCCGGAGCTCGAGCGGCTGGGCCGCACCGAGATGGACATCCTGGCCGGCGTCGACCAGTACGACGTCGACGTGGTCGCGGTGGCGGCGGACCCGGAGCTCGCGGGGCACTCGCTGCGCAAGCTGTCCTGGGCACTGGAACAGCGCGGCGTCGAGCTGATCGTATCGCCGGGCATCGTCGAGGTGGCCGGTCCGCGGATCTCGATCCGTCCGGTCGCCGGGCTGTCGCTGCTGCACCTGGAGCGGCCTTCGGTGAGCGGCGGGCCGCATGTGCTGAAGAGCATCTTCGACCGGGTGGTCGGGTGCCTGCTGCTGCTGGCGGTGGCGCCGCTGCTGCTGATCACCGCGATCCTGGTGAAGCTGACCAGCCGCGGGCCGGTGCTGTTCCGGCAGACCCGGGTGGGCCGCGGCGGCAAGCAGTTCCAGATGCTGAAGTTCCGCACGATGGTGGTCGACGCCGAGGCGCGCAAGGCCGAGCTGCACGCGCTGAACCAGGGCAACGAGATCCTGTTCAAGCTCCGCGACGACCCGCGGGTGACGAGGATCGGCCGGTACCTGCGCCGGTTCTCGATCGACGAACTACCACAGCTGGTGAACGTGCTCCGGGGGGACATGTCACTGGTCGGCCCACGTCCGCCGCTGCCCGCCGAGGTCGCGCGGTACGCGATCGACGACGCGCGCCGGATGCTCGTGAAGCCGGGCCTGACCGGCCTGTGGCAGGTCAGCGGGCGCAGCGATCTGACCTGGGAGGAGTCGATGCGGCTCGACCTGCGGTACGCCGACAACTGGTCGATCGCGCTGGACCTGCTGATTCTGTGGAAGACCGCCCGCGCCGTGCTGGGGAGCGACGGCGCGTACTAGGCGGACGCCGGCGACGGCGACGCTTCGAAGGCTGTGCATTCCCGAGGGGGGAATTCGTGACTGCAGTAATGGAAAGGTCGGCCGAGGTACGCTCCGAGGCCGCGACCCTGGTGATCCAGGCCGCGGCGGGGGACCAGGGTGCGTGGAGCCGGTTGGTCGACCACTATGCGCGGCTCGTCTGGGCCGTGACCCGCAGCTTCCGGTTGAGCGACAGCGACGCCGCTGACGTCTCGCAGGTGGTCTGGCTGCGGCTGCTCGAACACATCAACCGCGTCGATCCCGAACGGGTCGGCGCCTGGCTGGTCGTCACCACACGCCGCGAATGCCTGCGGGTGCTGGCGTTCCGCAAGCGCGTGCTGCTGACCTACGAGGCGACGGCGTTCGAGGACGTGGCCGGTGACCAGCCCGAGCCGGACGCCGAGTTGCTCGCGGGTGAGCGCGCGGACGACGTACGACGGGCACTCGAGAGCCTGCCGGACCGCTGGCAGCAGCTGCTCGGCATGCTGATGGCCGACCCGCCGGCGCCGTACGCCGAGATCTCCGCGACGATCGGCATCCCGATCGGCAGCATCGGCCCCATCCGCGGCCGCTGCCTGCAGAAGCTCAGACTGCTGCTTGCCTCCTGAGAAGTCGCCTGGGCCGGCACAACCGGCCCGGTCCGCCGACGATCGTGCTTGTCGCTCAGAGCATGATCCACGCGGTCCGGGCCGGTCGCTGCGCGCCACCCGGCCACCGAATCAGAAAGCTGACCAGCCGCGCGTCCGTAGGACCGTCCCCGTCCGAGCCACGCGATTCGACCACCACAGGACCGGTGGGGGAGACCCGCAGCTCGACGGTCAGGTCGTCCTGCCCGCGGACGTCGACGTCCAGCGCGACGCCGTGTCCGGTGAACCGCAATGTGCGTACGTCGCGGCGGCAGTCCGGGGCGTCGACCAGGCTGTCGAAGACCAGGTCGAGTACGTCGAGATCTCGCTCGTGCCGCCCGAACGCGGCGTAGCCCACCGAGCGCAGCACGGCGATCTGCTCGCCCATGGCCCGCTCCGGAGGACCGATCGTCATCGTCGTCAGCGCTCCCCTTGGACCTTGATCACGCTGTCCGTGTCCTGCCCGTACGGCGCGCCCTGCCAGGCGGCCCAGTTCACGCTGCTGCCCTGCTCGTGCACGATGAAGTTCCACGGCCCGCGGTAGGTGTTGGCGGAGAACTTGTTGCCCTGGTCGAACGTGATCGCGTCCTGGATCGTCCGCGCCGTGTACGGCGACCAGTCCGGAAACGTGCCCCAGTTGGCGAAGATGCCGTTGTAGCCGCAGCCGCTGCGGGACGCACAGGTCCTGCCGAGCTTGGTGGGGTCGAGACTGAACACGTTGTCGTGGACGTGCACGTTCTGGGTCTTCCACCGGCAGTCGCCGAGGTACGGCTGCTTGTCGATGTTGGCCGCGTTGCAGGTCTCGATGGTGGCCACGCTCGGGTTCACCAGCGTGCCGGACCCCGAACTGGTGTTCGCCGGCGAACCGGCGAACCGGTCCGCGTTCTCCCACAGAACCACGCCGGACCAGTTGTCGGTGAACACGTTCCCGCTGATCTCGAAGACCTGGTTGAACATCCCGGCGACCCGCTTGTCGCTGCCGGACTCGGAGATGTACACCGCGGGTGTCGGGAAGCCCTGGTTGAGCGGGCCTTTGCCGAGGCCGTTGCGCACGAACGTGTTGCCCCGGATCGAGGCGTTGTAGCTGGTCTCGTAGACGATGCCCTCGGCGAAGTTGCCGGCGAGGTAGTTGCCCTCGATCGCGAACCCGGTGTTGTTGGTGTCGGCCCACATCCCCGGCCCGTTGTTGTCGTGGATCCAGTTGCCGCGGACCACCGCGCCGGTCACCGCCCAGAACTTGCCACCGCCGGTGCAGCCACAGCCCGGCTTGAGCACCTCCCAGTCGTCGGTGTTGTTCCCGGTGATCTCGTTGCGCTCGATCACGATGCTGCTGACCCTGTTCGGGTTGTACGCGCTGAATCCGTACTGGCCGTTGCTCTGCAGGCAGTTGCCGCGGACCACGTTCCGGGTCCCGACCATCAGGCCGGCGCCGGAGTTGTTCCGGATCGTGTTGCCCTCCACCGTCCAGCCGGACGCGGCGTTGTGGTTCACCACGCCCTCGTCGTTGGTGCTGCGCGGCGTACCGAAGTTCTGGATGGTCAGGTTCTTGATCTGTACGTCGGTCGCGTAGCCGGTGAAGGCGTACCGATTGCTGTTGCCGCCGTCGATGATCGCGCCGGGAGCGCCGATGTAGCGGTCGCCCTGTTTGGGAACGAGCTGGGTGAACGCGCCGCCGCCGAGCTTGTGCGTGCCGGCGGTCAGGTAGAACGTCGTACCTGCCGGGCTTTTCGAGCTGATGCTCTCGAGGTTCTGGGTGGGGCTGACGACGACCGCCCCGGCCGGTGCGGACTTGGGTCCGGCCAGCGCCGCCGTGTTCCCGCAGACCTTGGCCGGCGGCGCGGTCGGTGCCTTCACCGGAGCGGCCGACGGCGCGGCGCCCTGCGTCGGCTGTGTGTTCTGCGAGAGCGGCTCGCCGTCCGTCCTGACGACGTAGGCGAGCACCGCCAGCGCGCCGACCAGCACGATCGCGATCGCCGCGACGACCGCACGGCGGCCGCGGTACCACGCGCTCCGGCCGGTGGCCGGAAGGTTCGGCTCGCGTTGTTCCATCACACTTCCTTCGGGGGCAGGGGTCGGTGTCGGCTAGCCGCGGGTAACGGGCCGGCCGGCGGCGAAGCGGTAGATGTCGAGCAGTTGCTCGAGGTTGCGGCGGGGGTCGTGCTTCTTCTCGTACGTCGCCCGGGCCTGGCGCCCCAGTTCCGCGTAGCGTTCGGGTGACGTGTCGACATCGAGCAGCAGCTTGGCGAGTGCGTCCGGCCGCCCCGGTTCGAACAACGCACCGTCGACGCCGTCGGTGACGAGTTCGGGGAAGGAACCGTGGCCGGAGGCCAGTAGCGGTACGCCGACGGCCATCGCCTCGACGACCACGAGCCCGAACGTCTCCTCCCACTCCGACGGCAGGACGACGGCCCGGGACCGGCCGATCAACTCGAAGACCTGTTGCTTGGACATCATCCCGAGCAGCTCGACCGACGGCCGTTCGGCGGCCCACGCGGTGATCTCGTCGAGCATCGGGCCGCCGCCGGCGACGACGAGCCGCAGGGCGTCGTCCCCGGCGATCGCCCGGTACGCGTCCCAGCCCTTCATCAGCAGCGGTGCGCCCTTGGCCGCGTCGAGCCGGCCGACGTACGTCACCTGCCGCTGTGGTGTCCCGTCCGCGACCGGGCCGTCGTACGGCACGTAGTTGTAGCGGACGAAGCTGCGGTCAGGGTCGAAGTCCATCCCTGTCAGCAAAGCACGCTGCGACTCGGAGACGAAGATGTACGCCGAGACCAGGTTGCGCCAGCTCCGCCGATGGGTCCGGGTGTTCAGCACCGTGGCCGCCGTGGCCAGTGTGGACCCGCGGTAGCAGCGGTGGACGACGCCGGCCGCTGGGTTGCCACCAGCGCAGTCATGACACAGCTCGCCGGAGCGGAAGAAGTCACCGCTGGCGCACAGGAGTTTGTAGTTGTGCAAGGTGATGACGACGGGCACGTCCGTGTCCCGGCACGCGTACAGCACCGACGGGCTGAGCACCGGGAAGGTGTTGTGGACATGGACAACGTCCGGACGGAACCGCCGCAGTGTGTCGCCCAGGTCGCGTTTGGCGGCCGGGTTCCAGACCACGCGGGCGGGCAGGGTGGCCTTCTTCCAGGCCGGCCAGTCCTCGATCTCGTCACTGTGCCGCTCGAAGAGCTCGACGTCGTGGCCGAGCTCGGCCAGTGCCTCGCGTTCCTGGTCGACCACCCGGTTCTCGCCGCTCGGTGCGGTGGACCGGTACCTGTTGTGCACCACCAGGATCTTCATCGCACACCCTCTCGGGGAACTCGCGAGTACACGAGCGACGCCGCCAGCGTCAGCTCCAGCAGGTACGGCGACGCCTCGCTCAGCCCGCTCTCGGTGAACGAGGCGACCACGCAGTACGCGACCAGGAACAACGCCATCGCCCGGCGCGGGCCCTGTGGCTGGAAGAACAGCGCCATGATCAGGACGAACAGCACCATCGCGATGTTGATCGCCATCCCGATCAGGCCGACGTCGAAGTACGTGCCGAGCCAGTTGCTGTCGATCGGCAGGCCGTTGAAGGACTTGTTGGACAGACCGAAGCCGAAGAGCGTCTCGAACGTGGAGCGTGGCTGGGCCAGGATCCCGTCCCACACCCGCGTCCGGCCGGTCAGCTCGGAGACCTGGGTGGTGTCCTGACCACGGGCCAGCCAGGTGGTCACCACGGAGCCGAGGGTCAGTGCCCCGACCGAGAAGAACACCAGGCCGACGGCGAAGGCCCGCCGAACCCGCGTGCGGGCGGTGAACAGGCTCAGCCCGGCGATCACGACCCCGATCAGCAGGGCGATCAACGCCGTACGAGTGTGGGTCAGCAGCAGGACCGGCACGGACCCGGCGACACTGACCAGCGCCACCTCGCGCCGGAGCAGACCGGACATCCACAAGATGGTGGTCAGTCCGATCGCGACAGCTGCATAGTGACCGACCTGAGTCGGCGGGATCGGCCACAGGACGCCGTACAACCGGTCCTCGGTCATCGCCAGGCCGGGCGCGACGAGGAGGCCGGCGACGGCTGAGCCGATGACGATCCACAGGTACATCAAGTGCGTCCGCACCAGCAGCAGATCGCGCCGGGTCCACCACGGGGTCAGCAGCCACAGGACCATGACGAAGGCGAACAACCGCCCGGACCGGTACAGCGCACCGAGCAGGAACTCGGCCCGCAGGCTGGACAGCAGCGCCTCGGTCGCCAGCAGCGTGGCGAGGAAGATGAAGACCGACGCGCGGATCTTGATCGGCCGGTTCACCGTCAGCACGAGCAGCGCGGCGACGGCCAGCGCGCCCTGAGCGATGAGCTTGCCGACCGGGCCGGGGATGGGGACGATGTGCGGCGCCTCGGGGAAGAACGTGAGGACGTTCAGCAGCAGGCAGCCCCAGACAAGCTGGACCCGGCGGCGCCGGCGCTGCTCGGGCGAGACGACCCGGCGGCCGGACAGAACGCCGGGCCGCGGAATCGCCCGAGTGGCGCTGCTCATCGGCTGAACATGTCCACGTTGGGAGTCCGGGGCGAGCTCTCGGCCTCGATGACGCCGACGCCCTCGTCGGTCTTGTCCGCGTTCAGTACCACGGCGGTGTCGATCTCCAGGCCGGCCAGCCGGACCATGTCGCCGGTGGCCCGGACCTTGCCGGTCGACGACCGTCCGGCGGTCACCACGACAGCCGCCCGGGAGGCCCAGCTGCCCAGGTGGTCCGCGCCGAGGGCCGGCGTCAGCGTGGCCAGGCTCAGGACGACGTCGGCGACGTCCCATGCGGCGTCGAGGGAGATGTCACCGGAGCCGCCCGGCCGGTTGTTGTCGCCCAAGCGCAGGTAGCAGCCCTCGGCCGGACCGCCGTCGGGATCGGGCAGGTACACGGTGATCCGCCGGCTCGGCTCGCTGAACTGCGAGTCCCGGGTACCGATGTCGGTCACGCCCAGCTTGCCCGCGAGCAGGCCGGTCCCGGTCAGATCGGCGACCAGGACGTTCTTGCCGGACTCGGCCAGCGAGTAGGCCAGCGAGGCCACCGCGATCGCGCAGGCCCGGACGTCGTCGACGCTGATCACGGCCAGCGCCGGGGTCGGCCGCTTCGTCCAGATGATGCGCTGGTCGAGGTGCCGGACCAGCAGTTCG
This sequence comes from Kribbella shirazensis, assembly GCF_011761605.1. Taxonomy (GTDB): domain Bacteria; phylum Actinomycetota; class Actinomycetes; order Propionibacteriales; family Kribbellaceae; genus Kribbella; species Kribbella shirazensis. Next base: position 6,616,591 of record NZ_JAASRO010000001.1, on the reverse strand, counting down.
ATCTCGGGATGGTGCTGCTGGTGCCTGCGGAGCCGGCGGGCGAACGGGATCCACTGCCGGCGCGGCGGCTTGCCGGTGCTGAGGCGGACCCGGGCGCCCAGCGTCCGGGCGATGTCCTGCCGCCGCCACAACCGGTCGGAGATCAGCGCGCGGACGATGACGAAACCGATGCCGAGGAACAGGCCGGCCAGCAATCCGGTGCCGGCCTGGATCGCCAGCAACCGCTTCGCCGAGGTCAGTACGGGCGCAGGTGCGTCGAGCATCCGGCTGCTGTTCATCTTCGAGGCCGCGACGTTCTGGTCCAGCACCTGCTGCCCGACGAACTGCACCTTGTCGTTGGCGGCGATGTACTTGACCGCCGCTGGAGCGGTCGGCCGCCGCAGCTCGTCCGGGTTGTCACCGGTCGCGATGACCCCCTGCTTGGCGATGGTCAGCTCGGCCTGGGCGGCGGCCAGGTCGCGGGCCAGCGGCGCGGACTGCAGCGCGATCTGCTCCTTGCGGAAGATCAGGTACGTCTGCGCCACCACGGTGGCCAGCCGGGTCGCCTGCTCAGTGGTCTTGGCGGTCGCCTTGATCTCCAGCACCCGGTCGGTCAGTGCGGTTGCGGTGTACCGCTCCAGCAACCCGTCCGGGGTGTCCGGCAGCTTCAGCAGCGAGATCGTCCGCTCGGCGACGGTCCGGGTCGTGGCCAGGCTGATCTCGGTCGCCATCGCCTTGGTCGGGTCCTCGCCCTCCCGGGTGGTGATCAGCATGCGGGCCGCCGACGTGTGCCCCGGCGGGATTACGGCGCCCATCGACAGACCACCGGCCAGGCCGATCAGCGCGAGCACCAGCCAGATCCGCGAGTGCCGCTTGACCGCGTCCCGCAGGAAGCGGAACGTGACCAGGCTGTCGGGCGGGAAGGCGGTCGACGGCTCGTCGGCGTACAGGTCGTCGTCGTCGCTCCAGCCCGCGGTGTTCGCGTCCAGCGGCTCGGAATAGGGTTGGTTGCTCATCGGGTCCGCCTCGCTGTGCCGGTGAGTAGCGTGGGCAGTCGCGAGCTCGAGCGGCGCTGCGACTGCGAGACCCGGCCGATGGTGCGGTCGAACGGGTCGGGATCGGTGACGACCAGACCGTCGATGGTGCGGTCGTCCGCAGCGGTCGCGACGGCCAGCCGGGCGAGTTCCTCGGCGGTCACGGTGCCGGCCGACAGGGCTACGATCGTGCTGGTGGTCCGGGTGCTGCCGTCCAGGTGCGGGGCGTCCCGATCGACCAGGACCAGGTGGATGTCGAGGGACACCGAACCGGGCGGACTCTCGGTGTGCTTGTCGACCACGATCGCGGTGGAGATGCCGATCGAGGTGGCGAACGCGGCCAGCTGCGGGCCCAGCGGGCGGGCCTTGTCGTCGTCGGCGAACGAGATGACGGTCAGTGAGGCCGGACCGGCCTTCAGGTCCAGGTTCAGATGATGCAGGATCTTGCGCAGGCTCCAGGCGTCCACGGCCGACGGAGCGTAGCGGTTGAGCAGCTGCGCCCAGTCGGACGGATCGACCGCCCGGTACGACGAGACGGACGCGAGCACCGGTAGTCCGACGGCGTCGGCGACCTCGTCGCGCAGCCGGAGCCGACGGTCGCCGCGAGCCCGGATCAGCACGCCGATCGCGGCGGCGATCGCGGCCAGCAGGGCCCCCAGCCCACCGTAGATCCCGGAGTGCAGGACCATGCTGCCGCCGCGGGCGCTGGTGGCCTCCTCCAGGACCCGGGCACCGGTCTTCTTACCGAGGTCGCCGGGAAGCCCTTGGCCGGTGGTGATGAAGACCAGGTAGATCTCGGACATCGCGTTGGCCAACTGGATCGCCTGCCCGGCCGAGGTGCCTTTCGCATCGATCCGGATGATGTCGTCGGTGACCGCGGTGACGGTGACTCGGCTGCGAACCACCTCGGTGGACAGCGCGGGCGACAGGTTCTGCCCGGCGCTGTGCAGCACCGGGGCGCTCTCGGCGATGAAGACCTGCGTCTCGACGCTCTGCGTGCCGGTCGCCTTCTCCGGATCGGCCGAAGGCGGCGGTGGCAGGACCACCATCGACGAGGCCGTGTGCATCGGCGGTTGTGCGAAGGCGTACGCGACACCGGCCACCAGGCCGATCGACGCGATGGCGACGATGAGCAGGCGGTCCCGCCGGATGGCTCGCCAGGACTTCTTGACGTCGAGCTGCTGTGCGCTCACAGGCAGGACCCCTCCAGTCGAACGTCACGATCGGTTCGGAGTTATAGAGGGCCGGGAACGGACGCTGATACAACGGCTCCGGTCAGGACCGGAATTGAAAGGTGCTGATCGCGGCGGAGTCCGGCCCGAGGACACCGGAACCGATCAGCGTCGTCGTCGGCACCTTGCGACCGAAGCGCGGTGAGTACCAGCCCAGTAACGGATCGTCGCCACCGGAGTGCGCGGTCCAGGTCAGTCCGGCCGGCAGTTCGACGACCGCGGAGCCGGCCGGCCACGTCAGCCGACCGGTCGCGCCATCCAGCTCGACTGTCACCTGCGGCCCGAGATGCCACGCGATCCGTACGTCGACCGTGCCGTCCAGTTGGTCCTCGACGCGCAGCAGGCCGTGGTCGAGTATGGCGGTGCGTCGGTGCGTTATGGGCGCGTAGCCGTCGTGCTCGGCCTCCCAGGTGGTCGCGTCGTAGCGAAGTACCGTGCCTGTTGCCCCGCGCAGCCAGAGGAACGGGCCGCCCCAGGTGGACTGCTCGGTGCGGTCCACTTCGACGGTGTTGTGGGCGATGGTGGAGCGGAAGTAGTCGCGCCACTCCTCTTCGCCGTGGTAGCAGTACGTCCCCGGGTCAGCGAGGACGTCGACGCCGTCGACGCGCACCTCGAGGGACAGCGCGTCGGAGTGAGCGTGGGCGGCGATGGAGAGGAAACCGTGCGGACCGGCGTCTGCACGGCACCAGATCTCCGGGCCGCCACCTCCGTCGACACTGGCGCGACTGCGCAGAATCGTCAGACCGGCGTCGCTGAAGTGGTCCGGTCGCTCAGCCGGGCGGTCCGTATGCCGGGCTTTCGCCAGTGCGCCGACGATGACTGAGGTCGCCGTACGCGGACTGTCCGGCCACCAGGGTGCTTTACCTACGACAGCGGCGCCCAGGGAGAGGTACGCCGACCAGGTGCTGGCATCTGGTGGGTCGAGGACGAGGACCATGCCTTCGTCGTCGTCACCTTGGCGTGGTGGACGCAGACGAGTGTCGACGATCGCTGCGGCCGCATCGAGGGTGCGGGTGAGGAGGGCCCACGTCTGCTCGCTGAGCGGGTGGTCGGCGGCGTCCGCCTCCAGAGCTGCGTACAGGCCGAGTTCTGAGACGAAGCGGTGGTAGTCGGTGGCCAGCTCGCGGTTGACACCTGAGGGGAAGGTGTTGGCGTCGAGTTGCTTCTGCAGCAGGGCTGCGGCGTCTGCGCGCCAGCGGTCGCTCTTGGTGAACCAGGGGAACGCACAGGCGCCGACGAGTTGTCCGGCGGCCTCTGCGATCACGTGGTTGTTGGCGGAAGAGCCGTGGCTCTGGAACGCGGCCAGGTAGCGCTGGTGCCAGTAGAGCTGCTGCAGCGCCAGTTCGTTGTGCTCGAAGAGGTCGGTGATCTCGGGCCAGTCGTTCAGCAGTCGGCGGATCCACGTCCAGCTGATGAGGCGGAGGCCGACCTCGATCCCGCTCGCCCAGTGCACGCCGGAGAGGAACGGGTTGCTGCGCCACCAGTCGTTCAGGTGGTCGGCGACGCGTTCGGCGTACTGGTCGTCGTGGGTCAGGTACCAGGCGGCCGCCAACTGGGTCAGGTGATGGTGGCGGGACAGCTCCCACACCTGCTTGATGTTGCCGACCGCTTGTTCGTTGCGGTGGTTCAGTTTGAAGACGTACTGCGACGGGTCGGAACGGCGGCCCGTGACGGGGTCACGGAACCAGTCCGGTGCGGTCAGGTCCGTGCGGTCGACTCCGAGGACCTCGAGCTTGCCGGCCATGATGGCGTCGGCCTGTTCGATGACGGCTTTGCGGGCGTCGTTCGGTACGTCGCACGCGGTGTGCGGTGAGAGCGTCGTACGGAAGGTCCGCTCGTTACGCAGTGGGAGGTCGGTTTTTCCGTCCTGCCCGGGCCGGACCTGTTGGTAGGCCCAGGCAGTACGGCGTCCGGTGTCGCGGGCGCGCCAGATGAGTTCGGTGGGGGACATCCGGCGCAGGCGGCGGACGTACCAGCCCAGAGGCTGGCGGCTCACACTTTCTCCGGCTTGCCGCTCGCCAGGCTGCGGTCGACCGCGATGGTGGCGCGGGTGGTGGCGACCAGCGCGTCGAACGGGATCGGCATCGGGCCACCGGACTTCACCGCGGCGACGAAGCGTTCGAGCTCGGTGCGCTGGCCCTTGTCGGTACTGCGGGACTTGCGAGTGGACGGTTTGCGCCCGGTCCACACCGACGCGCTCTGGAAGTTGTCGAAGCGGGCGTTGCGGCCCCCGCCGGTGATGTCGATCGTCTCCTTCGGGAAGCGCGCGTTGCCGCCGCCGACGTAGGTGATGGTGCCGACGGAGCCGTTCGCGAACCTCAGCGTGACGAAGACATCGCCGGCGTCGGGCCCCGGGACGGCGTACACCTCGGTCGGGAGGCTGTCCAGCCACCAGGTCAGGGTGTCGATGAAGTGGCCGCCTTCGCCCGCGAACCTGGAGCCTTCCTTGCCGGCGTCGAGATACCAGCTGGTGGAGTCGAGCTTGCCCGCGTTCACCAGGTAGCGGAGCGAGAAGTTGCCGCCGGGGTCGCCGAAGCGCGTCTTCAGGTCCGTGAGCAGCGGTGCGAACCGGCGGTTGAAGCCGACCATCAGGCGGTCGTTGCCGGTGGCATCCACTGTGGCGACGATCCGGTCCAGCTCGTCGTCGGTCAGCGCGAGGGGCTTCTCGACGAACACGGCCTTCCCGGTCTCGAGCGCCCGGCAGGCCAGCTCGGCGTGCGAACTGTGCCGCGTGACGACGAAGACCGCGTCCAGACTGTCGTCCGACAGCACAGCCTGCGAGTCGGTAGCCACGTCGAGGAACCCGAACCTGCGCTGCGCGTTGGCCGCTGACAAGGACTTGTTGGTAGCCACCCGCCCCAGCACCACACGCTCATCCTTCTGCAGATGAGGAAGCAGCATGCTCGACGCGTAGTTCCCGGCTCCCACGAACCCAACCCGAACAACCCCAACCGGAGCCGCCTGACCAACGGTCTCCCGCTGCCCGGGCGGGGCAGTCGCCTCGACCACCTCTGTCTGCAGGTTCGGGTATTCGAAGAGGAAGCCGACGCCGGGGAGGGAGCCGGTGCTGAGTTGCTGGTAGGCGGCGGTGGCGTCGGCGATCGGGAAGGTGTTGGCGATCAGGGACGCCACGTCGATCTGTTCGCGGGCGATCAGGTCGATGAAGCAGGCCAGGTTGCGGCGTTCGGTCCAGCGGACGTAGCCGGCGGGGTAGTCGATGCCCTGCAGTTCGTACCGGTCGTCGTACCGCCCCGGGCCGTACGACCGCGAGAACCGGACGTCCAGCTCCTTGTCGTAGTACGCGTTCCACGGCAGGTCCAGCTTCGTCTTGCCGATGTCGACGACCCGCGCCCGGTCCCGCGCCAGCCGCGCCGCTGTCTCGACCGGACCGTTGGAGTGACCGCCGGCGGCCAGCAGGATGTGGTCCGCGCCGAGACCGTTCGACGCCTCCAGCAGCGCACGCTCGAGCGACGCCACCCCCGCCTCGTCCGGCGACGAGCAGTGCAACGCCCCTGCCTTCTCCGCCATCCGGCACCGGTCCTCGACCGTGTCGATCCCGTACACGCGCACCCCGGCCGCAACCAGCAACCGCACAACCAGCTGCCCGACAAGGCCCAACCCGATCACCACAGCCGTGTCACCCAGCTGCACCTCGGCCTGCCGCACACCCTGCATCGCGATAGCGCCGACCGTGGAGAACGCGGCCTGCTCAGGCGGTACGCCGTCCGGCACCGGCACGCACAGGTTCAACGGCACCCAGTTGTACTCCGCATGCAGCGCGTACTCGTTCCCCGCCGCCGCGACCAGCTGCCCGACACTGAACTCCTCCGCACCAGCCCCCACCTCGACCACCACACCGCACAGCGAGTACCCGAGCGGCGTGTACGAGTCGAGCTTGTTCATCACCTTCTTGTAGGTGCTCGCCACACCCTGCTGCGAGACGGTGTCCAGCACCTTCCGCACCTGGTCCGGGCGCGCCTTCGCCTTACCGATCAGCGACAGCTTCGCCTCGCCGACCTTCATCAGCTCTGTCCCGGTGGAGATCAGCGAGTACAGCGACCGGATCAGCACACCGCCGGGCGCACAGGTAGGCGGAGGCACGTCCAGCACCGTCAGCTCACCGGACTTGTAGTTCTGTGCAACCTGTTTCATGTCGTCCTTCAGCTCGAGGTGATGGTCACGCCCAGGGACCGCACGTGCCGGGTCCAGGTCTCCAGCGTCAGCAACTGCCACAGCTGCTTGGAGTAGTCCTCCCGCCCGGCCCGCTCGTCGTCGACCAGCTTCTGTACGGCGTCCTGCCGCAAGAACCCGCTCCCGACCAGCTCCCCGCGCAGCAGTACGTCGTCGACCAGCTCCCGCAGGTCGTTGCGCACCCACGCCCGCAGCGGCGCACTGAACGACGCCTTCGGCCGGTAGATGATCTCCTTCGGCAGCCACGCCTCGGCCGCCTTCTTCAACGCCAGCTTGCTGACCCGGCGGTGGATCTTCTCGCTGCCCGGGATCGAGAACGCCGCGCGTGCCACGACCGGGTCGACGAACGGCGTCCGTACCTCGGTCGACGCCGCCATACTCGCGCGGTCCGTGTACGCCAGGTTGAGCCCGGGCAGGAACATCCGCGAGTCCGCGAGGCACATCCGGTTCACGTGGTCGTCGAGCGTCGTGTCGTGGTAGATGTCGGCGTGCTCGCCGAGCAGCTTCCCGACGTACGGCTCCAGGTCAGGACTGATCAGGCCGGCCAGCTGGTCCGCGTCGTACATCGTGTAGCTGCGCCGGAACGCGGTCTCCTCGGGCAGGTTCGCGAACGTCTCGAACCGCTTCGCCCAGCGCGCGTACCGCAGTCCGCGACCGTTCACGGTCACCGGGAGCCGCCGTACCGCGGGACCGACCACACCGTTGCGCAGTACGCCGGGAAGCCTCTGGTACTGCGCTCCCATCACACACGCGAGGTGCTTGCGGTACCCGCCGAACAGCTCGTCGGCGCCCATCCCGGACAGCAGCACCTTCACGCCGGCGTCCCGCGCGGTGTCGCACATCAGCAGGGTGTTGATCGCGGCCGGGTCGCCGATCGGCTCGTCCAGAATGTCGACAATCCTCGGCAGCAGCTCGACGACGTCCGGCGCGATCTCGATCTCGTGCAGGTCGATGCCGAACTGCCGCGCCAGCTTGCGCGCGTAGATCGCGTCCTCGGGCATCGCCTCGAGCTTCTGGTCCTGCGCGCGGAACGTGATCGTGTACGAGTCGATCCCGGGATCCATCTGCTTCGCGAGCACCGTGACGAGACTCGAGTCCAGCCCGCCGCTGAGGAACGTCGACACCGGTACGTCGGCGACGAGGTGCGCGGCAACCGATTCCTCGATCACCTGGCGCAGGTCGGCGCGCGGGCCGGCCGCCGCCTCGGTCGCGACCTCGGTCACCCGCCAGTACGTCTCGTGCCGGCTGCCGCCGTCGGGGCGGAACTCTGCCCACGATCCCGGCGGCAACTTCTCCACGCCGTCGATCGCGCAGCGCTGCTCCGGCAGCCAGTAATAGAGCATCGACGCGATCAACGCGCCAGGGTCGGTCCGTAGCTCGGAGCCGACCGCGGTGACGATCGCCTTCAGCTCGGACGCGAAGACCACGCCGTCCTGGCGGCGCAGGAAGTACAGCGGCTTGATGCCGAGCGGGTCGCGGGCCAGGTACAGGCTGCCGCTCTCCTCGTCGAGCATCGCGAACGCGAACATGCCGCGGAACCGCGTGAGTGCGTCCGGACCCCACCGGCGCCACGCCTCCAGGACGACCTCGGTGTCGCCGTTCGTCCGGAAGTGCACACCCGACTTCGACAGCTCGGCCCGCAGCTCCTTGTAGTTGTAGAGCTCGCCGTTGTAGCAGATCGTCAGACCGCGCTTACTGAACGGCTGGTCCGCGGCCGCCGACAAGTCGATGATCGACAATCTGCGATGCGCGAGGTAGGCGCGGACGTCACCTTCGTCGAAGGCGTACACCCGGTCGGCATCCGGACCGCGATGGGCGATCCGGTCGCTCATTGCCTCGGCGAGGGCGAAACCGTCCCGCTGCTGGTAGCAGCCGGCGATGCCGCACACCGTCAGGATCCCGTCGCGTTGTGGAGACCGCGCACGTCGCCGAGATGGCTGACGTGCCCGGTGAGCTGGTCGTACACCTCGAGGTACGCCTTCTGCTGGTGCTTCCACGCGAGCACCTGCTCGACGCGTTCGCGGCCGAGCTTGCCCATCCGGCGCCGGCGGACCTCGTCGTCGAGCAGGGCGACGATCGCCTCGCCGTACTGCGCGACGTCGTTCGGCTCGACGTACACGGCGGCGTCCGCGGCGGAGACCTTGGTCTCGACCAGGTCGAAGGCGACGACCGGGAGCTCGAACGCCATGTACTCCATGGTCTTGTTCATGGTCGACACGTCGTTGAGCGGATTCTTCGGATCCGGCGACAGGCCGAGGTCCGCGGTCGACATCACCGCGCGCACGGTTTCGTCCGGGACGCGGCCGGTGAACTCGACGTGCTCACCGAGCCCGAGCTCGTCCCGCAACGCGACCACGTCGTCGAACGAGTCGCCGCCGCCCATCAGCGTGAAGGCGATGTCGGTCCGGCCGAGATTGTTGACAATATGATCCGCCGCGCGGACGACGATGTCGACGCCGTCCTGCGGGCCCATCACCCCGATGTACGTCGCCAGGTACTTGTGACCGCGGCGCAGCGACTCGTCCGCTGCGCCGCGGAGCAGTTTGTCCGGGTCCGGCCCGGTGCGGACCACGGTCACGTCGTGGTTCGCCTTGCCACTGCGCGTGATCGCGATCCGGCGGTACGAGTCGTTGGTCGAGATCACGTGGTCGGCTTGACGATGCGTCATCCGCTCCAGGAAGCGCAAGCCCTTGTACGGCAGGCTCGTCGTGCCGCCGAAACGCGACTGGAACAGCTCGGGGCACAGGTCGTGGTGGTCGAACACGAACCTCGTGCCGTCCAGGCGCCGCAGCAGCATCGCGATCGGCCAGAAGATGTCCGGCGGGTTGCACGCCTGCAGCACCTTGAACCGGCCGGCCTTGCGGGCCCGGAACACCAGGCGCAGCGTCAGCAGGAACGAGGACGCGTACTCCCAGACGAAGCTGATCTTGCTGCCGCCCGGCGCGTACGCCTTGTACTTGTGCACGGTCACGCCGTCGATGACCTCGTACGACGGATCGCCCGGACCCTTCGGGCAGACCACCGTCACGTCGTACCCGGCCGCCACCAGCGCGCGGCACTCGAGCCAGACGCGCCGGTCGAACGGGACCCAGAGGTTCTGGATGATGATCAGTACCCGCGGACCGCTCACCAGCCCACTCCTTCGTATCCGTGGAGTGCCTCGACATCGGCGCCGAGCCGCCCGCTCAGGTCGATGATCCGCGCCGGTGGCGTGTCCAGCAGCGCGTTGACCGCGCCGGCGTCCGTGGCCGAGACGATGGCCAGGTCGGCGCCGGCCAGCGCCGCATGCGGGTCGTCGGTGAGGACCCGCTGCAGGTGGGGGAGTTTGGACTGGACATGGCGCAGGTTGGCGCCGACGAGGCGGGTGGGATTCACGATCGCGTCGTAGATCCGCAGGTTGTAGCCCTTGCCGATCAGCCGTTCGGCGAGTTCGACGTTCGGGCTCTCGCGCAGGTCGTCGGTGGCGTGCTTGAAGCTCAGGCCGAGCAGCGCGATCTCGCGGCCGGGGCCGGCGATCACACGGTCGACGACGTCGCGGACGCTGCGTTCGTTGGTGGCGAGCGCGCCGGCGAGCAGCGGGAGTTCGGTGTCGTTGGTCCGCGCGAGGTGCAGGACCGAGCGCAGGTCCTTCGGCAGGCAGGAGCCGCCGAACGCGAAGCCGGGCTTCAGGTAGTACGGCGAGATGTTCAGGCTGGTGTCCTGCACGAAGATCTTCATCACCTCGCGCGAGTCCACGGCGAAGTGCCGGAAGATCCGGCCCATCTCGTTCGCGAACGAGACCTTGGTGGCGTGGAACGCGTTGCAGGCGTACTTGAGCGCCTCCGCCGTGCGAACGTCGACAATCTGCACGTCGGCGTCCAGGAACTTGAACAGGTCGGTCAGAGCGGTGCCGACCTTCGGGTTCCGGGTGCCGACGACGACGAACGGCGGCGCGTAGAAGTCCGCCAGGCCCGATCCTTCGCGCAGGAACTCCGGGCACATCGCCGTACCGAACGTGAGCCCCTCCGGCGGCGGTACCTCGCTCAGCACCTGCGCGACCACCTCGTCGACCGTGCCCGGCGGGACCGTACTGCGGACGACGATGCTGTGGAATCCGGACGCCGGCCGGACGACGACCCGCGCCGCCTCGGCGATGTCGCGCACCGCGCGCTTGATGTAGGTGAGATCGGTACTGCCCGCCGGCGTGGACGGCGTACCGACACAGATCAGCGAGACATCCGCCTCCTCGAGCGCGAGCCGCGGATCCGTCGTCGCGTGCAACCGCCCCGAGGTCGCCCCGGCCGCCACCAGCTCGTCGAGCCCCGGTTCGACGACCGGGCTGTGCCCCTGGGTGATCGGGTCGACCTTGGCGGTGTCGACATCCACCCCCCACACATCGTGCCCCGCAGCAGCCAGACAAGCCGCCGTCACCGACCCCACATACCCCAAGCCGAACACGGCAACTTTCATAACGCCCCCCACAGGCTCATGACGCGGCTGTCCCACGTCCACAGCGCCATTGAGAGCGCCGGCGGGGACCTCCTGATACACACCGCCCGAAATTGGCTGTATCAAGACGCCCGTCCGGTGATCTGTATTGGGCGACGGGTGCTGGCTGGGGTGAGGGGATGTCGGATGAGGGTTCTGGTCACCGGGGATCGGGGATACATCGGGGCGGTGATGGTGCCGTTCCTGCGGGCAGCCGGGCATCAGGTCGACGGGCTGGACACCGGGCTGTACGAGGGATGCGACCTGCTCGGTGGACCGGAGCCGGTCGGTGCGCGGGTGCCGCGGGACATGCGGGACGTCACGGCGCGTGAGCTCGAGGGGTACGACGCGGTGGTCTGTCTGGCCGCCCTGTCGAACGACCCGCTCGGCAACCTCGACAAGGCCGCGACGTACTCGGTGAACCTGGACGGCACGCTCAACGTCGCCCGGGCCGCCAAGGACGCCGGTGTCGAGCGGTTCCTGTTCGCGTCGTCGTGCAGTCTGTACGGCGCGGCGGGGTCGGAGGCCGTCGCCGAGGACGCCGAGATGTTCCCGGTCACGCCGTACGGCGAGACGAAGGCGCTGGCCGAGCAGGAGCTGTCCAAGCTCGCCGACGACGCGTTCAGCCCGACGTACCTGCGGAACGCGACGGCGTACGGCGCCTCGACGCGGCTGCGGCTGGACATTGTTGTCAACAATCTGACCGCGATCGCGTTGACCTCCGGACAGGTCCGCCTGGAGAGCGACGGCACCCCGTGGCGGCCGCTCGTGCACATCGAGGACATCAGCCGCGCGTTCCTGGAGGTACTGGAGTCGCCGCGCGAGACGGTCCACGACGAGGCGTTCAACGTCGGCCGTTCCGAGGACGTGGTCCAGGTCCGCGACATCGCCGAGATGGTCCGCGACGCCGTACCGGGCTCGACACTGTCGATCGCCGACGGCGCCGGACCGGACTTGCGCAACTACAAGGTCGACTTCGGCAAGCTCAACGACACGTTCCCGGACCTGAAGCTCCAGTGGTCGGTTCGCAAGGGCGTCGACGAGTTGTACGACGCCTACCAGCGCCACGGCCTCACGCTCGACGACTTCAACTCGGCCCAGTTCGTCCGCCTGCGCCGGATCCAGCAACTGCTGTCGGCCGGCCTCGTCGACGGACAGCTGCGCCGCCAGACGGACGCACAGTTCCCAGGCCCGAAGGAGATGCAGTGATGGTGGACGCAGCATGCCGTCTCTGCGGCGAACCACTGACCACGACGTTCGTCGACCTCGGGATGTCGCCGCCGTGCGAGAGCTTCCTGCGCGCGGACCAGCTCGAGAGCGGTGAGACGTTCTACCCGCTGCACGTCCGGATCTGTGACAGCTGCCTGCTCGTCCAGCTCCCGGCGTACGTCGCGGCGGACGACGTCTTCACCGACTACCTGTACTTCTCGTCGTACTCGACCAGCTGGGTCGAGCACGCGCGCCGCTTCGTCGTCGACATGCAGGAGCGGCTCGATCTCGGCGCCGAGAGCCTGATCGTCGAGGCCGCGAGCAACGACGGCTACCTGCTGCAGCACGCGGCGAAGCTCGGCATCCCGGTGCTCGGCATCGAGCCGGCCGCGAACATCGCGAAGATCGCGAACGAGAAGGGCATCCGCACCGAGAGCTACTTCCTCGGCGAGGCGACCGGCACCGACGCGGCGGCCCGGCACGGCCAGGCGGACCTTGTCGTCGGCAACAACGTGTTCGCGCACGTCCCGGACATCGTCGACTTCGCGAAGGGCCTGCGGGCGCTGGTGAAGGACGACGGCCTGGTGTCGCTGGAGTTCCCGCATCTGCTCCGGCTGATCGAGAACCGCCAGTACGACACGATCTACCACGAGCACTACTCGTACCTGACGCTGAAGACCGCCGCGCTCGCCCTGCAGAAGGCAGGCCTGACGGTCGTCGACGTCCAGGAACTGCAGAGCCACGGCGGATCGCTGCGGGTGTTCTCGACGCCGACCGAGACCGCGGGGGAGGCGACCGAGCTCGTCGGCAAGGTGCTGCAGGACGAGCAGGACGCCGGCCTGCACAGCGTCGAGGGCCACCTGGGCTTCGCCGACGAGGTGTTCACGATCAAGTCCGACCTGCTCGAGTTCCTGGTCCAGGCGCGCCGCGACGGCAAGTTCGTCGCCGGGTACGGCGCTCCGGGCAAGGGCAACACGCTGCTCAACCACTGCGGCATCCGCGAGGACCTGCTGCCCTACACGGTGGACCGCAGCCCGCACAAGCACGGGATGTTCCTGCCCGGCACGCACATCCCGATCCACGCGCCGGAGCGGCTGGCCGAGACGCGCCCCGACTACATCGTGATCCTGCCGTGGAACCTGCGCGCGGAGATCGTCCACCAGCTCGGCTACGCACGGGAGTGGGGCGCGAAGTTCGTCGTACCCATCCCGCGTCTCACTGTGCTTTGAATCGTATTGGGCTCTGAACGACCTGGGGGGAAGGAACCAACATGAAGGTCGTGATCTTCTGCGGGGGGTTCGGGCTGCGGATGCGCAGCGGGGTGGACTCCGCGCCGAAACCGATGATGACGATCGGCGACCGGCCGGTCCTGTGGCACGTGATGCGGTACTACGCGCACTTCGGCCACACCGAGTTCATCCTGTGCCTGGGCTTCGGGGGGTCCGCGGTCAAGGAGTACTTCCTGCGCTACGAGGAGACGGTCTCCAACGACTTCGTGATGACGAAGGGCGGGCAGCGGATCGAGCTGCTCGACTCCGACATCAGCGAGTGGAAGATCACCTTCGTCGACACCGGGATCGACACCAGCATCGGTGAGCGGCTGCGCCGGGTCCGGCCGTACCTCGAGGACGACGACGCGTTCCTGGCGAACTACGGCGACGTGCTCACCGACGCGCCGATGGACAAGATCGTCGACCACGTGATGACCAGCGACGTCACCGCCAGCCTGCTCGCCGTGCCGCCGCAGGCGTCCTTCCATGTGGTCGAGTTCGACAACGACTCACGGATCACCGGGCTGCGGTCGGCGGCCGACCTGAACGCGTGGATCAACGGCGGGTACTTCGTCCTCAAGAAGGACATCTTCGACGTCCTGCACGAGGACGAGGACCTGGTCGGCGACGCGTTCCCGCGGCTGGCCGCGATGCGCAAGCTCGAGGCGATCCCGCACCACGGGTTCTGGGCGCCGATGGACACGCTCAAGGAACGCAGCCAACTGGAGGAGCTGTACCGGTCCGGCAAGAAGCCGTGGGCGCTGTGGAGCCACGAGAACCGCGGGCACAACGGCCGGGTGCTGGACAAGGGCGCGACGGTGGTGGCGATCTGATGCTCCCGTTCCAGCTCGGCCTGATCGACGGGCCGGTCCACCTGGTCGCCCTCGGCGCCCATCCGGACGACATCGAGATCGCCTGCGGCGGCACACTGCTCAAGCTGGCGGAGTCGGTGCCGGAGCTGACCGCCGAGTTCGTCATCGCGACCGGTACGCCGCTGCGCCTGGAGGAGGCCCGCCGCGCGGCGGAGCTGTTCCTGCCCGAGTGCGAGGTGACCGTGACCTCGGCCGAGCTGCCGGACGGACGGTTGCCGGCGTACTGGAACCAGACCAAGGAGTTGCTGGAGGCAACGGCTCGAGGGAGCCGTCGTCCCGACGTTGTGCTTGCCCCGAGCAAACATGACGCGCACCAGGACCACCGGCTGATCGCCGAGCTGGCACCGACGGTGTGGCGCAACCACCTGGTGCTGCACTACGAGATCCCCAAGTGGGACGGCGACCTCAGCCGGCCGTGGCTGTACGTCGAACTCACCGAGGAGCAGCTGCGCGACAAGATCGCGCTGCTGCACAAGGCGTACCCGTCCCAGGTCCCGCACGACTGGTTCGACGAAGAGGTGTTCGCCGGGCTGGCCCGGCTGCGTGGCATGGAGTGCCGGGCGCCGTACGCAGAGGCCTTCACCACGGGTAAAGCCACGCTGACATGGTGATCGAGGGGGATGCAGTGAGCTTCCAGTGTCGTGGGTGCGCGGGGCAGAACGTCGTCCCCGTGGTGGATCTCGGCGAGCAGCCGTGCGCCGACCACTTCCCGCGCGCGGACGAGCCGGGGCCGGATCCGCGCTGGCCGCTGGCGCTCTGGCTGTGCCGGGAGTGCACGCTGGTGCAGCTCGGTCCGGTCGAGGCGCAGGTCGCGGAGGAGCCTCTGGCCGTCGAATCGGCGACCAGCCGCGCGCACGCGGAGACCTCGGTCAAGGAGATCCTCAGCGACTACCCGGAACTGAGCGGTGGGGTGGTGTTCGAGTTCGGTAGTCCCCACGGGGGATCCTGGCTCGAGCACCTGCACAGCGCCGGCTGCCGGACGGCGGGGGATGGCGAGCGGGCCGACCTCGTTGTCGACGTGCATGGGATCGTCCACGAACCGCAGTACGGCGAGATGCTCAAGCTGCGGGCGGAGCGGTTGGCGCCGGGCGGGCTGCTGGTGATGGAGTTCCACCACCTGCTGCCGCTGTTCGTCGGCAACCAGTTCGACACGATCCGGCACGGTCACTGGGCGTACGTCTCGCTGCGGGCGCTGCAGAACGTTGCCGCGCTGCACGGCCTGGCGGTCGAGTCGGTCAAACAGGTCGACATGTACGGCGGCAGCCTGATGGTGATGCTGCGGCACACCGCGGGCGCGAAGCCGGATGCTTCCGTCGACGTCGTACTGGAGGACGAGGACGCCGCGGGCATCGCTGACGAGGTCCAACTCGGCAGCCTGCAGGAAGCCGCATGGCACGCAGCGGGAGCGCTGCACGACGAGCTGGCTCGGCACAAGGCCGCCGGCCGCACAGTCCTCGGGTACGGCGCACCGTCCAAGGCGCCGGTGCTGCTCGGCCTGAGCAAGGTGACGACGGACCTGCTGCCGTTCACCGTCGATCTCGCGCCGGGCAAGCACGGCCGCCGGATCCCCGGTGGCTGCATGGTCCCGATCCGCCCGATCGAGGAGCTCAAGGCGGCCAAGCCGGACGTGGTCCTCGTCCTCACCTGGGACATCGCCGACGAGATCATCAACCAGCTGGAGTCCGACGGCGGCTGGGGTACGACGTACCTCGTCCCGCTCCCCGAACCGCACGAGAGGGGGCACTGACCCATGGAGATCATCGAGGTAACCAACATCGCCGGCGCTTTGCTCTTCCGGCCGGCACCGCACCGTGACGAGCGCGGGTTCTTCTCGCGCACCTTCGACCGCGACGTGATCGCCAAGGCCGGTCTCGACCCGGACGCCTTCATCCAGGACAGCATCTCGCGTTCGCGACGTGGCGTCGTCCGGGGCATGCATACCCGGTCCGGCAAGGGCGAGGCGAAGCTCGTGCGCTGCTCGTACGGCGCGGTGTTCGACGTCCTCGTCGACCTCCGGCCGGACTCCCCGACGTACCGGAACCGGGAGACGTTCGACCTGACCGGCGACAACCAGGTGACCGTCTACGTGCCGGCCGGCTGCGCGCACGGCTTCCAGGCGCTCACCGAGCCGGCCGACGTCTCGTACCGCATCGACCGCGCGCACGACCCGTCCGAGGACGTCTCGATCGCCTTCGACGATCCGGACCTCGGCATTCCGTGGCCGCTGCCGGTCAGCCTGATGTCCGACCGGGACAAGGCGGCGCCATCACTCGTCCAGGCCACCGCGAGGCTGTCATGACGAAGTCGTTCCGCAACTCGATCGCCGCCAACAAACGGCTGCACGATCTGATCCCCGGCGGCGCCCACACCTACGCCAAGGGCGAGGACCAGTACCCGGCCGAGATGGCCCCGGTGATCGCCCGCGGCGAGGGCGCCCACGTCTGGGATGTCGACGGCAACGAGTACATCGAGTACGGCTCCGGCCTGCGCGCGGTCAGTCTCGGGCATGCGCACCCCAAGGTGCTCGAGGCGGTCCGCCGCGAGCTCGACCGGGGCAACAACTTCGTCCGCCCGAGCATCGTCGAACTCGAGGCCGCCGAGCGGTTCCTGACGTCGGTGCCGACCGCGGAGATGGTGAAGTTCGCCAAGAACGGCTCGGACGCCACCACCGCCGCGGTGAAGCTGGCCCGGGCGATCACCGGACGCCCGCTGGTGGCGATCTGCTCCGACCACGCGTTCTTCTCGATCGACGACTGGTTCATCGCCCGGACGCCGATGTCCGCGGGCATCCCGCACGAGATCGCCGAGCTGACGGTGTCCTTCCCGTACGGCGATCTGGCCGCGACCGAGGAGATGCTCTGCCGCTACAACGGCGAGGTGGCCTGCCTCATCCTCGAGGCGGCGACCCAGCACGACCCGCCGGACGGTTACCTGGAAGGCCTTCGTGATCTCGCCCACCGGCACGGCGCGCTGCTGGTCTTCGACGAGATGATCACCGGCTTCCGCTGGTCGGCCGCCGGCGCCCAGGGCCTGTACGGCGTGACGCCCGACCTCTCCACGTTCGGCAAGGCGCTGGGCAACGGCTTCGCGGTGTCGGCCCTGGCCGGCCGGCGCGACCTGATGGAACTCGGCGGTCTGCGGGACACCCGGGAGCGGGTGTTCCTGCTGTCCACCACGCACGGCGCCGAGACACACGCACTGGCCGCGGCCATCGCGGTGATGGACGTCTACGCCGAGGAAGGCATCACCGACCGGATGCATCGGTTGGGCGACCGACTGGCCACGGGCGTCCGGGAGGTCGCCGCGGCGGCCGGCGTCCAGGATCATGTGGTCGTCCGGGGCCGGGCCAGCAACCTGGTGTTCGGAACGCTCGACGAGAACCTTGCCCCGTCGCAGCCCTATCGCACGCTCTTCCTCCGCGAGCTGATCCTCGGTGGCGTGATCGGCCCGTCGTTCGTGGTCAGCAGCGCACTGACCGAAGCCGACATCGACCGGACCGTGGAGGTCGTCGCCCGGGCCTGCACGGTCTACCGCCAGGCGCTCGACGCCCAGGACGTGACCGCGTTCCTGCCCGGCCGGCCGGTGCAGCCCGTCTTCCGGAAGTTCGCCTGAGGAGACGCCTGTGCTGTTGAAGAGGTTCACGTGGGCACACCTGCTGGCGATCGCCAGCACGGTGGCCTTCCTGGTGCTCGCCGTGCTGGTCACGGCCGACGCGACCGGCCGGATCGACACGCAGTTGCGCCAGGTGTTCCGACCCGACGACGTCTGGGGCATCTGGCAACTGATCTTCGGCAACGTGGTCGACGGTCTGATGCCGGCGGTCGCACTCGCCCTGCTCGGCGCGGCCGGCCTGTTCGCCGCGATCCGGCGACGCAGTTGGCGGCCGGTCCGGTACGTCGGCGTGCTCGGGGCGATCGCCGTCCTCCTCACCGTGATCTCCAAAGCCGTCATCCAACGCACCGACCCGCACGGCGGCACGAGTTCGCTGGGCGGTGCCTTTCCGTCCGGGCACATGGTCGTCCTGCTGGTCTCACTCGGTGGTGCTCTGCTGGTGCTGAGCGAGCATCCGCCGTTGTGGGCCTGGCTCCTGGTCGTCGTGATCGAGCTGACGATGGGCCTGTCCTTGCTGCTGCTGTCGATGCACTGGTTCACCGACGTGATCAGCGGTGGCTTGCTGGCGGCGCCGGTCGTCGTGCTCGCGAGATCTCCGCGCTTCCTCGGGCCGGTGCACCGGACCGGTCAACCTACGGCAGTCGATCCAGTTGGGAGTACGCCATGACAACTCGCCCCAGGCTGAGCATCGGGCTGCCGGTCTACAACGGTGAGCAGTACCTGGCCCAGTCGCTCGACGCTGTCCTCGGCCAGACCTACACCGACTTCGAGTTGATCCTGTCCAGCAACGCGTCCACGGACGGCACCGACGACATCTGCCGTGCCTACGCGAAGCAGGATCCGAGGATCACGTTCTACCGGCAGGAGCGGAACATCGGTGCGGCGCCGCACCACGACTTCGTCTTCCGCAAGAGTCACGGCGAGCTGTTCAAGTGGGCGTCCGGCGACGACCTGTGGGCGCGCGATCTGGTGGCCCGCTGTGTGGCCCTGCTGGACGAGCACCCGGATGCGATCCTGGCGCACACCTTCACCGCCGCGATCGACGGTGAGGACAAGGTCATCCAGGCCCTGGACTACCCGCTGAGGACGGACGCGCCGGACGCCCCCGAGCGACTGCGCAGCATGCTCTTCGACGGCGATCTGCCCGGGGCGATCCGGGCCGACGACTTCTACGGCGTGATCCGGGCGGACGTCCTGCGCCGCGTGACGCCGCACGACAGCTTCTACCACGCGGACCAGGTGTTCATGGCCGAGCTCGTGCTGCACGGCCGGTTCCTGGAGGTGCCGGAGTGGCTGTACTTCCGCCGCCACCACGACGGCCGGGCGCTGCAGGCGAACCCGACCATCAGCAGCTGGTCGCGCAACCTCGACCCCAGGCGGTCCAACAAGCTGATCCACCCGCCGGCGCGGCTCGTGGCCGAGTACATCTGGGGCTACTTCGCCGCCGTACGCCGGGCACCGCTGTCGGCGGCCGAGCGGCGCGCGTGCAACCGCCACATCCGCAGCTGGCTGGCGAGCCGGGTCACCCGGCGTCTGCCCGGACGGTCCGGTCCACCGCCGATCGAGGACTTCGGCGCCGTCGACGCCTTGTCGGTGCGCGCCGTGGTGGCCGGCCAGGAAGGGAGTTGAGGTGGCGGACGACCCGCCGCGGGTCGGCCTGTTCGGGCGGCTCGGTTCCGGCAACATCGGCAACGACGCGACTCTCGAGGCCGTGCTCGCCTACCTGAAGGCGGAGCGGCCCGATGCGGTGCTGGACAGCCTGTGTTCCGGACCTGAGCGGGTGACCGAGCGCTATGGTCTGCCGGCCGCTCAGCTGAACTGGCTGCACGGACCGCGGCGGCCGCCGCGATCGCGCCTGCTGCGCGTCGGCACGGCGGCCACCCGGATCGGGGTCGGCGTACTGGTCGACTCCTGGCGGATCCCGGCGTGGGTACGACGCCACGATGTGGTGATCGTTCCGGGAATGGGCGTGCTGGAGTCGAGCCTGCCGCAGCGGCCTTGGGAACTGCCGTACTCACAGTTCGTGATGTCATTGGCCGGAAAGGTGTTCGGGACCAAGGTCGCGTTCGTCGGTTCGGGGGCGACGGTTGTCCGGCAGCGGCTGACCGGCTGGCTTCTGGCGAAGTCGGCCAAGCTCGCGTCCTACCGCTCCTTCCGCGACCAGGTGTCCCTGGACGCGGCCCGCCAGATGGGTATGGCCGGCCCCGACGATCAGGTCTATCCCGACCTCGTCTTCGCCCTGCCGTCCCCACCCAGTACGCCGCGAGCGACCGGGGCCGTGGGTGTCGGTGTGATGGCGTACTCCGGTGCGCCGGAGGAGCGGGCCCGGGCGGAAGAGATCCAGGCCGAGTACACGAACAAGATGAGCCAGTTCGTCCGCCGGCTGCTCACCGACGGCTACCGGGTCCGACTGCTGATCGGCGACGAGGACGACGAACCGGTCGCCCTCGAGATTCTCGCCGACGCGCGGGCACACTGGTCCGGACCGGGCGAGGCTCCGGTGGTGTACGAGTCGTTCTCGTCTGTCCAGGAGCTGATGGAGCAACTCGGCACGGTCGAGTCGGTGATCGGCACCCGGTACCACACCGTGCAGGTGTCGCTGAGGCTCGGCAAGCCCACGGTGGCGATCTGCTACGGCCAGAAGCACGTCGCACTGATGGAGCTGATGGGTGTCGGCGACCGGATCCAGCAGATCCGCGAACTCGACGTCGAGCTGCTCGAGCGGCAGCACGGCGCTCTCTGGACGGATCGTGACGAGATCACCAGGACGCTGGCCGAACGCAACCAGCTCAACCGGGAGCGGCTCGAGGTGCAGTTCGCCGAGCTGACCGCCGTACTGTTCGCGTCCGATCCGGCGAGAATCCGGTGACCGGCCGGCATGCCGCGCTGGGGGCACAGCACGCCGCGCCCAAGCCGCACCACGGTGCGGGAATCCGTCGGCAGATCGCGCGTCGGCTGAGCTGGGGGATCGCCGACCAGGCGGTCTCGAGCCTGGGAAACTTCCTGCTCGGCGTGTTCGTGGCCAGGTTGCTCGGCGCAACCAGCCTTGGGGCGCTCGGGCTGGCCTTCGTCGCCTACGCGGTCGCGTTGAACTGCTCGCGGGCACTGGCCACCGACGCCGTGATGGTCCGTTTCAGCGCCGCCGGCAACGACAGCTGGCGGACGGCGGTCGCGGCCGCGACCGGTGTCGCGCTGATGGTCGGTGTAGCCGGCGGTGCCGTCTGTCTGGCCGGCGGTCTGATCTGGCGGTCTCACTCGCCGGGCTCCGACGCCGCGGCCGCGTTCGTTGCGCTCGGCATCGTTCTGCCCGGACTGATGCTGCAGGACAGCTGGCGCTCGGCCTTCTTCGCCGCGGGTGAGGGTGCCAAGACCTTCCTCAACGACACCGTCTGGACGGTGCTGCTGATCGGCGTCCTGGCCTGGGGTGCTGCTGCCGACATCGGCGGCGGCATCACCTTCGCCATCCTGGTCTTCGGCGGTACGGCGACCGTGGCCGGGGTGTTCGGCGCCTGGCAGGCACGCATCGTTCCGCGACCGGCCCACACGCTCAGCTGGCTGAGCAGCCACCGTGATCTCGGCACCCGGTTCCTGATCGAGAACGTCGTCCTCGGTGCAGGCGGCCAGATCCGCGCGCTCGTGGTCGCGGCGACCGGTGGTCTGGCGGCCGCGGGTGCGATCCGCGGTGCCGAGATGCTCATCGGTCCGGTGGCCGCGTTGCTGATGGGTGTCGGGCAGGTCGCCGTACCGGAGGCTGCGCGGGCGCTCACCCGAGGGCGGCGCCCGCTCGCGCGGCTCTGCCTTGCACTGAGCGGTGGCTTGGCGCTGATGGGTGTGGCCTGGGGCCTGGTGGTGATCGTGATCTTCCCGTTCGGGCCCGGCGAGCTCGTGCTGGGTGCGGTGTGGCCGGACGCGCGAGTGCTCACCCTCGGTGTGATCGTCAGCTATGCGGCGGGCTGTATGCACGTCGGACCGTCCGCGGGACTGCGGGCACTCGGCCGCGCCGACCTGACCATGCAGTCCCAGCTGACCGTGACCGGACTGTTCGTCGGACTTGCGGCGGTCGGCGCGATCCTGTTCGACGCACAAGGTGCCGTCTGGGGGACGGTGATCGCGTCGGTGGCCGGCATCTGGATCTGGTGGAACCGGCTGCAGAAGGCTCAGCGTGAGCGCTTCACCGAGGAGGAGGTCGTGGAGGCGTGAGCGAGATCGTCATAGCGACGCTGATGAAGTCGCACGGGCCGTCGGGGTTGCAGAGCCATGTCCGGACGTTCGACAAGTATCTGCGGTCCGTCTCTGAGCCGGTGAGCATCGTCAGCCCGTTCTCGGCCCGCTCACCGTTCGTGCTGCCGATGTTCGCTGCGCGGATCGCCATCCGCCGGCTCAATCGGCCGGCCGGTGTGTGGTGGCATCAGTACTGGCACGCCCACTACCTCGAGGACGCGCTGCGGCGGCACCTCGCTGATCGGCCCGACGCCGTGGTGTACGCCCAGTGCCCGATCTCCGCGGCCGTCGCGTTGCGTGTCCGCACCACCCAGCCGGTGGTGATGGTGGCCCACCTCAACATCTCCCAGGCCGACGAGTGGGCCGACAAGGGCGAGATCCCGCGGTACGGCGCTCTGTTCCGGTCGATCCGGTCGTTCGAGCAGAGCGTGCTCGGTGAGCTCGACGGCATCGTCTACGTCTCCGGGTTCAATAAGACCGAGTTGGAGGAGCGGATCCCGGCGTTGCGGGAGGTGCCGGGTGCCGTCGTACCCAACCCGGTGACGGACAGCGTGACAGCGGGGAAGCGGCCCGAGCCGGTCGCGGATCTGATCACCGTCGGCGGGCTGGAACCGCGGAAGAACCATGCCTACCTGTTGAGGATTCTCGGCGCGGCCGCCGATCGCGGTCACCGCTATACGTTGTCGATCGTGGGCGACGGGCCGGAACGGCAGTCGCTGAAGGCGCTGGCCGCAGAGCTGAGCATCACCAACCAGGTCCGGTTCCTCGGGTACCAGCCGCAGCCTCGAGTGTTGATGCGTGAGCATCAGATGTACTGCCACACCTCGACGATGGAGAGCTTCGGCATCGTGCTGGTCGAGGCCATGGCCGAAGGCCTGCCAGTGATCACCGGCGCCGTCGGTGGAGTACCCGACGTCGTGCAGCCCGGGACCGAGGGTCTCTTCTGGCCGCTGGACGACGCCGAGGCAGCGGCCGGCGTACTGATCGAGCTGATGGAGGACCCGGGCCGGCGGGAGCGGATGGCGCTGGCCGCGCGGACCCGGTTCGAGCAAGCGTTCGCCGCCGATGTGGTCGGCCGGCGGCTGCTGACGTTTCTCCGCCAGACCCGGGATCCGCAGCGGGAGTCGCTCGTCCGAGGGCGGTGAAGAGGCGGTCTGTGGTCCGCCGTTGAGCAGTGACCACGATGACGCGCCTGGGGGTGCGCCCGCCGATGAGCCTGACGGGGCAGACGGCAGACGCTCGTCGACTTCGGGTGCGACCCAGATCGGCGCCGGCACCCGCGGGCAGCCGGTGCCGGAAGAAGAGGTGGAGCTGGTTCCGCAGATCCGGCCGATCCGCAAGCCCGGCGGCCTCGTCGCGTCCTTCGACACGCCGAAGGAGGCGACTGTCCGACCCCGCCCTCCCGGTGGTCGCTCGCGACCTGCCCGCGTAGTAATCTTCGGTGACTCGTCGCCGAAGAGCGGGTTAACAAGGACGCACTGCACGCTGCGCCGATCACGCTGCGTGGTCGGGCAGTTGCGGGAGGAAACAGAGGGGCCGCTGTGAGCGGAGCAGAAGCGCCGGACGCTGTGGACAGCCGTCGGCCGCTCTGGGTCGTCCCGCACGAGGTCCCCGCCATCGTTCCGCTGCCGTCCCGGTCGACCGAGCCGCGCTGGGTCGGGGTGTACCGGTGGGCCGCCGTGGGTGGCGACCTGCTCGCCGCGATGCTCGGCGTGTCCGTCGCGCTACTGACCCGGTTCGGGTACCACGTCGGCTCCAGCTACCTCGTGGTGAGCAGTCTGCTGCCGCTCGCCTGGGTGGCCGTGGTCGCGCTGTCGAAGGGGTACGACCCGCGGTTCTTCGGCGCCGGACCGGACGAGTTCCGCTCGATCATGCGCGCCGGCGTCGGACTCACCGCGGCCGTCGCGATGACGTCGTACGTGACCAAGGCCGAGATCGCCCGCGGCTTCGTGGTGCTGGCGATCCCGGTGCTGGTCGTGGCCGCGTTGCTGCTGCGGTACGCGCTGCGGAAGGACCTGCACCGGCACCGGGTCAGAGGCCGCTGCATGCACAGGGTTCTCGTGGTCGGGCGCAGCGGTCCGGCCGCGACGCTGTGCGAGCACCTCGAGAGCCGCCCGACCGACGGCTTCCGGGTCGTCGCCACCTGCCGCCCGCGCGACGACAGCACCGGACCGCTGCAGCCGGAGGAGCTCGCCGAGCCGGACATCCTGGCCGCGGCCGACCGGCACGCAGTCGAGGTCGTGGCGATCGCGACCGAACCGGAGCTGGCCGGCCAGTCGTTGCGCCGCCTGTCGTGGGCGCTGGAGCAGCGCGGTATCGAGCTGATCGTCTCCCCGGGCATCATCGAGGTCGCGGGCCCGCGGATCTCTGTCCGCCCGGTCGCCGGCCTGTCCCTGCTCCATCTGGAGCGCCCGTCCGTCAGCGGTGGGCCGCACCTGATGAAGGCCGTCTTCGACCGCGTCGTCGCGCTCGGCATCGTCGCCGTGCTCGCGCCGCTGCTGATCGGCCTGGCGCTGGCGGTGAAGCTGTCCAGCCCTGGACCGGTCCTGTTCCGGCAGCAGCGCGTCGGCCGGGCGGGTGTCGAGTTCACGATGCTGAAGTTCCGCAGTATGTACGTCGACGCGGAGCAACGGCTCAGTGATCTGTACGCACTGAGCGACGGCAACGGCGTGATCTTCAAGATGCGCAACGACCCGCGGATGACACCGCTCGGCCGGTGGATCCGCCGGTTCTCGCTGGACGAGCTGCCGCAGCTGTTCAACGTGCTGCGCGGTGACATGTCGCTGGTCGGACCGCGGCCGCCGCTGGCCGAGGAGGTCGCGCTGTACGCCGCGGACGACTCGCGGCGGATGCTGGTGAAACCCGGCATGACCGGCCTGTGGCAGGTCAGCGGCCGCAGTGATCTGTCCTGGGACGAGTCCGTGCGCCTCGACCTGCGGTACGTCGACAACTGGTCGATGACCCTGGACCTGCTGATTCTCTGGAAGACCGTGCGCGCGGTGATCTACGGCGCGGGAGCGTATTGATGCAGTTCGAGCTAGACCCTCATGCACCGGTGTACATCGCGGGTCACCGCGGTCTCGTCGGGTCCGCGATCTGGCGCCGGCTGGACGCCGCCGGGTTCACGCAGCTGATCGGCGCGTCGTCGTCGGAGCTGGATCTGCGCGACCGCGCGGCGACGTTCGCCTTCCTGCGCGACCACCGGCCGTCCGTGGTGATCGACGCCGCGGCCCGGGTCGGCGGCATTCTGGCGAACCGCGACCACCCGACCGAGTTCCTCAGCGACAACCTGCGTATCCAGGTGAACCTGATGGACGCGGCCCTCGAGGTGCGCACGCCGCGGCTGCTGTTCCTCGGTTCGTCGTGCATCTACCCGAAGTACGCCGACCAGCCGATCCGCGAGTCGAGCCTGCTGACGGGTGAGCTGGAGCCGACCAACGACGCGTACGCGATCGCCAAGATCGCGGGCCTCCTGCAGGTGCAAGCAATTCGACGCCAATACGGGTTGCGCTGGATCTCCGCGATGCCGACGAACCTGTACGGCCCGCACGACAACTTCGACCCGAAGACCTCGCACGTGCTGCCGGCGCTGATCCGCCGGTTCCACGAAGCCAAGGTCAACGGTGTTCCGGAAGTTGTGCTGTGGGGGAGCGGTACGCCGCGACGCGAGTTCCTGCACGTGGACGACCTCGCCGACGCGTGCGTGCATCTGCTGGAGCAGTACGACGCGCCGGAGCCGATCAACGTCGGGGTCGGCGCGGACGTGACGATTCGCGAGCTGGCCGAGCTGGTCGCCCGGGTCGTCGGCTACACCGGTGCTCTGAGCAACGATCTGTCCAAACCGGACGGCACCCCGCGCAAACTGCTCGACGTGAGCCGGCTGCAGGCGCTGGGCTGGAAGCCGTCCATCTCCCTCGAAGACGGTGTGGCCGCCACCTACGCCTGGTACCAGGAGCATGTGGCATGACCCCCGACATCAAGAGGGCCTTCATCACCGGCATCACCGGCCAGGACGGTTCGTACCTGGCGGAGTTGCTGCTGTCCAAGGGCTACGAGGTGCACGGCCTGATCCGCCGCGCCAGCACCTTCAACACGCGCCGGATCGACCACCTGTACGAGGACCCGCACGCGCAGGACAAGCGGCTGTTCCTGCATTACGGCGACCTGACCGACGGATCGCGCCTCGTCACGCTGCTCGCGTCGATCCAGCCCGCCGAGGTCTACCACCTGGCGGCGCAGAGCCACGTCCGGGTCAGCTTCGACGAGCCGGAGTACACCGGTGACACGACCGGCATGGGGACGACGCGGTTGCTCGAGGCGATCCGCATGATCGGCCTGGACTGCCGGTTCTACCAGGCGTCCTCGTCGGAGATGTTCGGCGCGACACCGCCCCCGCAGAACGAGGACACCCCCTTCTATCCGCGCTCGCCGTACGGCGCCGCGAAGCTCTACAGCTACTGGATGACGCGGAACTACCGCGAGGCGTACGACATGTTCGCGGTGAACGGGATCCTGTTCAACCACGAGTCGCCGCGGCGGGGCGAGACGTTCGTGACGCGGAAGATCACGCGGGCGGTCGCGGCGATCAAAACCGGACGCCAGGACCGGTTGTACCTGGGCAACCTGGACGCGTGCCGGGACTGGGGTTACGCCCCGGAGTACGTCGAGGGCATGTGGCGGATGCTGCAGCACGACACCCCGGCGGACTACGTGATCGCGACCGGCACGTCGTACTCCGTCCGCGACTTCGTCTCCCTGGCCTTCGATCACGCCGGGCTGGACTGGGAGCAGTACGTCGACCACGACCGGCGGTACGAGCGCCCGACCGAGGTCGACTCGCTGATCGGGGACGCGTCGAAGGCCGCCACCGACCTGGGCTGGAAGGCCCAGGTCCATGTGCCCGAACTCGTCCGGATCATGGTCGACGCCGACCTCGCAGCGCTCACCGGGGAGGACGCATGAGCCGGGTCGACGTCCTCGGGATCCACGTCAGCGTCACGAATCTGGACCGGACGGTGGAGACGTTCGCTCGCTGGATCGATTCCTCCGAGCGGCAACTGGTCTGCGTTTCCGACATGAACGCGTTGCTGCACGCCCGGGCCGACGCCCGGCTGACCGAGGTCTACAACACTTCCGGCCTGACCGTCCCGGACGGGATGCCGCTGGTGTGGGCCGGCCGGCGGGCCGGGTTCGAGGAGATGGACCGGGTCGCCGGTCCGGACCTGCTCGAGCGGGTGCTCGCGGAGGCGGCGGAGCGCGGCTGGACGCAGTACTTCTACGGTGGCGCCGAGGGCGTGGCGGAGGAGCTGCGCGAGCGGTTCCAGGAGCGGCATCCGGCGTTGAAGGTCGTCGGCGTCGAGTGCCCGCCGTACCGGGCCCTGACCGAGGCCGAGGACGCGGAGACCGTCGCCCGGATGAACGAGGCGCGGCCGGACATCGTCTGGGTGGGTCTCGGCGCGCCGAAGCAGGAGCGCTGGATGGCCGACCACCGCGACCGGCTGAACGCGACGATCCTGATCGGTGTCGGTGCGGCGTTCGACTTCCACACCGGCCGGCTGGACCGCGCCCCGCTGTGGATGCAGCGCAACGGGCTCGAGTGGAGCTACCGGCTCTACAAGGAGCCACGCCGGCTCTGGAAGCGTTATGTCCTGGGCATCCCGCGATTCCTGCTGGGCATCCTCCGGCATCCGCCACGCGCACTCTAGAGTGAGGCGGTGAAGTTCCGGCGGCCGAAGAAGCTGCGTCGGCTGGCCGGTCCGGCCGGTCGCGCGGGTTGGGGCTTGGCCGATCAGGCGCTGTCGAGCCTCAGCAACCTCGCGGTCGGTGTGGTCGTGGCGCGGTCGAGCACGGTCGCCGACTTCGGGGTGTACGCGCTCGCGTTCGGCGGCTACACCATCGCGCTCAACGTCTCCCGGGCCGTCGCCACCGAACCACTCGCCGTACGGCACTCCGGCGCCAGGACGCCGGACTGGCAACGAGCGGTCCGGGCCAGTACGGCGACCGCCGTGTTCTGCGGCCTGCTCGCGATGCTTGCCGGCTTGGCGATCGTGGCCTTCCCCGGCGTACCGTCGCGGGGCGTGCTGCTCGCGTTCGCCGTGACGATGCCGGGCCTGCTGCTGCAGGACGCGTGGCGATGGGCGTTCTTCGTCGTCGGCGAGGGGCAGAAGGCGTTCATCAACGACCTGATCTGGTTGCTCGCGATGCTGGCGATCTTCGGCGGGCTCTATCTCACCGGTACGACGTCCGCGTTCACGTTGACGTTGGCGTGGGGCCTCGGGGCGGTGATCGCCGCGATCGCGGGCCGCTTCCAGGCCGGGGTCGCGCCGCGGCGGCAGCTGATCCGGGAATGGGTACGGCGCAACTGGGATGTGAGCCCGAAGTACGTGGGGGAGATGCTCGCGGTCTCCGGCACCATCCAGGTCTACATGCTCGGAATCACCGCGGCCGCCGGCCTCGTCGCCACCGCGGGCATCCGCGGCGCGCAGGTGCTCCTCGGTCCGGTCAACGTGCTGAACCAGGGCATCCGGATGATCTCTGTGCCCGAAGCGGCGCGGGCCCTGAAGCACTCGTACCGCCGCCTGTGGCTGGTCGGCCTCGCGATCTCGCTGGGTGTCGGCGCGGGCGCGCTGGCGTGGGGCGCGGTCTTCCTGCTGCTACCGCCGGTCGTCGGCCGCGAGCTGCTCGGCCCGGACGTCTGGACCCAGGCCCACAGCGTCCTCGTCCCCGTCATCCTGCTGCAGGCCCTCGGTGCCTCGAACGCCGGCGCCTTCGCGATCCTCCGCGCGCTGACCGCTGCGACCCGCGGCCTGCGCGTCCGCCTGGTCTCGTCCGTCGTCCTGATCACCTGCGGCGTCGCCGGCGCCTACCTCTGGGGCCCGAAGGGCGCGGCGTGGGGCCTGGCCGGCGCCTCCTTCGCCACCCTCCTGCTCTGGTGGCACGAGGCGCACCGCGCCATCGCCGCCCATCGCCGCGCCTCTGCTGACTAGGGGATCTTCACGCTCGCGGACGGGCCCTTCTGGATGTTGCGGCCGTCGTGGACCTCCACGTGGTACGTGTACGTCGAGCCGCGCGCCAGGCCGCGGTCCACGACCTGGTAGACCTTGCGGGGCTGCCAGTAGTACGAGGTGTACCTGTTCGAGCCGACGTTCAACGAGCCGCGGAAGACGTTGTACGTGAGGGTGAGGTTGTCGAGGTCGTACGAGTCGGCGTAGCTCACGTACACCCGTCCGGACGACGTCGCGGTGAGGGCCGGCGCGCGGGGCCTGAGCGGGGCGGCGCCGCCCGGCGAGTTCGTGAACCGGGTGATTCCCACCTGCAGCGTGCCGTTCACGTGCAGGAAGTCACCGCCGACCCACAGGTCCGTGGCGGTGCCGGCCATCGCCAGCGGGCCGACCTGCGTGGTGCTCTTCGGGTTCGCGTCCGTGTTCGGCATCCAGGGCCCGAGGTTGCCGTTGATCGCGCTCTCGACCAGGAGGTAGTGCGTGCCGGTGCCGTCCGGGAAGCCGTTCGGGGACGAGCTGCAGTTGTGCGCGTGCGAGCCCTTGTAGACCCAGTTGCCGATCGCCTTGATCGCCTCGGTCGCGCCGAGACAGTTGTTCTTCCACAGCAGTTGGCCGGTGCTGACCTGGGCCGCGAGTACGCCGTCGTAGCACCCGCTGCCGTCGCCGCCGTTCGAGACGAAGACCTTGTCGCCCAAGGTGTCGATGTCCTTCACCCGGGTCGTGCAGGTCGCGGTCGGCTTCGGGATCGCCGCCGCGGCCGGGAACGTGTACGCCGCCCCGGTCGTGTTGTTCGTCATCGCGAGCGAGTAGTGGTCCTTGCCGTTGATCGTGCTGAACGGGCCGCCGACGAACACGCGGGTGCCGTTGTCGGCCACGTCGATCGCGTAGACGTCGTTGTTGGCGTTCGGGTTCCACGGCAGCAGG
The DNA here is from genome assembly GCF_011761605.1 of Kribbella shirazensis. Classification (GTDB taxonomy): domain Bacteria; phylum Actinomycetota; class Actinomycetes; order Propionibacteriales; family Kribbellaceae; genus Kribbella; species Kribbella shirazensis. Next base: position 6,586,578 of record NZ_JAASRO010000001.1, on the reverse strand, counting down.
TCGCCCTGGATCAGCCGGACCGCGCCCAGCCGGTTACGGGTCGCACCGTCGACAGCCCGGAAGGCACCGCCGATGAACACACTGTTGCCGTAGATCGCCAGGGCCTTCACCCGGGCCGACACGACCGGGTCCCAGGCCGCGACCAGCTTGCCGGTGGCGACCGAGAACATCGCGAGCTTGCTGCGCCGGATGCCGTTGACCATCGTGAAGTCGCCGCCGATCACCACCCACTTGCCGTCCGGGCTGGTGGCGATGGCGTAGACGGGACCGTTCAGCGTCGGCGCGAACGCGGTCGGCTTCCCAGTAGTGCGGTCGAAGGCGGCGACGTACGTGCGGACCGCCTCCGGAGCCTGGCCGGACGCCTTCCCCGGCTGCCGGAGCCTGGTGAACAGACCACCGGCGAACACGGTGTTCCCGGCGATCGCCAGCGCGTTGACGCTGTTGTTGGTCTGCCACGAGGGCTGCTTGATCGCCGACACCGCCGAAGCGAAGCCCGGAGTCGCCGCCTCCACCGGCGGTCCGGAGGGGATCAACGCCGCGGCCACCACGGCCGCGGCGGTGACAACGGCCAGCACTAACTTCTTCACTTGATGTCCTTCGACTGGGCGGGGTCAGTCAGTGCGCGCCTCATCACGCACCAGCGAAGGACACTAGCGCTGTGGGAGGCCCACTGGAAGCGGGCCTCTCAACCGCGTTACAACTTTGTGGCAGAACTCCCTGAGCGCACAGCTAGCGGGCCGCGTAGTGAGACTGCACCTGCGCCGGCGTCAACGCGTACGGGTAGACGGCTGCCTCGTCGATGCCCATACCGGTCTGCGTCGCGCCGCCACCGGGCCACGAGTTCGTCAGGTCGTAGCCGACCCGCCACCAGCCGTAGTACAGCGACGCGGGGCCGACCAGCGCGCTCCCGCTCAGTACGCCGTCGACGTACAGCTTCATGCTGCCGTTCCCACCAGTACCGTCGTAGGTGCCGACGACGTGGTGCCACTGGCCGTCGTTCTTGCCGGAAACGCTGGTCAGCGTGCGCTGCGCGCCGTCGTTCACGCCGAACACGATCGAGCCGTTGGTCCGCATGTACAGCATCCGGTCGCCGCCACCGCCGCTGTTCCCGGTCCGCGAGTTGCCGAACCCGATGATCCGGCCGCCGCGCAGCAGACCGCTCTGCTTGACCCAGGCCTCGACCGTGAACTGCTGCGGGAAGCTGTACGCCTTCTGGCCGACCATCCGGCCGCTGCTCGTGCTGGTCGTCATCGAGGTGTTGCCGGCGATCGCTCCGGCGCCGCCCAGCGTGACCCCGGTGTACGGGCCGTTGTTGCTCTGGCCCGAGGAGTCGACCGCGGTCGCCGTCCCGGCCGGCTCGCCGAGACGCCAGTACGCCTGCGGTCCGTCCGCCTTGACGAGTTGGTCGTACGCCGTCGACGCCGTCGAGGCGACCGTGACCGGGTCGGAGTAGTTGCCGCGGATCGTCGTACTGCCGTCGGTGACCTCGACGCGGTAGTTCGTCACCTCGCCGGGCGTCACGGCGGTGTCGGTGTAGTGCAGCCACGGGCGGTCCCACGGCGTGGACTTGGCCGTCCAGGTCGCGATCGTGGTGTTGCTGAAGCCCTTGAGCAGCCGGTAGGTCAGCGTGCTGTCGTCGTTGTCGACGACGGTGGGGAAGTGGATCTGGACGACGCCCGGTTGGACGCTGTACGGCAGCAGCTTGGCCGGCTTGGCCGGGGCCGCGCCCGGGGCGTCGTAGGTGAAGCGGGTCAGGCCCTGCTGGCCGGTGCCGTTCACGTTCAGGAAGTCGCCGCCGACCCACAGGTCGCTGCCGCCCGTGGCGAACGCCAGCGGGCCGACGTTGGTCGCGCTGTTCGGGTCGGCGTCGGTGTTCGGGAACCACGGCCCGATGCTGCCGTCGGTCAGCTTCTCAGACAGCAGGAAGCGGTAGCCGAAGCCCTGCGGGAACCCGCCGGCACCCTGGTTGGCGCAGTCGTGCGCATGCGACCCCTTGTACAGCCAGCCGTTGACGACCTTGACCGCCTCGGTCGCGCCCAGGCACTGGTTCTTCCACTTCAGCGTGTTGGTCGCGATGTCGGCCGCCCACGTGCCGTCGAAGCAGCCGCCGCCGTCACCGCCGTTGCCGAAGTACACGGTGTCGCCGCTCGCGTCGATCGCCTTCACCCGGCTCGTGCAGGACCCGTTCGGCGGCGGTACGGCGGAGGCGCCGGGGAAGGGCAGCACCGCGCCGGTCACGGGATCGAGGCTGGTCACGGTGTTCTGCGTGGTGCCGTTGACGCTGCTGAACTGGCCGCCGGCGTACACCTTGGAGGCGTCGTCGGCCGCGTCCACGGCGTACACGTCGCCGTTGACCGCGGGGGCCCAGGGCAACAACGCGCCGGTGTCGGTCGTGACGGCCGCGAGCCGCAGGCGGTCCTGACCGTTCACCAGGCCGAACGAGCCGCCGAAGTACACCGTCGTACCCGAGACGGCAATGGTCTTGACGCGGTAGGACACCGACGGCTTCCAGTTCGTCACCAGGGCGCCGGTGGCGGTGTCGAAGGCGGCGACCCGGTTGCGGGTCTGGCCGTTGACCGTGGTGAAGTCACCGCCGACGAAGATCCGCGAACCGTCCGCGGAGGCGGCCACCGCGTACACCTGGCCGTTCAGTACCGGGTTGAAGGTGCTGACCAGGGCGCCGGTGCTCGCGTCGAAGGCCGCCAGGTAGGCCTGGCCGACCTCGCCGGTCCCGGGCGCGGCGCCCGGCGGGCGGACGCTGGTGAACCGGCCCCCGGCATACGCCTTGCCGGCGGCGACCGCGATGCCCTGCACGCTGGCGTTGGTCTGCCAGGTCGAGCTGGTCGTCGCGGACAGCGAGGCCTCGATGCCCTGCGCGGGCAGTGTGGTTAGTGCGGTCAGCAGCGATGCGGTGACCGCCAGCAGCGATCCCGCGACGGCCAACCGCCTGAACAGACGTGTCTTCACCATCGAGCGATGTCCCCCCTAGGACATGATCGGCGCACGCGGCGCCGTACAGCCTCACGTAATTCCCCCGAGAAGAGGGTAGGGCACCGGGCCGGATCCTGCGCGCCCACCTGTGGATATCCTGGGTCGCTGGCGCCGATGACGAGTGAGGTACTGGATGGAACCGGGCACCGTGGTCTGGCGGGAGACCGCGCAGTCATTGTTGCGCCAGAAGTGGCTGATCATCGGCTGCATCCTGCTCGGACTGGTCGGTGCCTCCGTGTTCGCGCTCGCCCAGACCAAGCGGTGGACGGCCTCGAGCCAGCTGGTGATCGGCCCGGCGGTGCCACCGGCACTGGTCGGGAAACTGTCCGACGGCGCGGACAAGACCGGTCCGCTCGGCATGGACCTGCCCGCCGAGACCCAGGCCCGGGTGATGGCCAGCCCGACGCTGCTGGCCGCCGTCGTGAAGCAGCTCGGCGGGCCGAACGACGCCAAGACCATCCAGGAGCTGGCCTCGGTCACCCGGGTGAAGGCAGTCACCGACAACGCGTACCTGGTCACCACCGACGGCCCGACCGCGCAGAAGGCGGTCGACCGGGCGAACGCGATCGCCGCGATCTACCTCAAGCAGCGCAACGACGAGGCCAAGGCGCTGCTCACGAACCTGGCCGAGCAGGCGCAGGCCCGGTCGAGGACCGCGACCCAGCAGTCCCGCAGCCTGGTCAGCCAGATCGACGAGGCCGTCGGTCGCGGCGACAACCAGACGGCGGCGGCCCTGCGTGACCAGCGCGTCGGCCTGGCGACCGAGGCCCGGCAGGCCGCCGACGACGCAGCCGCGATGCTGAAGGCGCTGTCGACCGTCGGCGCCGGGAGCCAGCTCGTCACGCCCGCGACCACCGACACGGCCACCTCGTCGCCGATGGTTGCCCGCGACATCCTGGTCGGCGGGATCCTCGGCCTGGTGCTCGGGTTCGGTCTCGCGCTGCTGCGATCGCACCTGACGCCGTACATCCTGACCCGCGACCAGGCGGCGCGGGCCGCGACGGCGCCGGTGATCGCGGCGTCGGAGGGGCACCGCCGCCGGTTCTGGCAGCGGTCGGCTCCGGAGCTCCCGCAGTACGAGATCACCGCGCTCGGCGCGGAGGCGAGCGGCGCGCTGGCGCGGCGTGAGCTGAACCCGCGCGCGATCGCCGGCGGCGGTCCGGGCGCATTGCTGGTGGTGTCGGCGTCGCCGACCCCGAACTCCGCGGGCATCGCGCTGGCGATGGCCGAGGCGAACGCCCGCGACGGCCGCGAGACCCTGCTGGTGCTGGCCGACATCGAGGGTACGCCGGTCCTCCCGCATCTCACCGGCCACGAGGGACTGACCGACCTGGTGAACGAGCCGGCCGCGACCCGGGCGATCCGCGCCCGGAAGCTGTTCAGGCCGGGCACCGTCGCTGACCTGTACGTGCTGCCGCCCGGCCTGAACCACGAGGAGACCGCGGAAGCGGTCGGCCCGTCGCTGGTGCCGGGCATCGTCGCGGACCTGCCGCCGGGGTACTCCGTGGTGATCCACGGCCCGGCGTCCGTCGGCCGGCACGGCATCACCCCGCTCGCCGCCGCCGTCGACGCGTCGGTGCTGGTGGTCCAGGTCGGTCTCGACAAGGAGATGGACGTCGCGCGGCTGACCGGGGCGCTGCAGTTCGCGGGTGCTCCGGTGCTCGGCGTCGTACTGATCGGCACCGCGACGCAGGACGAGACGCTCGGCATCCCCCTGAACTACAAGCCGCTGGACTGATGCCTAGCAACGAGCGGCCGACCTGGTTCTGGCTGACGCTGTGGTGCCTGTTCGTGCTCGGCGTGCAGCCCTGGTCGTCGCGGGTGGCGGCGCCGCAGGGTACGACGGGATCCACGAACAGCATCGCGAAGGGGATGCTGCTCGGTGCGGTCTTCCTGGTCGCGCTGGCGGCCACCAGGCCCGGGTTCCGGACCCGGGTGAACCCGACCAGTTGGCTGTACGTCATGTACGTGCTGTTCGCGTGCGCGACCGTCTTCCTGCTCGCCGAACCGATGGGGCCTCTGACCCGGTTGGCCCGGTTCCTGATCGGGCTGGTCCTGGTCTTCCTGCTCTGGCGGCCGCTCGTACAGGTCCCGGAACGGCTGGTCCGCGCGCATCTGTGGGCCCATCTGTTGCTGGCAGCAACCGTCGTGCTGAGCCTGGCGTACGCGCCGTCCGAGGCATGGCGGCCGCTGCGCTCGCTCGGCGGCGGGTACCGGCTGCAGGGCGTCATCATCCCGATGCTCCCGCCGCGCGTCGGCGAGGTCGGAGCGATCCTGCTCGGGCTGGCGCTGATCGGCCTGGTCTGCCGGAAGCTGGCGACGCTGCCGGCGGTGGCGTTGGTCGGGCTCGGCGGCGTACTGATCGCGGCGAGCCGCACACGGACGTCCGCGGCGGCCCTCGCGTTCGGCCTGGTGCTGGCGCTGATCATCACGCGCAGGACCTGGGCGGGCCGGATCATGAGCTTCAGCGTTCCCGCGCTGCTCGGGCTCGCCTTCCTGACGATCGGCTCGCTGCAGACCTGGTTGCTGCGTGGCCAGGGCACGCAGCAGATCACCTCGCTGAGCGGCCGGACGACGAGCTGGCAGGCGGTCCTCGACGAGAAGGTGTCGCTCCAGACCGCGATCATCGGCCACGGCCTCGGCAACAAACGGGTGTTGCTGCGCCGCGGTGAGGGCGACATCGACGTGATGGCGATCGACAACAGCTGGCTCGGTCTCTATTGGGAGACCGGGCTGCTGGCCGTCACGATCGTGGCGATCGCGGTGATCGTCGCGTGGGTGGCGGTGCTCCGCGCGCCGACGCCGTACATCCGGGCCTGTGGCGCGATGCTGCTCGGCTATGTCACCGTCGCCTCACTCAACGAGAGCGGGCTGTCCGACCTGTCGTCCATGACGGTCCATCTGCTGGTCGCCGCGGCGATCTGCGACGCCGACCGGTTACGCAAGCGAAAACTGGAGCTAGCTGCTCACTGAGTCCTTGTCGAAGCCGGTCTGCTGCCACTCGGACCAGGTCAGCGATTTGCCGCGGTACGCGAACCGGTCCTGACCGCCCGCGACCTGGTAGCTGTTGCGGCGGAACGTGATCGCGCCGGGCTGTGCGGGGGAGCGCTTGTTCTCGACGACCCCGAGCGTCGAGGTGGCGTCGGTCATCACCACCAGGTTGCCTTCGACGAGGACGTTGCGCAGGACGTACGTGCCGCGCGGCCCGTCGCCGCGGGTCCGGGACTGGATCGACAGCGCGTTGCGGTTGTCCTTGATCAGATTGCCGCGGACCTGTACGTCGGACGACGTGTTGACGTTGATGCCGCCGCCGTCCCACAGCGAGCCGCCCGAGCCGCGGCCGGTGCCGTACCCGTTGTGCTCGACGACGTTCTGCTCGATCACACCGGCATAGCTGATCTCGTAGCGGATCCCGTCCGCGGCATTGGCCCGGATCCGGTTGCCGGTGATGCTGCGGTCGTACTCCGCGATGTCGCTCCACATCCCGATGCCGCGGTTCGCGACGATGTCGTTGCCGCGGACCTCGCCGGACGACCGGGTGGACTTGATGCCGCCGGACTCCCAGTCCGCGATCCAGAAGCCGTCGGTGTTGTTGCGGGTGACCAGGTTCGCCGTGATCCGCACGTCCGCGGACTTGTACTGGCCGATGCCGAGCTGGCCGTTGTCCGCGACCGTGTTGCGGCTGAGCTCGGCCCGGTCGCCCTCGATCACCATGATCCCGACGGCGTGGTTCCAGCGCACCTCGTTCGCGGTCACCGTCCAGCCGGGGCCGACCTGCAGGGCTCCGGCCTGCGGGCGGCTCGCGAAGTGCTCGATCGTCAGACCGGTCACGGTGACGTCCTCGGCCGACTTGTCGATCGCGGTCTGCGTACGGGACATCTCGATCACGTGGCCGGTGGGATCGTCACCGACGTACACGGCGTTGGTCCGGTAGTCACCGTAGAAGGTGCCGGGCTTCAGCTGGGCGAGGCTCATCACACGGGTCAGGTGCTTGCCGTCGGCAAACAGTTGCTCACCGAGCTGGCAGGGTTTGGTCCGGTTGTCCTCGCACTGGCCCTTGAGCGGGTACGCCGCGGGCAGGACGCCACGCACCACCCAGGCGTTTCCGGTCTGCTTCCAGCCGGTCAGGCGGACGGCTCCGCTCAGGATCGCTCCGGGGCCACCCGCCAGCGTGTCACCGGCGCGGGGCCGGATCGCACGCGTGATCCGGTGCAGGCCTTTCGCGAAGCAGAAGCTGGTGCCCGCGGGTGCTGCGTCGATGATCGGCTGCGGATCCGCGCCGACCGGGATCGCGGTCCCCTTGCACGGTTTCGCCGTACCCGGACCGGTCGGTCCGAGAGCGGCGGCGGCCGCTGCCGGCGGAGCGGTCGGGACAGTCACAGTGGTGGTCGCAGTGGTGGTCGCGGATGGTGCGGACTGGACCGGCGGGTCTCCCGAGTCGGTGCACCCTGTCAACAGCAGCGCGGCACCAACAGCCGCGACAACCCCACGCCTCATCCACGTCCCTTCACCTGCCCCGGCGAACAGATTGCGTGAGACTACCTGTTCGCCGGGGCAGCCTGATCAGGAGAGGTACGTGTCGCGCGCGAGGTCGTACGCGAGGGCCCGTGCGACCTGCAGCGCGTCGTCCTCGTCGAGGCGGTGTTGTACGACGAGATTGGCCAGGTAGCCGGCGTCGATGCGGCGGGCGAGGTCGTGGCGTGCCGGGATCGACAGGTACGCGCGGGTGTCGTCGACGAAGCCGCTCGTGTTGTAGAAGCCCGCGGTCTCCGTGACGAGCTCGCGGAACCGGCGCATGCCGTCAGGGCTGTCCAGGAACCACCACGGCGCACCGAGCCGCACCGCGGGGTAGACGCCCGCGAGCGGTGCCAGCTCGCGCGAGTACACGGTCTCGTCGACGGTGAACAGCACGAGGCGGAAGCCCTCCGCGTGCCCGAACCGCTCGAGCAGCGGCTGCAGCGACCGGGTGAACTCGGCCGCGACCGGGATGTCGTGTCCCTTGTCCGGCCCGTACGTCGCGAAGATCGCCGGATCGTGGTCGCGCAGTACGCCGGGGTGCAGCTGCATGACCAGCCCGTCCTCGGCCGACATCACCGCGGACTGGTACAGCATGTGCCCCGCGAACGCGGCGGCGTCCTCGGCGGTCACGTCGCCCTTCAACGCTCCCGCGTAGATCCGCGCGGCCTCGGAGTCGCTCAGCGGTACGGCGGCTGCGCTCAGGTGGCCGTGGTCGGTGGCACGGGCGCCCGCCGCGACGAACGCCTGGCGACGCCGGCGGATGGCGTTCAGGAAGCCGTCGTACGTCGAGGTGTCGACGTCGGCCAGCGCGCCGAGCTGCTCGATCAGCGCCGGCCAGCCGTCCCGGTCGACGTGGGCGACCGCGTCGGGGCGGAACGTCGGGACCACCCTCCCGGGGAGATCTGCCGCGACCTTCGCGTGCTGGGCCAGGTCGTCGGTGGCCGCGTCGGTGGTGGAGATCAGCTCGATGTTGAAGCGGTCGAGCAGCGCGCGCGGGCGGAACTCCGGCTCCGCGATCCGCGCGGCGATCTGGTCGTAGAGCTCGTCGGCCGTCTCCGCGGACGGCTGCACGGTCAGGCCGAGCACCTCGGCGAACTCGTGCTCCAGCCAGTACCGGCTCGGCGTACCGAGGAACAGGTGCCAGTTGGCGCAGAACTCCCGCCAGATCTCGCGCGGCTCGGCGGTCTGCTTGCCGTCGCGGCGGGGGAGTCCCAGCTTGTCGGGGTGGACGCCCTGCGAGATCAGCATCCGGGTCACGTAGTGGTCCGGGACGACCAGCAGGTCGGCCGGGTCGCCGAACGGGGCGTCGGTGGCGAACAGCCCGATGTCGACGTGTCCGTGCAGGCACAGCAGCGGCAGGTCCTTCGTCGAGGCGTGGATCCGGCGCGCGACGTCGCGGGCGGGTCCGGCCGGCAGGGCGCGATCCGGATGAGGCTGCAGGGCCTTCGGCATGGGTCCTCCGATTGCTGTGCGGGACAGCGGCTGGGCTGAAACGTGTTCTGCAAAGGATTGCAGTCGCATCTTGTCAGCACAAGCCACCGTCCATGAGCTGACGTCTTGACACAAACTGCAACCGATTGCAGACTCAACCGGAACCTGAGGAGGTGGGTGTGGCGGCGACCATTCGGGACGTGGCGCGGTTGGCCGGGGTTTCGCCGTCGACCGTTTCCCGGGCGCTGTCCGTGCCGGGCATGGTGAACGCGGCGACGCGGGCCCGGGTGGCGGCGGCCGTCGAGCAGCTCGGCTACGAGCCGAACCGGGCGGCCCGTGGGCTGATCACCGGGCGGACCGGCACGATCGGTCTGGTCGTGCCGGATCTGGCCAACCCGTTCTTCGCCAGCGTCACCAAGGGCGTGCAGGCGCGCGCCCGCCGGCACGACGTCGCCGTCTTCGTCGCGGACACCGACGAGGACCCGGCGGCCGAGGCCGGCCTGGTGCGGGCGTTGTCCAAGCAGGTCGACGGCGTCGTGCTGTGCTCGCCGCGAGCGAGTGACGACGAGCTGGCGGCGATCGCCCAGGACACCACCGTCGTGCTGGTCAACCGCAACGCCGCGGGACTGCCCGGCATCACCTACGACAACGAGGACGGAATGCGGCAGGCCGTCGCCCACCTCGTTGCCCTCGGCCACCGCCGGATCGCCTGGGTCGGAGGCCCTGCCACCTCCTGGTCGACGCTGCACCGCGGCGTCGGCCTGCGCAACGCGGTCGAGGCACTGCACGCCGAGCTGGCGCCGGTCGGCAACTTCGCCCCGACGTACGAGGGCGGCATGGCGGCCGCCGACCAGGTCGTCGCGACCGGCGCGACCGCCGTGGTGGCCTACAACGACCTGGTCGCGATCGGTCTGCTGGCCCGCCTGCACAGCCGCGGGATCTCGGTTCCCGGCGAGCTGAGCGTGGTCGGCGTGGACGACATCGCGATGTCCAGGATGGCCCGGCCGGCGCTGACCACGGTCCGGCTGCCGAAGCAGGAGACCGGCCGGCTCGCGGTCGAGCTGCTGCTGGCGTTGCTCGACGACCCGGAGGCCGCCCAGATCGCCGGCTCACAAGAACCACTGCACGGGGAACTGATCGTCCGGGAGTCGTCCGGACCAGCACCACAGAAGTGATCACCCCGGCCGGCGTTCGCGCCGCGCCGGGCCCGCCTTGATCCGAGGAGATACCCGATGCAACTGCAGCGGAAGTTGATCGCGGCCCCGGTGGCCGCCGCCGTGCTGGCGGTGCTGGCCGCCTGCGGCGCCCCGACACCGAGTAAACCGGCCGCCGACAGCGGTGGCGACGTACCGGACAAGCCGGCCAAGGCGGTGAGCCTGAACATCCTCGACGTGGCCGGCAACCTGCAACTGACGCAACCCATGATCGACGACTTCGTCAAGCAGCACCCGGACGTGGTCTCGAAGGTCACGTACTCGAAGGGCCCCGCTCCCGAGCTGGCCGGCAAGATCAAGGCCCAGCAGAACGCGAACCGGGTCGACATCGACCTGGTGCTCACCGGCACCGACGGCCTCGCCGCCGGGCAGGAGCAGGGCCTGTGGCTCGACCTGCTCACGAAGTACTCCGACCGCCTGCCGGGGATGAAGGACTACCTGCCGCCCGCGCAGAAGATGCAGGAGCTGGGCGGCAAGGAGGGCGTGACGGTCACCTACTACCCGTCGGGCCCGCTGCTCGAGTACATGCCGTCGAAGGTCCCGTCGCCGCCGAAGACCGCCCAGGACCTGCTCGCCTACGCGAAGGCCAACAAGGGCAAGGTGATGTACGCACGCCCGGCGAACTCCGGCCCCGGCCGCACGTTCCTGATGGGCCTGCCCTACATCCTCGGGGACAAGGACCCGAAGGACCCGGTGAACGGCTGGGACAAGACCTGGGCGTACCTGAAGGAGCTCAACCAGTACGTCGACTTCTACCCGTCCGGCACCTCCGACACGATGAAGGCGCTCGCCAACGGCTCGGCCAACATCATCGCGAGCACGACGGGCTGGGACATCAACCCGCGCGTCCTCGGCACCGTCCCGAAGGAGGCCGCGATCACGCCGATCCAGGGCTTCCACTGGGTGACCGACGCGCACTACGCCGTCGTACCGAAGGGTGTGTCGACCGACAAGCAGGCGGCGATCCTGCAGCTGCTGCAGTTCATGCTGACGCCGGAGCAGCAGGCGAAGGCGTACGACAAGGGCTACTTCTACCCGGGCCCGGCGATCAAGGGCGTCGAGCTGGCGCAGGCGCCGCAGGAGAGCAAGGACGCGATCACGGAGTACGGGCGCCCGGAGTACGACAAACTGATTGCCGACAATCCGACCGAGGTTCCGCTGGACGCGAAGGCGCTGGTGGCTGCCTTCGACAAGTGGGACCGTGAGGTCGGCGGCAGCAAGGTGAAGAAGTCGTGACCTCGTCCACCTCCAACTTCGAGCTGCTCCGGCTCGACGGCGTCACCCGCCGTTTCGGTCCGGCGGACCAGCCGGCGGCACTGTCCGAGCTCGACCTGACCATCGAGCGGGGCGAGTTCATCGCCCTGCTCGGTCCGTCCGGCTGCGGCAAGTCGACGGCGCTGAACTGCCTGGCCGGTCTGCTCCCGCTGACCGCGGGCTCGATCTGGCAGGACGACCGGCGGATCGACACGCTGCCGCCGGAGAAGCGCGGCTTCGGCATGGTCTTCCAGAACTACGCGCTGTTCCCGCACCTGACCGTCCGGGACAACATCGCCTTCGGGTTGCGGATGCGCAACCTGCCGAAGGCCGACGTGCAGCGCCGCACCACCGAGGCGATCGATATGGTGCAGCTGGCCGACCACGCGAGCAAGCTGCCCGGACAGCTGTCCGGCGGTCAGCAGCAGCGCGTGGCGATCGCCCGCGCGACCGTCCTCGAGCCGTCGCTGGTGCTGATGGATGAGCCACTGAGCAACCTGGACGCCAAGCTCCGCCTGGAGATGCGGACCGAGATCCGGCGGCTGCACCAGTCGCTCGGGCTGACGACCGTGTACGTGACACACGACCAGGAGGAGGCGCTGAGCATGGCCGACCGCCTGGTCGTCATGCGCCAGGGCAAGGTGCAGCAGATCGGCACGCCGGAGCAGGTCCACACCAAGCCGGCCACCTGGCACGTCGCCGACTTCATGGGGTACCGCAACCTGCTGCCGCTGAAGGCGTCGCAGCTGCACGGCGACCAGGTGACGGTGGACCTCGGCGGTACGGCGATCCGCGGCGCGGCGCAGGGCGCTGTCGCCCAGGACGACGACGTGATCGCCGCCGTGCGGCCCGAGGACGTGAAGATCGCCGACCAAGGTGTGAAGGGTCTTGTCGAGGTCGTCGAGTACCAGGGCCGCGAGCGCGCGGTCGAGGTGGTCGTCGACGGCGAGACGCGGCTGCACCTGCGCACCGAGCAGCGGGTCGAGCCGGGGGAGCAGGTGGCCCTGGCCGTGACGCCCGGACGGCTCCTGGTGTACCCGGCATGAGCGCGACCTGGCAGCATCGGCTGGCCGAACGCGGCGTCGACCGACGGTTGTGGTTGTTGCTCCCGGCCACGATCTTCGTTCTGCTGCTGTTCGTCTATCCGTTCCTGTACGGCCTGAGCCTGTCGTTCCAGCCGATGGACGGCGGCGGCGTGCTGGCCAACTACGACAAGTTCTTCAGCGACGCGTACCAGCGCGACACGATCGCGACCACGCTGAAGATCGCCCTGCCCGCGGCGCTGCTGAACGTGCTGGCCGCCGTACCGATCGCGTTCCGGCTCCGCGGCCGGTTCCGCGGCAAACGGCTGCTGACCACGATCCTCGTCGTACCGATCACGCTCGGGACCGTGCTGACCGCGCAGGGGCTGCTGAACTACCTCGGCCCGACGGGCTGGTTCAACCGGGTCCTGCTCAGTCTTCAGATTGTCGACGATCCGATCCGCCTGACGAACAACTACTGGGGCGTGTTCTTCTCGCTCGTCATCACCGGATTCCCGTTCGCGTTCCTGCTGGTGCTGTCGTACCTGTCCGGCATCGACCCCACGCTGCAGCGGGCCGCGGCGACGCTCGGCGCCTCGCGGGCGCAGCGGTTCCGGCGGATCACGCTGCCGTTGCTGGCACCAGGATTGGCGACAACCTTTTTGTTGACCTTCGTCCTCGCGTTCTCGGTGTTCCCGTCCGCGGTGCTGGTCGGTAACCCGGCCGGATCCACCCGGGTGATCTCGCTGGCCGCCTACCAGGCGGCGTACGAGCAGTACGACTACGCGTACGCGTCCGCGATCGCGATGGTGATGGGCGCGGTGGAACTGGTCGTGGTGGCGATCGTGCTGGTGTGGCGGTCGCGGCTCTACACCGGATCGACGGGAGGCAAGGGATGAACCCCAAGGTGAGGTCTGTTCGCGCCACCCCGCTCGGCTGGGTGATCTGGGGCGCCGTGGTGTTCTTCTTCGTCAACCTGGCCGGCGTGGTGTTCTCGGTGCTGGTCAGCTCGTTCGGCACCAAGTGGTTCGACACCTGGCTCCCGAGCGGTTTCACCACCCACTGGTACGGCGACGCGTGGCGAGAGTTCACGTTGTTCCACGTCATCGTGGTCACGCTGCTCGTGTCCGGGCTGGTCGTCGTGCTGTCGGTGCTCGTCGGCGCGCCCGCGGCGTACGTGCTGGCCAGGAAGAACTTCCCCGGCAAGCGGCTGGTGTACCTGACCTTCCTGCTGCCGATCCTGATGCCGCCGATCACGTACGGCATCCCGCTCGCGACCGTGCTGTACAAGTTCGGGTTCGCGGGGCACCTGTCCGGCGTCGTGCTGGCGAACCTGGTGCCGTCGGTGCCGTTCGTGATCCTCACCATGACGCCGTTCATCGAGCAGGTCGACCCGCGGATCGAGGACGCGGCCCGGATGCTCGGCGCCGGCACCCGCTCGGTGTTCCTGAAGATCCTCGCGCCACTGCTGGTCCCCGGTCTGCTGGCGTCGGGGATCCTCGTGCTGGTCCGGACGGTCGGGATGTTCGAGCTGACCTTCCTCACGGCCGGCCCGGATTCGCAGACGCTCGTGGTCGCGCTGTACTACTCGATGTCCGCGGCGGGGATCCGTGCCCAGCAGTCGGTCGACGCGATGGCCGTCATGTACACGGCGATGATGCTGGTACTGCTGGTGGTCGCGCTGCGCTTCGTGAATCCGACGCAACTCGTGGCCCGTGTGAAGGAAGAACCCTCCGAGTAGCTGTGTCATTCGAAGAAAGGTTCCGTCAGTTGACCAGGCTGAGTCTCACCAATCTCCCCGTCGCCCCCGCGGTCGACCCGAGGGCGCTGTCGGTCGGCATCGTCCACCTCGGGATCGGTGCGTTCCACCGCGCCCACCAGGCCGTCGTCACCGAGCGCGCGGCGGTCGAGTCCGGCGAGACCCGCTGGGGGATCACCGGGGTGAGCCAGCGCTCCACCGCTGTCCGGGACCAGCTGGCGCCACAGGACGGTCTGTACTCCGTCCTCGAGCGCGGTCTCGGTGCGCCGTCGGTCCAGGTGATCGGCAGCGTCCGCGAGGTGCTGACGGTTCCCGAGGACCCGGAGGCGGTCGTCGCGCGCATCGCCGATCCGGCCGTCGCGGTGGTGACGCTGACCGTGACGGAGAAGGGGTACCGGGCCGCGGGCGCCGGACTGAACCTGGACGATCCGGAGATCCAGGCCGACCTGACCGGCCGCCCGCCGCGCACCGTCGTCGGGCAGCTGGCGGCGGCGATCGCCCGCCGGGAGGAGCCGCTGACGATCGTCTCCTGCGACAACCTGGTGGCCAACGGACCCTTCCTGCGCAAACTGGTGGGGGACTACTTCGATGCGCTCGGCAAGGTTCCCGAGGCGTTCGAGGCGACCCGGTTCCCGGCCAGCATGGTCGACCGGATCGTGCCGGCCACGACCGATGCGGACCGCGGCGAGGCGGCTCGGCTGCTCGGCGTCCGGGACGAGGCCGTCGTGGTCGCGGAGCCGTTCCTGCAGTGGGTGATCGAGGACGACTTCGCCGGCGACCGGCCCGCGTGGGAGCGCGGCGGGGCGGTGCTGACGGCCGATGTCGCGCCGTGGGAGCAGGCGAAGCTGCGGATGCTGAACGCCACGCACTCGATGCTCGCGTATCTCGGCGCGCTGCGCGGGTACGAGACGATCGCCGAGGCGGTCCGCGACGAGGAGCTCGGCGGGCTGGCGCGGCGGTTGATGACCGAGGACGTCGTACCGACGCTGACGCCGCCCGACGGGCTGGACCTGGCGGCGTACGGCGCGACGGTGCTGGAGCGGTTCGAGAACCCGGCGCTGAAGCACCGGACCCGGCAGGTCGCGATGGACGGCTCGGTCAAGCTCCCGGTGCGGATGCTCGGCACGGTCCGCGACCGGCTGGCAGCCGGCGCCGAGCCGCGGATGATCTCGCTCGCGGTGGCCGCCTGGATGGTCTATGTGCTCAGTACGCAGGACCTCGACGACCCGCAGGCGGACCGCCTGAAGTCCGCGGTCGCGGACGTGACCGAGCCGGCCAAGCTGGTCGACGCACTGCTCGCCGTGGACTCGGTGTTCACGCCGGACCTCCGCGACTCGACCGTGCTACGTGACCTGCTCGTCGACCACGTCACCGCCCTGACCCACTGACCCCGCACGCACGCGCTGGCGCGCACTCACGCGCTGGCGCGCGCTCATGCGCTGACCCTGCTGGCTCCTTTTCGGAAGGTTTTTCGCGCATAGCGCGGGAAAAGTTCCGAAGAGCGGGCCTGGCTGGTGAAGGGGCCGGCGTCAGCGGGTTGGGGGCAGGATTGTGAGGACTCCGGTGGCGTCCAGGACGGCCCTGCCGATCGTGAAGAGGCTCGTGGTGTCCTGACCCGTGCTGCGCCACTGCTCGGCGGTGTACCGCTGGCCGGTCTTCTGGAACCGTTCGGCGGCGAGGCTGTCCAGGATGTAGGTGTTGTCGTTCAGGGTGACCTCGCCGTCCGGGATCGCCGCACCGGAGTTCTGCACCATGCCGGTCGCGGTGGTCCCGCCGCGCATCGTCACCTGGTTGCCGGAGACCACGATGTCGCGCAGCAGGTTGGTGCCCCACGGGCCGGAGCCGCGGGTCCGGGACTGGATCGAGATCCCGTTCACGTTGTTCGCCACCACGTTGCCGCGGACCTGGACGTTCGACGAGGTATTGACGTTGATCCCGCCGCCGTCCCACAGCGACGTACCGGAACCGCGGCCGGTGCCGAAGCCGTTGCCGCTGATCGAGTTGTTCTCGATGACGCCGTTGCGGCCGATCTCGTAACGGATCCCGTCCGCAGCATTGTCGACGATCTGATTGTTGCGGAACGTCCGGCTGTCGTCGTACGCATCGCTCCACAACCCGATGCCCCGATTGTCTGCAATCAGATTGCCGGTCACCCAGCCGCCGCTCGACCAGGTGGTCTTGACACCGCCGGACTCCCAGTCGGCGATCCAGAAGCCGTCGGTGTTGTTGCCGCTGATCTCGTTGGCGGAGATCGTTCCGCGCAGCGTGCTGTACTGCCCGGCGCCGAGCTGGCCGTTGTGGTGGATCCGGTTCTTCTCGAGGACCGCGCCGTCGGCGTTCACCAGCATCGCGCCGACCGCGTGGTTCCAGCGGATGTCGTTGGCGAACACCTTCCACCCCAGGCCGAGGACGACCGCGCCGCTCTGCGGGGGAGTGGCGAAGTGCTCGATCGTCAGCCCGCGCACGGTCACGTTGTTGCCGCCGGGCTCGATCGCGGTCGGCGTGCTGGACATCTCGATCGCGTGGCCGACCGGGGTGTCGCCGAGGTAGACCGCGTTCGCGGCGTAGTCGGCGTAGAAGGTGCCGGGGGCAACCTTGTCGCGGGACGCGACCCGGGTCAGGTGCTTGCCGTCGCGGAACACCTGCTCGCGGAGATAGCAGATGTTCGCCGTGTTGTCCTCGCACTGCCCGGTCTGCGGGTACGCCGGTGGCAGCACACCCGTGGTGACCCAGGCTGTGCTCGACGCGAGCTTCGGCGCGGTGCCCGAACCGGTGCCCGACGCAGCGTTGGGAACGGTGTTCGACGCGGCCCAGCGGGTGAGCCGGACCGAGCCTGTCAGTACGGCGCCTTGATCGCTCGCGAGTACCTGGTCGGCCTTCGGGCGGATCGTCTCGCGGATCCGGTGCAGGCCCTCGGCGAAGCAGAACGTCGTACCGGCGGGCCAGTTGCCGACGACCTCGGCGGCGTTGTCCGTGGTCCGGATGGTGACGCCGCTGCAGGCGGGCGCCAGCGCGGGACCGGTACGGAACGTGCCGTCGGCGGGGGGCGTGGCGACAGCCTGCTGGTCGTCGAACGGCAGGTCGTCGCCGAGCGGCGCACTGCTCGCAGGCAGCGGGCCGACGGCAACGAGACTGGTGCCGACTGCAACGACTGCGACAATCACTGTTCTCATAGCGGAGCCTCCGGTGGCACAGGTAGCCCTGAGCGCACCCCCCATGGCGCGGCTTCGCTTCGCAGATTACCCCTACGTCACGTAGTCATGGCAATACGTAGCGCACAAACATGTTGCGAAAGGCAAGCTGTCCCGTCGCTGTCAGTTCGCGAGGAAGCTGCCGATCGTGTCGAGGCCTGCGCCGCGCCAGCCGGCCGCGGTGAGCTTGGTGCCGAACCGGGCGAACCGCTGGGTGCCGAGGTCGTCGAGGACGTACTTGTTGCCGCTGAACACGACCTCACCGGACGGCACCTCGGCGCCGGAGTTCTGGACCATGCCGGTCGACTGCGTCCCGCCGGTCATCTCGATGGTGTTGCCGTTGACCCGGACGTCGCGCAGCAGGTAGGTGCCCCACGGTCCGCTGCCCCGGGTCCGGGACTGGATCGTCACGCCGTTCACGTTGCCCGAGACCCGGTTGCCCTTGATGGTGACGCCCGACGACGTGTTGACGTTGATCCCGCCGCCGTCCCACAGCGACGTACCCGAGCCGCGGCCGGTGCCGAAACCGTTGCCGGTCACCGTGTTGCCCTCGATGACGCCGTTGCGGCTGATCTCGTACCGGATGCCGTCCGCGGCGTTGCCGACGATCTGGTTGCCGGTGATCGTCCGGCCGTCGTCGGCGACGTCGGCCCACATCCCGACGCCTTTGTTGGCCTTGATCACGTTGCCGCTGACCGTGCCGGACGAACGGGTCGACTTGATGCCGCCGGACTCCCAGTCGGCGATCCAGAAGCCGTCGGTGTTGTTGGCGCTGATCACGTTCCGGGTGATCGCCGCCGCGGCGGAGCTGTACTGGCCGAGGCCGAGCTGGCCGTTGTGGTGGATCAGGTTCTTGTCGACCTTCGTGCTGTTCGCCTTCACCAGCATCACGCCGACCGCGTGGTTCCAGCGCACGTCGTTCGCGGTCACCGTCCAGCCGGGCCCGGAGACGAGTGCGCCCGCCTGCGGCGCGCTGGCGAAGTGCTCGATGGTCAGGCCGCGGACGACCACGCCGCTCGCGCCGGACTCGATCGCGGTCGCGGTCCTCGACATCTCGACCTCGCGCCCGGCCGGGCTGCTGCCGAGGTAGACCGCGTTCGCGGCGTAGTCGGCGTAGAAGGTACCGGCCTTGACCGCCGAGACGCTCGCGACCCGGGTCAGGTGCGTGCCGTCGAGGAACAACTGCTCCCGCAAGTGACAGATGTTCGCCTTGTTGTCCTCGCACTCACCGCTCTTGCCGTACGCCGCCGGCAGCGCGCCGCGGACGACCCACGCGGAGCCGGAGCGGACCCAGCCGGTGAGCGGGACGGATCCGGTGAGCACGGCGCGTTGCGCACTGGCGAGCACCTGGTTCGCCTTCGGGCGGATGGTGTCGCCGATCCGGTGGACACCGGCGGCGAAGCAGAACGTCGTACCGGCCGGCTTCGAGCTCACGATCGCCGGGGCGTCCTGCCCGGGCTCGATCACCACACCGCTGCACGGCCCGGCGACCGCGGGCCCGGCCTCGTCGGACTCGACTGCCGGCGGTGTCGGGACCTTGGGTTCGACCGGCTTGACCGGGGTCTTCGGCGTCGTCAGCTTCTTGGCGGGCGGGGTGGTCGTCGTGCCGGGCTTCACGGGTTGCGTGGTCGTGGTCTTCGCGGAAGGCGTGCCGGGAGCTTTGCCGGGCCGCTGCGACGGCAGGGCACGGGACGCCGCCAGCTCGGACTCCTGGGTCCCAGCCGACCCAGCCGACTCAGCCACCTTCGCCGCGGTCGTCGCCTTGTTCTCGGTGGCGATCACCGGTACGGCGACCGTGACGACGGCCACCGCCGCTGCGATGAGCGCCGCGAACCACAACTTCCTCAATGCACTCTCCTGGGAGCGGGCGAGACCAGGTGTAGTCACTGCGAGACTTAAGGTAGTGCCATGCGGGTCGCCATGCTGCACAACCGTTACCGAACGGGTCAACCCAGTGGGGAGAACACGGTTGTCGCGCAAACGGTTGATTTGCTGCGTAACTCAGGACATGAGATCGACCTGTACGCCCGGAACAGCGACGACATCGCCGCGATGGGCCGAAAAGATCGCGCATTGTTACCGTTTCGCTCCGTTTGGTCATTTTCGGCGGAGCGCGATTTAACACTGCTCTTGCAGGAGCAGCGGCCCGACGTGGTGCATGTGCACAACACGTTCCCGTTGTTCAGTCCCTCGGTACTGCGGGCGGCGTACAAGGCGGATCTCCCGGTCGTGGCGACGCTGCACAACTTCCGGCTGCTGTGCGCGAACGCGGTGCTGCAGCGCGACGGGCGGCCGTGCGAGTCGTGCGTCGGCAAGCTGCCGCTGGCCGCCGTACGGCACGGTTGCTACCGCGATTCCGTGGTGCAGACGTTGCCGTTGGCGACGAGCATCGGGGTGCACAACACGCTGCACACCTGGCAGCGGTACGTCGACACGTTCGTCGTCCCGTCCGGGTTCGTGCGTGACCGCTACGTCGCGGCGGGGTTCGACGAGGAGCGGTTCGTGGTGAAGCCGCACGCCGTACCGCATGCGGGGGACGTCCGCAGCGGGGCCGGGGACGCGGTGGTGTTCCTCGGGCGGTTGAGCGAGGACAAGGGGTTCGCGGATCTCCTGCAGGCCTGGGATTCCTCGCTCGGCCGGCTGGTCGTCGTGGGTGACGGTCCGCTGCGGGCGGCGGCCGAGGATCGGGCGCGGAACGACCTGTCGGTTCAGGTGCTTGGTCAACTACCGTGGGCCGATTGCATGGATGTCCTGCGGTCTGCGCGCGTCGCCGTCGTCCCGGCGCGTTCTTATGAGAGCTTCGGTCTCGTGGTGGTGGAGGCTTTCGCGCACGGCGTGCCGGTGGTCGCCTCCCGGCTCGGGGCGCTCGCGGAGCTCGTCGACGACGGGGACACCGGCGCGCTGGCCGCGCCCGGCGATCCGGAGTCGCTGCGGAAGGCGATCGGGTTGGTGGCTGATCCCGGGACTTCGATAGCCTGCGGCGAACGAGCCCGTCAGGTCTACCTGGACCGCTTCACCCCGGAGCGCGACCTGGAGGCCACGGAAAGGATCTACACCGATGCGATCGCCCGGCACGCCGCCCGCGGCCGGACGCCCGCGCGACGGTGGGCCGGCCGTGCCGGACGGGTATAAGGTCACGCACGACGCAGGGGGCGGCGTCGCGCGCGAGGGAATGCGGAATTCGTGTTGGGGGATTGCGGTGTGGACGGCGTGACACGGACAGGTTGTGTGGTCGGGGTGTTCGACCTGTTCCACGTCGGGCACGTCGACGTGCTCGAGCGGGCGCGGCGGCACTCCGACCGGCTGGTGGTGGCGGTGCTGTCCGACGAGTGGGCGCTGGACGCCTGGGGCGGCCGGCCGTTCGTGCCGTTGCTCGAGCGGGCGCAGATCCTCGAGCACCTGCGCTGCGTCGACGAGGTGATTGCCGTGGACGACGTACGGTCCTGGCTGACCGGCGCTGCGGGGGTACAGACCGTGTTCGCCGCCAGTGCCGCGGACGGCGTGCTGGGCCCCGAGGATTTCGACGAGCTCGACGGGATTCCGGCCGGGCTGATCACCGTGTTGCCGTCCGGCCGGGGCTCGCGCAGCCCGATCCTGCGCGCCGCGATCGACCAGCGGCAGTCACGCAGTTCCAACGTCGCATGAGCCAGCGAACAATGAGCAGAGCCGGGATGCGGGAGACAGTCGCGCAGCTGTCCCGGGCGCAGAAGCCCTCGGCCGGTACTCCGGCGTACTCGCGGTTCGTCAACCGGCGGATCGGGCGGGTTTTCGCGGCGGCCGCCTTCCTTGGACGGCGTACGCCGAACCAGGTGAGCCTGGCGAGCGGGTTCTGTTCGCTCGTCGGGATCGTGCTGGTGGCCGGTGTGCGGCCGTCGCTCGGCCAGGCGCTGCTGGTGACGGCGTTGCTCGTGCTCGGGTACGGGCTGGACTCCGCGGACGGGCAGCTGGCCCGGCTGCGCGGCGGCGGATCGCCGCTGGGGGAGTGGCTCGACCACATGATCGACGCGGTGAAGATCGTGCTGCTGCACAGCGCCGTACTGATCTCGTTCTACCGGTTCGATGCCTTCGACAACGATCTGGTGCTGCTGATCCCGCTCGCGTACCTGTGCTTGTCGTCGGTGTTGTTCTTCGGCCTGATCCTGATCGACCAGCTGCGCCGGCGGCACGGTGCGGCCGCGAAACCCAACGAGCGTGGGGATTCCGTGGTCAAGTCGTTGCTCATCGCACCTACCGACTACGGCGTCCTGTGCCTGGTGTTCCTCGCGTTCGGCACCCCGTCGCTGTTCGTCGTGCTGTACGGCGCGCTGCTGGCGCTGAACCTGCTCTTTCTCGTGGCCGCGGTCGCGAAGTGGTACCGGGAGATGGCCGCGCTGGGGGTGCGGGCCTGATGGCGATCGTGGGGTACGCCCCCGGGGTGTACGACATGTTCCACATCGGGCATCTGAACATCCTGCGCCGCGCCCGTGAGCACTGCGACCACCTGATCGCCGGTGTCGTCGAGGACGACGTGGTGACCCGGATCAAGGGTCGGCCGCCGGTGGTGCCGCACGAGGAGCGGATGGACGTCGTTCGAGCGCTCGACCTCGTGGACGAGGTGGTCAGCGACTGGTCCAGCGACAAGTTCGAGATGTGGCAGCAGCTGCGGTACGACATTCTGTTCAAGGGGGACGACTGGAAGGGAACGGAAAAGGGGACCAGACTGGAAAGGCTGCTGGGTGAGGTCGGCGCACAGGTGCACTACTTCCCGTACACCGCCTCCACCTCGAGCACCGATCTGCGCAGGCTTCTGGAGGGGATGAGCTGATGCCGGGCCGGCCGAAGGTACTGCTCAGCGCGTACGCCTGCCGGCCGTCGGGCGGGTCCGAGCCGGGCGCCGGGTGGGCGTGGGCGAAGGCCGCCGCGCGCGACCACGACGTGTGGCTGCTGACCCGCGGCAAGTTCGCGCACGAGATCACCGAGGAGCTCGCGGTGCGGCCGGTTCCGGGCCTGACCGTCGTACCGCTGGAGCTGCCGCGCTGGATCCTCCGGCTGCGGCGGCGGCCGTCCGACGTGTACTGGTACTACCCGCTGTGGCAGGGCCTGGCCCGGCGCACGGCGCGGGAGCTGCATGCCGAGCACTCGTTCGACGTGATCCACCACCTGACCTTCGCGGTGGACTGGATGGGCGCCGGGGTGGTGGAGGAGTCGTCCGCGAAGGTGATCTGGGGCCCGGTCGGCGGATCGACCACCGCGCCGCTGTCGATGGCGCACTGGCTGGGTCCGGGCGGGGTCACCGGCGAGCTGGTACGACGCGCGTACACCGGGCTGCGCCGCCGGATGACCGGGCGGCGCATGGCCCGGACCGCGGACCTGATGGTTGCTCAGAACAACGATGTGGCGGAGGCGTTCCGGCCGTACGCGCGCGAGATCGTCGTCCAGCCGAACGTGGCGATCCGGCGCTTCACCGCGTCCGGTCCGTACGAGCCCTTCGGCGCGCCCGGCGTGAAGACCGCGTTGTTCGTCGGCCGGCTGATCCCGTGGAAGGGCGTGCTGCTGGCGATCAGCGCGCTGGCCCGCCCGGAGGCGGCCGACTGGGAGCTGCGGATCATCGGCGACGGCCCCGACTGGGGTCGCGCGGAGCGTCTCGCCTGGCAGCTGGGGGTCCGGGACCGCGTCGAGTTCATGGGCGCGCTACCGCGTGAAGAGGTCCTGGCCGCGATGTTCCGTGCCGACGCGCTGCTGGCCCCGGCGTTCCGCGAGGCCGCCGGCTGGGCCGTCACCGAAGCGCTCGCCTCCGGCTGCCCCGTCGTCTGCGTCGACCGGGGCGGCCCGGCCGTCATCGTCGGCCCCGGAGAAGGCGTCACGGTGCCCTGGCAAGGCGACGTCGTCGGCCAACTGGCCCGTGGCCTCGCCTCCCTCCAGGGCCGCATCACCCCGGTGGACCGCTGGGGCCCCGACCGCCTTCCCGACCTACTGGCCGAGTGGTACACCCCGGCCCGCGTCTCCCGCTGACGTTGGCCCTATTCAGTCGCGGGCGGTTTTACCGGGGAGGGCGAGCATGCGGTCGAGGGCGATCTTGGCGTACTTCTCCGTGTCGGCGTCGACCTTGATCGGGTTGACGACGTGCCCGGCGACCAGGTTCTCCAGGGTCCAGACGAAGTGCGGGAGGTCGATGCGGTTCATCGTGGCGCAGTAGCAGACCGTCTTGTCGAGGAAGACGATGTTCTTGTCGGTGTGCTGCTTGGCCAGGCGCTGGACGAGGTTCAGTTCGGTGCCGACCGCCCACGACGTACCGGGCTCGGCGGTCTCCAGGGCCTTGATGATGTACTCCGTGGAGCCCACCTGGTCGGCCTTGGTGACGACCTCGTGACGGCACTCGGGGTGGACGATCACGTTCACGCCGGGGACCCGGGCGCGGACGTCGTCGACCGACTCGGCGGTGAAGCGGCCGTGCACCGAGCAGTGCCCGCGCCACAGGATCATCTTCGCCGCCGCGAGCTGCTCGTTCGTCAGGCCGCCGTTCGGCTTGTGCGGGTCGTAGACCACGCAGTCGTCGAGCGACAGGCCGAGCTGCAGTACGGCGGTGTTGCGGCCGAGGTGCTGGTCCGGGAGGAAGAGCACCTTCTCGCCCTGTTCGAACGCCCAGTTCAGGGCGGTCTCCGCGTTGCTCGACGTACACACGACGCCGCCGTTGCGGCCGCAGAACGCCTTGATGTCGGCGCTGGAGTTCATGTAGGTGACCGGGACGGTGACGTCCGCGACGCCGGCGTCGGCGAGCGCGTCCCAGGCGGCCTCGACCTGCTGGATGCGGGCCATGTCGGCCATCGAGCATCCGGCGGCGAGGTCCGGGAGGATCACGGTCTGCTGGTCGTTGGTGAGGATGTCCGCCGACTCCGCCATGAAGTGCACACCGCAGAACACGATGTACGGCGCGTCGGGCCGGGCGGCCGCGTCGCGGGCGAGCTTGAACGAGTCACCGGTGACGTCCGCGAACTGGATCACCTCGTCGCGCTGGTAGTGGTGCCCGAGCACGAACACCTGGTCGCCCAGCGCCTCCTTGGCCTTGAGCGCCCGCTCGACCAGGTCCGGGTCGGACGCGGGCGGGAGCGCGCCCGGGCATTCGACGCCGCGCTCGGAGTGCGGGTCGGTGTTCTGCCCGAGGAACAGCAACGGAAGGGACCTCGAGCCGTCTGCGATCGTCGTCACGTCAGATATCGTGCCACGCCGACCGCCGTACGCCGCGTGTCCCACGTCACTGCTCAGAGTGTGAAATCAGTACGCTCCCGGTGTGAAGACGAACGCGCGGTGCGCCGGGCTGGTGCTCGCCGCGGGCGCCGGCCGCCGGATGGGCCGGCCGAAGGCGCTCGTCCGCGGCCCCGACGGCGTCTCGTGGGTCGTCCGTACGGCGCGGTTGCTCGCCGAGGCCGGGTGTTCACCGGTCGTCGTGGTGCTCGGAGCCGCCGCGGACCAGGTTCGAGCCGAACTGTCGAACGAGCCGGTCGAGGTCGTCGAGGCGCGTGACTGGACCGAGGGCATGTCCGCCTCACTCCGCGCGGGCCTCAGCGCGCTCCGCACCACCTCCGCGTCGGACGTCACGGGGCCGGAGGCGGTGGTTGTCGTGCCGGTGGATGTTCCCGGGCTGACGCCGGCTGTGGTGCGGCGGGTCGCCGATCGAGCCGCTGGACAGGGGCTGGTGCGGGCGACGTACCAGGGCGCGCCGGGGCATCCGGTGGTCATCGGGCGGGAGCACTGGGATGGGGTGATCGCGTCGGCCCGCGGTGACGAGGGCGCCCGGGGATACCTGCGGGAGCACCGGGCCGAGTTGGTGGAGTGTGCGGATCTCGCGGACGGTGCCGACGTCGACCGTGTGGAGGAGTTGCCGCCGGGACACGGGTGAGGGTTGGCAAGCTCCGGAAGTAGGTGAATGCTGAAGGAGTGAATGCCGTTGGCTCGGCCGGGGAACTGGCCGGGCGGTTGCGGGCGACCGGATACCTCGCCGGTGAGGGCTTGGCCACGGTCGGGTATCTCGCGCTCGCGTTGCATCGGCCGCTCCTGCTGGAAGGCGAGCCGGGCACCGGCAAGACCTCACTGGCCGCGGCGATCGCGGAGGCGCTCGACCTGGACCTGATCCGGCTGCAGTGCTACGAGGGCATCGACGCGTCCCAGGCGCTCTACGACTGGGACTTCCCCCGCCAGATCCTGCACCTGAGAACCGTCGAGGCGACCACCTCGGACGCGGCCGTCGAAGAGGTGGAGAAGAGCCTGTTCGACGAACGCTTCCTGTTGTCCCGCCCGGTACTGCGTGCCCTCCGCGAGAGCCCCGCCGTACTGCTCGTCGACGAGATCGACCGCGCCGACGACGAGTTCGAGGCGTTCCTGCTCGAGGTGCTGTCGACGTACGAGGTGACGATCCCCGAGCTCGGCACGATCACCGCCGAGGTGCCGCCGATCGTCGTGCTCACCTCGAACCGCACCCGCGAGGTCCACGACGCGCTGAAGCGCCGCTGCCTGTATCACTGGATCGACCACCCCGGCCTCGCCCGTGAGATCGAGATCGTCCGCACCCGCCTGCCCGAGGTCTCCGAACGCCTCGCCGAACAGGTCACCCGGTCGGTGCAGCGGATGCGCGATCTCGACCTGCTCAAGCCGCCCGGCGTCGCCGAGACGCTCGACTGGACGCGCGCCCTCGACGCGCTCGGCGCGGACGTCCTCGACGTCGAGACCGCGGCCGCCACGCTCGGCGCCGTACTCAAGTACCGCGAGGACACCGACCGGGTCCGCGAATCACTCGACCGCCTGCTGGCGAGCTGACCCCGATGACGGCCACCGGATCCAGCGCCCCGGGCGGTGGTGCGATGCCGGACCTGGCGCTCGCGGGTTTCGCGGCCGCGTTGCGGTACGCCGGTCTGGGCGTCACGGCCGACCGGGTGCAGCTCTTCCTGCAAGCGGTCGCCGCGCTCGATCCGACCCTGACCGCCGACGTTTACTGGGCCGGCCGGGCCGCACTCTGCAGCGGGCCCGACGACACCGCGCGGTACGACGAGGTGTTCGCCGCCTGGTTCTCCGGAGACCGCTCGCACGGTGTCGCCCGCCGTACGCCGCAAACCTCCGTCCAGGCCGCCCTCGACGAAGCGGCCGAAGGCTCGGGCGACGGCGACCGCACCCTCAAGGTCTCCGCGAGTACGACGGAAGTCCTGCGCCACCGCGACGTCGCCGAGCTGTCCGCGGCCGACCGTGCCGAGCTCGCGCGACTCTTCGGAACCCTCCGCCCGAAGGTCCCGGTCCGACGAGCGACCCGGCAACGACCGTCGCACCGCGGCGACATCGACCCACGCCGCACGCTCCGCGCCCAGCTCCGCCAGGTCGGCGAACCGGCCCGCGTCCACTACCGCCGCCGGGGCGTCCGCCCGCGACGGGTCGTCGTCCTGATCGACGTCTCCGGATCCATGCGCCCGTACGCCGACAGTCTGCTGCGGCTCGCGCACATGATGGTCCAGCAGGCGCCGCGCACGGTCGAGGTGTTCACGATCGGCACGCGGCTCACCCGCGTCACCCCGGCGCTGCGCCGGCGTGATCCCGAGTTCGCGTTGCGGTTGGCGGGTGACGTCGTACCGGACTGGTCGGGTGGCACGCGGCTGGGTGAGGTGCTGAAGGTGTTCCTGGACCGCTGGGGACAACGCGGTACGGCGCGGCGCGCGGTTGTCGTGGTGTGCAGCGACGGATGGGAGCGTGGCGACGCCTCGCTGCTCGGCGCACAACTGCAGCGGCTCGCCGGCCTCGCGCATCGGGTGGTGTGGCTGAACCCGCATCGCGGCAAACGCGGGTACGAGCCGGTGCAGGCCGGGATCGTCGCCGTACTGCCGCACCTGGACGATCTCGTCGCCGGGCACAGCCTGGCCAGCTTCGCCGAACTCCTGGAGGTGGTGGCCGATGCGTGACGTGCTCGAGCGGTTGCTCGCGTGGTGGGAGGCCGGCGAAGCGGTTGCCGTGGGCACCGTTGTCGCGACGTTCGAGTCGGCGCCGCGGCCGCCGGGGGCGGTGATGCTGGTCGGTCCGGGGCTGGAGGCGGTCGGCAGTGTGTCGGGTGGCTGCGTCGAGGGGGCGGTGTATCAGCTGGGGGAGGAGATCCTCGAGTCCGGTGAGCCTGTCCTGCAGCGGTACGGCGTGAGTGACGAGTCGGCGTTCGCGGTCGGGCTGACCTGCGGCGGGATCATCGACGTGTTCGTCGAGCGGGTCGACCGGACGTCGTTCCCGGAGCTGGGTGAGGTCGCGGCCGACATCGCCGCCGGGCGCCCGGTCGCGGTCGCGACCGTCGTGGCCCATCCGGACCCGGCACGCGTCGGCCGCCGCCTCGTCGTCCGGCCGGCGCCTGACACCGAGCCGGCTCCGGGCGTTGCGGAGGTGGGGAGTGGGGTGCTGGCGAGTGGGGGGCTGGGGTCGGACCGTGCCGACGATGCGGTGGTCGACGATGCGCGCGGGTTGCTGGCCAACGGGCGGACGGAGACGCTGGAGTACGGGCCGGACGGGGAGCGCCGAGGCGAAGGCATGCGGGTGTTCGTGGCGTCGTACGCGCCGGTGCCGCGGATGCTGGTGTTCGGGGCGATCGACTTCGCGGCGGCGGTCGCACGGCTCGGATCGTTCCTCGGGTACCGGGTGACGGTCTGCGACGCGCGCGCCGTGTTCGCGACCGCGTCCCGCTTTCCGTTCGCCGACGACGTGGTTGTCGACTGGCCGCACCGGTACCTGTCCGGCGAGGCCGCGGCCGGGCGGCTCGACGACCGGACGGTGATCTGCGTGCTGACGCACGACCCGAAGTTCGACGTACCGCTGCTCGAGGTCGCGCTGCGGCTGCCGCAGGCCGCGTACATCGGCGCGATGGGTTCGCGGCGGACGCACGACGACCGGCTCAAGCGGCTGCGCGAGGCCGGCCTCACCGACGACGAACTGGCGCGGTTGTCGAGCCCGATCGGTCTCGACCTCGGCGCGCGGACCCCGGAGGAGACCGCGGTGAGCATCGCCGCCGAGATCATCGCCCAGCGCTGGGGTGGTGCGGGGCAACGACTCTCGGCCGCGGCCGGACCCATCCATCACTGAGCCTTGTGGTCCACAACTCAACAGGAGCAGGATCGAACGTACGGCGATTGCGACATCTGGAGGCGGGGCGATGACCCGGATCACGGTGAAGGTCGACGGAAGCAGCTTCACGGACGAAGTGGAGCCGCGCACGCTGCTCGTGCACTACCTACGCGAGCAACTGGGGAAGACAGGCACCGTGATCGGTTGCGACACCGGCAACTGCGGTTCCTGCACGGTCCATCTGGACGGGCGCAGCGTGAAGTCCTGCTCGCTGCTCGCGGTCCAGGCCGACGGTCACGAGATCACCACGATCGAGGGGCTCGCGACCAACGGGCAGCTGCACCCGATGCAGCAGGCCTTCCACGAGAACCACGCGCTGCAGTGCGGCTACTGCACGCCGGGGATGATCATGCAGTCCATCGATCTGCTGGCCGACAACCCGAATCCCAGCGACGACGACATCCGGCACGGCATCGAAGGCAATCTCTGCCGCTGCACCGGCTACCAGAACATTGTCAAGGCCGTCCGCGCCGCCGCTGCCGGAGGTGCGCAATGACCGCCACCGAGGAACGTCCCGCGACCGAGGTCGGCACCCCGCGGAAGCGGAAGGAGGACGCCCGGCTGATCACCGGACGGACCCGCTGGACGGACAACATCGTGCTGCCCGGTATGCAGCATCTCGCGATGGTGCGCAGCCCGTTCGCGCACGCCCGGATCACCTCGATCGACACCGAGGCCGCGAAGGCCGCGTCCGGAGTCGTTGCCGTGATCACCGGTGCCGACATCGCCGACGAGCAGGGCGCACTGCCGAACGCGTGGGCCGTGATCCCCGACCAGAAGGCGCCCGTGCACCCGTCGATGGCGGTCGACCACGTCGCGTTCGCCGGCGAGATCGTCGCGATGGTCGTCGCCCGGACGGCGGCCGAGGCGAACGACGCCGCCGACCTGGTGGACGTCGACTACGACGAACTCGAACCCGCCCTCGAACTCAAGGCCGCGGCCCGCGACGAGGTGCTCGCGCATCCGGATCTCGGGACGAACGTGTCCGCGGTGTGGTCGTACGACTCGGCCGAGTCCGGCACCGGCGGCGACGTCGAGGCCGCGATCGCGGCGGCCCGCGACGGCGGCGTCCTGATCGAGCGGGAGTTCCGCCAGCAGCGGCTGATCCCCGCGTTCATGGAGCCGCGGTCGATCGTCGTCGACCCGACGACCGAACAGATGACGGTCTGGTCGTCGACCCAGGTGCCGCACTTCGTGAAGATCTTCATCGCGCTCGTGCTCGGCATCGCGGAGAGCAAGATCCGGGTGATCGCGCCGGACGTCGGCGGCGGTTTCGGCGGCAAGCTCCAGTTCACGCCGGAGGAAGTCCTCACGGTCATCGCGGCCCGGCGTACCGGGAAGCCCTGTAAATACAGCGAGACCAGGTCCGAGTCGCTGATGGCCGCGCACCACGGGCGGGACCAGTGGCAGCAGCTGACCCTCGCGGCGAACGCCGACGGCACGGTCACCGGCCTGAAGGTCGAGCTGACCGCCGACATGGGCGCGTACCTCGGGCTGGTCACGTCGGCGATCCCGCTGCTGGGCGCGTTCATGTACAACGGCATCTACAAGTTCCCGGCGTACCACCTCGGCATCACCAACGTGTTCACGAACAAGACCTGGACCGACGCGTACCGCGGCGCCGGCCGGCCCGAGGCGACCTACGCGATCGAACGCCTGATGGACGAGCTCGCCGCCCGCGTCGGCGTCGACGCGCTGGAGATCCGGGAGCGGAACTGGATCAAGCACGAGGAGTTCCCGTTCGCGACGGTCTCCGGCCTGCGGTACGACTCCGGCAACTACGAGGCCGCGACCGCGAAGGCGCGCGAGCTGTTCCGGTACGACGAGCTGCGTAAGGAGCAGGTGCAACGCCGGGAGTCGGGCGACCCGGTCCAGCTCGGGATCGGCATCTCGACGTTCACCGAGATGTGCGGCCTGGCGCCGTCGCGCTGGCTCGGCTCGATGGGGTACGTCGGCGGCGGCTGGGAGCACGCGGCGGTACGGATGCTGCCGACCGGCAAGGTCGAGGTGGTGACCGGGACGAGCCCGCACGGTCAGGGCCATGAGACCGCGTGGAGCCAGCTGGTCGCGGACCGGCTGGGCGTGCCGTTCGAGGATGTCGAAGTACTGCACGGTGACACGCAGGTCGCCGTCCGTGGGCTGGACACGTACGGATCGCGATCCCTGGCGGTCGGCGGAATGGCGGTGCTGGCGGCCGCGGACAAGGTGGTCGAGAAGGCGAAACCGATCGCGGCGCAGCTGCTGGAGGCGAACGCGGACGACCTCGAGTTCACCGCCGGCCGGTACGGCGTCCGCGGGACCGACGCCGGGATGACGATGGCCGAGCTGGCGTTCGCGGTGTTCCAGGGGCACAAGCTCGACGGCTCCGCGGAGGGCTGCCTGGACGCGGACGCGACGCTGGACCCGGAGGACTTCTCTTTCCCGCACGGCACCCACCTGTGCGCGGTCGAGGTCGACACCGAGACCGGTGGGACGACGATCCGGTCGTACGTCTGCGTCGACGACGTCGGCGTGGTGGTGAACCCGTTGATCGTCGAAGGCCAGGTGCACGGCGGGCTGGCCCAGGGCATCGCGCAGGCGCTCTACGAGGAGGCGGTGCACGACGAGGGCGGGACGCTGGTCACCGGGTCGTTCGACCAGTACCTGGTGCCGGGCGCGCCGGATCTGCCCGCGTTCGAGACGGCGCGGACCGAGACACCGGCGACCACGAACCAGCTCGGTGTGAAGGGGGTCGGTGAGGCCGGGACGATCGCGTCGACGCCGGCTGTCGTCAATGCGATTGTCGACGCGCTGCGACCGCTCGGTGTCACGGACGTGCAGATGCCGTGTACGCCGTACCGGGTCTGGAAGGCGATCCAGGAAGCTGCCCAGGAAGGTGCCCAGCAGAAGGAGGTGCGGTCATGATCCCGGCGGCGTTCGAGTACTTCAGCCCGGCGAGCGTGGACGAGGCGCTCGGGTTGCTGCGCGAGCACGACGACGCGAAGGTGCTCGCGGGCGGGCAGAGCCTGATGCCGGCGCTGCGGTTGCGGCTCGCGGCACCTGAGGTGATTGTCGACATCGGGAAGATCGACGAGCTGCAGGGCGTGCGGGACGACGGCGACGCGCTGGTGATCGGCGCCATGACCCCGCACAGCACGGTGCAGTCCGATCCGCTCGTCGTGGAACACGCCAGGCTGATTTCGCTGGCCACGGCAACGGTGGGCGATCCGCAGATCCGGCACCGCGGGACGTTCGGTGGGTCGCTGGCGCACGCTGATCCGGCGGCGGACCTGCCCGCGGTGGCGGTCGCACTGGAGGCGTCGTTCGTGATCGCGGGCGCCGGCGGCCGGCGTACGGTCCCCGCTGAGGAGTTCTTCCAGGGCGTGTTCAGTACTGCGCTCGGCGAGGACGAGCTGCTGGTCGAGGTCCGGGTGCCGAAGTACACCGGGTGGGGCGCGCACTACGAGAAGTTCAACCGGGTCGCGCAGGCCTGGTCGATCGTCTCGGTCGCGGCGGCGGTCCGGCTGGACGGCGACTCGATCGCGGAGGCGCGGGTCGGTCTCGGCAACATGGGCCCGACGCCGGTACGGGCGACGGCGGTCGAGGCGGCCCTGGTGGGGCAGCCCGCGACCGCGGACGCCGTACGCGAGGCCGCCGCGCGGGCGGCGGACGGGACGTCACCGGGCAGCGATCTGAACGGTGACGCGGACTATCGACGACATCTCGCCACGGTGCTCACCCGGCGGGCGGTCCTGGCCGCGGCAGGTACGGCGTGAAGCTCGAGCACAGGTTCGTCGTACCGGCGCCCGTCGAGGAGACGTGGGCCGCGTTCAACGACCTCGAACGGGTGGTGCCGTGTTTTCCCGGCGCCACCCTGGGGTCGCACGACGGTGACGACTTCACCGGCTCGTGCAAGGTCAAGCTCGGGCCGGTGTCGCTGCAGTACACCGGCACCGGCACGTTCCTGGAGCGGGACGAGTCCGATCATCACGCCGTGATCGAGGCCAAGGGCAAGGACAAACGCGGCAACGGTACGGCGACCGCGCGGGTCACCGCCCGCCTGACCGGCGCGGACTCCGGGACGACCGAGGTCACCGTCGACACCGATCTCACGATCACCGGCCGCCCGGCCCAGTTCGGCCGCGGCCTGATCCAGGACGTGTCCGACAGACTCCTGGACCAGTTCACCGCCTGCCTGACCACCAAGCTGGGCGCCGCCCCCGAAGAACCCACACCCGCAACCGAGCCGTCCCCACAGCAGTCACCACCAACCAGTGCACCGCCCGACACCGACGCAGTCCCGCTGGACCTCGGCAGCACCCTGATCCCAGCCGTAGCCCGCCGCGCAGCCCCATACCTGATAGGAGCCGCCCTGGCCCTAATCCTCCGCCGACTACTCCGGCCCTGACGGGCCCGTCACGTGTTGTCCGGTGTGGGTGGGCCGCCCGGTGGCCATTCGACCAGTTCGATGCGGTAGCCGTCGGGGTCGGTGAGCCAGGAGGTTTTGGGGCCGTCGGCGCCGTGCAGGACCGGTTCGCCGGGTTGGAGGCCGGCCTCGGTCAGGCGGGCTGTCGCGTCCGACAGTGACTCGACCTCGATCGCGAGGTGCTCGAAACCGCCGGTCTCGACCGGGCCGTCGGCGGGGCGGTGGACGAGTTCGAGGGACACCGACGGCTCGTCCGGCAACCGGAGCCAGACCAGGCTGGAACCGTCGTCGAACGGGACCTTGCCGATGTTCAGATAGCCGACCTTGCCGTAGAACGCGAGCGAGCGCTCCAGATCGGTCACCCGCAGCGCGAACAGGATCGTCTTCATGCCGAACGATCCAAGTGGTGGCACCCGGCGGCGTCAACAGGGGCGGTGGGGGAGGATGTCGCCATGCGGATTCTGATTGCGCCGGACAAGTTCGCGGGGACGTTGACGGCTGTGGAGGCTGCGTCGGCCATCGAGGAAGGGTGGCGGCGGCGGGACCCGGACGCCGAGGTGCTGGTCGCGCCGATGGCCGACGGCGGTCCCGGGTTCATCGACGTGCTGTCCGCGGTGGTCGACGGGACGTTGCTGTCGGTCACCGTTCGCGGACCACTCGGTGCGGAGACGCCGGCGACGGTGCTGCTCTCGGGCGAGACGGCGTACGTCGAGACCGCGCAGGCGTGCGGGCTGCACCTGGTCGAGCCGAAGCAACGGCGGCCGGAGGAGGCGACGACGTACGGCGTCGGTCAGCTGATCACCGCCGCGGTCGACGCCGGCGCGAAGCGGATCATCCTCGGCCTTGGGGGTTCCGGCACGAACGACGCCGGCGCCGGCCTCCTCGCCGCGCTCGGCGCGACGGCGGAGTCAGGTCAGCTGGACAGCGGAGCCGCGGGGCTCGCCGGGCTGACCGCGGTCGACCTGCAGCCCGCGCGGGACCGGGTGGCGGGTGTCGAGTTCGTCGCGGCCAGTGACGTCGAGAATCCGATGCTCGGGCTCCGCGGCGCGACGAACGTGTTCGGGTCGCAGAAAGGCATCACGGACGAGCGGAAGCCGGAGGTCGACGGCTGGCTGACGCACTTCGCGGAGCTGGCCGACCGGAAGACCGCGGACCAGAAGGGCGCGGGCGCCGCGGGCGGGCTCGGGTACGCGCTGCTGCTGCTCGGTGCCGAGCGGGTCTCCGGCATCGAC
The DNA here is from genome assembly GCF_011761605.1 of Kribbella shirazensis. Classification (GTDB taxonomy): domain Bacteria; phylum Actinomycetota; class Actinomycetes; order Propionibacteriales; family Kribbellaceae; genus Kribbella; species Kribbella shirazensis. The sequence continues at coordinate 6,552,446 of NZ_JAASRO010000001.1, read as the reverse complement.
CTGGTGGCCGAGCTGACCGGGCTGAAGCAGAAGGCGTCCCAGGTCGACCTGGTGCTCAGCGGCGAGGGCGCGTTCGACTTCCAGTCCCGCGACGGCAAGGTGATCGCGGGCGTCGCGAAGGTGGCCAACGACGCGATGCGGCCCTGTGTCGTGCTCGCCGGGAAGGTCCTGATCGGGTCCCGGGAGATGCGGTCGATGGGCGTCGAGTCGGCGTACGCGCTGGTCGACGCCGTCGGCGAGGAGCAGGCCTTCGCCGACCCACACGGCTCGCTGGCTGCGGTCGCGGAGCGTGTCGCCCGCACCTGGGCGCGGTGATCACTCCGTGACGGGGTAGTTGATCTGCGAAATTGGTGTGCGACCATGGGAATGAGCGCGGGCCGGCCGATGTTGGCCTGTGTTGACAAGAGACTTCCGTGCCGACAGAGCTGGACGCCGGCACTTGAGCAGATGACTGGAGTCAGGGATGACTGAAGCGCAGACCGAGCAGGCCGTCGCCACGGGTGTGGTCCTCACCGACGGGGCCGCCGCCAAGGTGAAGGCGCTGCTCGACCAGGAAGGCCGCGACGACCTCGCGCTGCGGGTCGCCGTGCAGCCGGGCGGGTGCTCCGGGCTGCGGTACCAGCTGTTCTTCGACGAGCGTCAGCTCGACGGCGACATCGTGGCCGGCTTCGACGGTGTGAACGTGGTCACCGACCGGATGAGCGCGCCGTACCTGAAGGGCGCGACGATCGACTTCGTCGACACCATCGAGAAGCAGGGCTTCACGATCGACAACCCGAACGCCACCGGCTCCTGCGCCTGCGGCGACTCGTTCAACTGATCCACCCCGAAGCCCCTGGTCACCGGCGCGGTGACCAGGGGCTTCGGCCTGTCCGGACTTCGGAAGCGTTCGTCCCAATGTGTGAATCCAACGCTTGTTGGGTACGGCTCGTTCCGTGTGGGACTACATAACTGAGCGTTACTCGCAACTGCTCTACCAGAGCTACCAGCACCTCAGCCTGGTCATCCAGTGCGTGCTGCTGGCCACGGTGATCGCGGTCGGCCTCGCGATCGTGGTGCACCGCAACCCGCGGATCGCGTCGCTGGCCGGCGCCGTCAGCGCCGTCGGCCTGACCATCCCGTCGTTCGCCCTGCTCGGCCTGATGATCCCGGTCGCGGGCATCGGTACGGCGACCTCGGTGGTCGCGGTCACCTTCTACGCCTGCCTGCCGATCCTGCGCAACGCCGTCGTCGGCCTGGCCGGCGTCGACGCGACGCTGATCGAGTCGGCCCGCGGGATGGGCATGGGCGCAGCCCGGACGCTGCTGCGGATCGAGCTGCCGCTGGCCTGGCCGGTGATCCTGGCCGGCGTCCGGGTCTCGGCCCAGATGTCGATGGGCATCGCGGCGATCGCGGCGTACGTGCTCGGGCCCGGCCTGGGCAGCTTCATCTTCACCGGTCTCACCCAGATCGGTGGCGCGAACGCTCTGAACTCGGCGCTGGTCGGCACGATCGGCGTCGTCCTGCTCGCTCTGATCCTGGACGCCATGCTGCTGCTCGTCGGCCGCCTGACCACCTCGAGGGGTATCCGTGCCTGAATCCGAACCACACGTCAGCGGCGTCGACATCGAGCTGACCGATGTCGTCAAGCGGTACCCGGGCCAGAAGAAGCCGGCCGTCGAAAGCCTGTCCCTGCACATCCCGGCCGGCGAGATCGTGATGTTCGTCGGCCCGTCCGGCTGCGGCAAGACCACCTCGCTGAAGATGATCAACCGGCTGATCGAGCCGACGTCCGGCAGCATCCGGATCGGCGGCGAGGACGTCAGCCGGCAGAACGACGACGACCTGCGCCGCCGGATCGGCTACGTGATCCAGGGCGGCAGCCTGTTCCCGCACATGACCGTCACGCAGAACATCGCGCTCGTCCCGGGCCTGCTCGGCTGGGACAAACGCCGTACGTCGGAACGCGTCGACGAACTGCTCGAGCTCGTCGGCCTCGACCCGCAGCGGTACCGCAACCGCTACCCGCGGGAGCTGTCGGGCGGTCAGCAGCAACGCGTCGGGGTGGCCCGCGGACTGGCCGCGGACCCGCCGGTGATCCTGATGGACGAGCCGTTCGGCGCGGTCGACCCGATCACGCGGCAGCGGCTGCAGGACGAGCTGCTCAGCATCCAGGAGGAGCTGCGCAAGACGATCGTCTGCGTCACCCACGACTTCGACGAGGCGGTGAAGCTCGGCGACCGGATCCTGATCCTCACCGAGGGTGCCAACATCGCGCAGTACGACACCCCGGAGGCGATCCTGGCGAACCCGGCCAACCGGTTCGTCGCGGACTTCGTCGGCGCCGGCGCGGCGCTCAAGCAGCTGACCCTGAGCCGGGTCAGCGAGATCGAGCTGACCCAGCCGACGGTCGCGGAGATCGGCGACCCGGCACCCGACGTACTGCGGGCCGCGAAAGCTGCCGGTGACGACTCGGTGGTCGTGCTCGACCGCCGGCGCCGGCCGGTGGACTGGATGTGGACGACCGACCTGTCCGAGGTCGAGAAGGTACCGGCGCCGCCCGAGGACACCGACCTGGTCACGATCGACCGGCGCGCGACGCTGAACGACGCGCTCGACACGATGCTGATGTCCAGCCACGGCAGCGCGGTCGTGACCGGCCGCCGCGACGAGTACCTCGGGGTGGTCGACTTCCAGACCGTGCTCACCCGCATCCAGGACGGCAACGGCCACCCGGAGGCGGAGGTCGCACCATGACCGCACTCGATCCCGGACCCGACCTCAAGCCGCCGGAGAATCTCGCGGACGCGAAGGCGACCGCCGCCGGTCTCGCGGCCGGTCGCGCCCGCAGACCGTCGTGGGGACTGCTGATCGGGCAGCCGCTGTTCGTCGTGGTCGTCGTCGCGGCGTGGGCGATCTGGCGCTCGCAGGCCGAGCTCGACTCGATCGAGCAGCGTCAGCTCGACTGGAAACTCGTCGGCCGGCTGACCGTCGAACACCTCCAGCTCACCGTGGTCGCCACGATCATCGTGCTGGTGGTCGCCGTACCGCTCGGCATCATGCTCACCCGGCCGCGGTCCCGCCGGGCCGCTCCGGTCGTGGTCGCGGTGGCGAACGCGGGCCAGGCGGCTCCGGTGATCGGTCTGATCGTCCTCCTCGCGATCGGGCTCGGCTTCGGTTTCTGGACCGCGATCCTGGCGCTCTGCCTGTACGCGATCCTGCCGGTGCTGCGGAACACGATCGTCGGTCTGCAGGGTGTCGACCGGACCCTCGTCGAGGCCGGTCGCGGGATGGGCATGTCCAGCATCGCCGTCCTCCGCCGGATCGAACTGCCGCTCGCGGTGCCGGTGATCATGGCCGGTATCCGCACCGCGCTCGTCCTGGTCGTCGGTACGGCGACGCTCGCCACGTTCATCGACGCCGGGGGACTGGGCAGCCTGATCACCACCGGCATCCGCCTGCTGCGGTACCCGGTCCTGATCAGCGGCGCCCTGCTGGTCGGCGCGCTCGCGCTGCTGATCGACTGGGCGGGCCGCGTACTCGAAGAGATCACCCGACCGAGAGGACTCGGATGAAGCGGCTGGTAGCGGCAGCGTCCGCACTTCTCCTCGTCCTGTCCGGCTGTGGCCTCGGCACCAGCGGCGGCTTCGTGCCGACCGGTGCGCTGCAGGGGCAGCTGGCTTCGGTGAAGGGACTCGACGGGCTGACGATCGGTATCGGGTCGAAGAGCTTCCAGGAGCAGCTGATCCTCGGCAAGATCGCCGCGATCCTGATGCGCTCGGCCGGCGCCGACGTACAGGACCTGACCAACATGCCCGGTAGCGACACGTCCCGCCAGGCGATGATCCAGGGCCAGATCCAGATGTCGTGGGAGTACACCGGTACGGCGTGGATCTCGTACCTCGGCCACGACACGGGCATCCCCGACAAGCAGCAGCAGTACGAGGCGGTGCGCAAGGAGGACGAGCAGAAGTACGGCCTGATCTGGCTGAAGCCGGCTCCGATGAACAACAGCTACGGCTTCGCGATGACGCGCAAGGAGTCCGAGCGGCTGGGCATCACCAAGCTGTCCCAGGTCCAGTCCGTGCCGGTGAAGGAGCGGACGTTCTGCGTCGAGTCCGAGTTCGCCAACCGGAACGACGGGTTCGAGCCGATGCTCAAGCACTACGGGATCCCGATGGGTTCCGGCGTACCGCGGGACAACATCCGGACCCTGGACACCGGCGCGGTGTACGCCGCGACGAGCAAGGGGGACTGCCGGTTCGGGGAGATCTTCACCACCGACGGCCGGATCAAGTCGCTCGACCTCGTCGTACTGCAGGACGACAAGAAGTACTTCCCGGCGTACAACGTGGCTCCGGTGATCAGCAAGCAGGTGCTGGACAAGTACCCGCAGCTGCGCGACCTGCTGCAGCCGGTGTCGGACAAGCTGACCGACGAGGTGCTGATCGAGCTCAACGCGCAGGTCGACGTCGACGGCCGGGAGCCCGCCGACGTCGCCATGGACTGGCTGGTCAAGGAAGGCTTCGTCAGCCGCGACTGACTCGGCCGGAGTCGGCGCCAACCGCTTGTGGTTCACGAATGCACATGGTTAACCTTCGGATTGTCAACAAAACTACGACCTGACCTGTGGGGCGTGTGAATTACGTGCGGGTGGGCACTCGGGTGAGGCCGTATGACGACAGGAGGAAACCGTGGACGCCGACACCCCGCCGCCAGTGAGCCCTGAACCACCCCGGGCCGCGCGGTCACAGGACCGTCCGCCCGTGAACCCGCCGAGCACGACGACCGAACAGGAGCAACCGCCCGGAGTTCTGAGGAAAGCCATCGCCGCCTCGGCGATCGGAAACGCCACGGAATGGTTCGACTACGGCATCTACGCGTACGGCGTGACATACATCTCGGCCGCGATCTTCCCGGGTGACACCGAGAGCCAGACGCTGCTCGCCCTGATGACGTTCGCCGTCTCGTTCCTGGTCCGCCCGCTCGGCGGTCTGGTCTGGGGTCCGCTCGGCGACCGGCTCGGCCGCAAGCAGGTGCTGGCGATCACGATCCTGATGATGTCCGGCGCGACGTTGCTCGCCGGTCTCGTCCCGTCGTACGACACGATCGGGATCTGGGCGCCGATCCTGCTGGTCCTGCTGCGGATGGTCCAGGGCTTCTCGACCGGTGGCGAGTACGGCGGCGCCGCGACCTTCATGGCCGAGTACGCGCCGAGCCGCAAGCGCGGGTTCCTCGGCAGCTTCCTGGAGTTCGGCACGCTGGCCGGGTTCTCGCTCGGTGCGCTGTTGATGCTGGGCTTCTCGCTGGTGCTCGGTGACGACGCGATGCACGCCTGGGGCTGGCGGCTGCCGTTCCTGGTCGCCGCGCCGCTCGGCCTGGTCGGCGTCTACCTCCGGTCCCGGCTGGAGGACACGCCGGTGTTCCGCGAGCTCGAGGCGAAGGGCCAGAAGGAAGAGGAGACCGCGACCCAGTTCAAGGACCTGCTGGCCGGTTACTGGGGTCCGATCCTGCGGCTCGGCGGCATGGTGATCGCGCTGAACGTCGTGAACTACACGCTGCTCACCTACATGCCGACGTACCTGGAGAAGGAGATCGGGCTGAGCGCGGACCAGTCGCTGATCGTGCCGATCATCGGAATGTTGACAATGATGGTGTTCGTTCCGTTCGCCGGCCGCATGTCGGACCGGGTCGGGCGAAAACCGTTGTGGTGGGCGTCGCTGGCCGGACTGTTCGTGTTCGGGGTGCCGATGTTCCTGCTGATGGGTACGAACATGCTCGGCGCCGTCATCGGCTTCGCCGTGCTGGGCCTGCTCTACGTGCCGCAGCTCGCGACCATCTCGGCGACCTTCCCCGCGATGTTCCCGACCCATGTCCGGTACGCCGGGTTCGCGATCGCGTACAACGTGTCGACGTCGCTGTTCGGCGGTACGGCGCCCGCGGTCAACGACTGGCTGACGGCGAAGCTCGGTGACTCGCTGGTGCCGGCGTACTACATGATGGCCGCCTGCCTCGTGGGCGCGATCGCGCTGGCGAAGGTTCCGGAGACCACACGCTGCCCGCTCAACGGCACCGAGATCCCCGGCACCGAGGACGCCCCGCCACCGGTGGCCCTGGAACCGGCTCACGCGAAGGCCTGAGCCCGACCAGAAGGCCGGCCCACGGGGCCGGCCTTCTGCGTTGGTCGGGTGTTGGTCGCGCGTTGGTCAGGCGACTACGGCGGTGACCGCGTCGGACCAGAGGGCGGCGGCCTCGTCGATCTCGTCGGGGGAGACGACCAGGGCCGGGATGAACCGGACGACCTGACCCCACGTCCCGCAGGTGAGCAGCAGCAGGCCGCGGCGTGCTGCCTCCTGCTGGACTGCCGCGGCGGTGACCGGGTCGGGCTTGCCGTCCGCGTCGCGGAACTCGTTGCCGATCATCAGCCCGAGCCCGCGAACGTCGGTGATTTGCTCGTGCTTGTCGGCGACCAGCTGCAGCGCCTGCTTCAGCTGAGCGCCCCGGTCGGCCGAGTTCTGCACGAGGTTCTCGTCCTTGATCACGTCGAGCGTCGCGAGCGCGGCCGCGCAGGCAACCGCGTTCGCGCCGTACGTACCGCCCTGTGAACCCGGCCAAGCCTTCTCCATCAGCTCCGACGACGCCGCGATCCCCGACAGCGGGAAGCCCGAGGCCAGGCCCTTCGCCGTCACCAGGACGTCCGGGTGCGAGCCGAAGTGGTCACCGCCCCAGAACTTCCCGGTCCGCCCGAAGCCGGTCTGTACCTCGTCCACCACGAGCAGGATCCCGTGCGCGTCGGCGCGTTCCCGCAGCCCCGCGAAGAACCGCTCGTTCGCCGGGACGTAACCGCCCTCGCCGAGCACCGGCTCGACGAAGAACGCCGCGGTGTCGGCCGGCGCGCTCAAGGTCTGCAGTACGTAGTCGAGCTGACTGAGCGCGAAGTCGGTCGCCTGCTCGACCGGCCAGCCGAAGTGGCCCGGGTCGGGGAACGGCGACACGTGGACCCCGGCCATCAGCGGACTGAAGCCGGAGCGGAACTTCGTGCCGGACGTCGTCATCGACCCCGCGGCGACGGTCCGGCCGTGGAAGCCGCCGTGGAACACGATCACGTTCGGCCGGCCGGTCGCCTGGCGGCTGAGCCGCAGCGCCGCCTCGATCGCCTCGCTGCCGGAGTTCGCGAAGAACATCCGGTCGAGGTGCCGGGGGAGGACCTCGCCGAGCCGGTCCACCAGCGTCAGCAGCGGCCGGTGCATGACGGTCGTGTACTGCGCGTGGATGATCCGGCCGACCTGTTCCTGGGCGGCCGCGACCACGCGCGGATGGCAGTGCCCGGTCGACGTGACACCGATGCCGGCGGTGAAGTCCAGGTACCTGCGATCGTCCTCGTCGAACAGTTGGACGCCCTTACCACGGGCGGCGACCACGCCGGTCGCCTGTTTGAGAATCTGCGAGAGCTCGGCCACGGACTTCCCCTCCACGTGTCGAATGGTAGATTGTCGACAATCAGCGTATCTCAGGTGACGAGGCCGGTGAAGGGGTGCTCATGGACGAGTCCACGGTGGTCGAGGCCGTCGAGAAGCGGCTGTTCATCGACGGGAAATGGGTCGACGCGACCCGCGGCGCGACGTTCGACGTCGTCGATCCGTCCACCGGCAAGGTGCTGTGCGCGGTTGCGGACGCGTCCCCGGCGGACGGCCGCGCCGCGCTCGAGGCGGCCGTGGCCGCGCAGCCCGAGTTCGCCCGGACCTCGCCGCGCGAACGGTCCGACCTGCTGATGGCGGCGTACCAGCTGTTGACGGACCGCGTCGACGAGCTGGCGTTGCTGATGACGCTGGAGATGGGCAAGCCGTTGCCGGAGGCACGCGGCGAGATCGCCTACGCGGCCGAGTTCTTCCGGCACTTCGCCGGTGAGGCGTTGCGGATCGACGGCGGGTATCAGACCGCGCCGGCCGGAAACGCGCGCTTCCTGATCACCAAGCAGCCGGTCGGGCCCTGCCTGCTGATCACCCCGTGGAACTTCCCGATGGCCATGGGCACCCGCAAGCTCGGCCCTGCGATCGCGGCGGGTTGCACGAGCGTCATCAAGCCCGCACACCAGACGCCGCTGTCGATGCTCGCGCTGATGGGGATCCTGGCCGGGGCCGGCCTGCCGGCGGGTGCGGTCAACTGCGTCACCGCGATGGACGCCGGTGGTGTGATGGAGCCGTTGATCCGCTCCGGCCTGGCGCGGAAGCTGTCCTTCACCGGGTCCACGCGCGTCGGCCGGATCCTGCTCGAGCAGTGCGCGGAGAAGGTGCTGCGGACGTCCCTCGAGCTCGGCGGCAACGCGCCGTTCATCGTGTTCGAGGACGCGGACCTCGACGAGGCCGTCACCGGCGCGATCGCGGCGAAGATGCGGAACATGGGCGAGGCCTGTACGGCGGCCAACCGGATCTTCGTGCACGAGTCGGTGATCGACGAGTTCGGCCGGCGGCTGGCGGAACGGATGGGGGCACTGACCGTCGGCCGGGGGACCGAACCGGACGTCCAGGTCGGGCCGCTGATCGACGAGGCCGGGCTGGAGAAGGTGCGGTCGCTGGTGGCGGACGCGGTCGGCCGGGGTGCGACCGTGCTCACCGGCGGAGAGGTTGCTTCGGGCAATGGATCTCGCCAGGGCTACTTCTATCCGCCGACGGTGCTGACCGGCGTACCGCGGGAGGCGGCGATGGCGGACCAGGAGATCTTCGGGCCGGTGGCGCCGCTGACGCCGTTCAGTACCGAGGACGAGGTCGTACGGGCCGCCAACGACACGGAGTACGGGCTGGTCGCCTACGTGTTCACGAACGATCTGCGGCGGGCGTTGCGGGTCGCGGAGTCGATCGAGACCGGCATGGTCGGGCTCAATCAGGGCATCGTGTCGAACCCGGCTGCGCCGTTCGGCGGGGTGAAGCAGTCCGGACTGGGCCGAGAGGGCGGCGCGGTGGGGATCGAGGAGTTCCTCGAGACCAAGTACATCGGAATCGCGATGAACAGCTGAGCCGCGATCGAACGGGCTCAGCCGGTGACGGGCTCAGCGGGGTTATGGGGCTCAGCGGGTGATGGGGCTCAGCGGGTGACCAGGCGCTCGATGGCGTCGTCCATGTGCTCGATCAGGAGCCGATCGGTGCGCTCGGCGTCGCCGGCCAGGATCGCGTTGGCGAGCCTCTCGTGTTCGAGCGCGCGGACGTCGGTGGCGGCGTACGTGTCTTCCAGCGCGTGGATGCACATCCGGGTCTCGACGATGGACGTCTGGTGCATCCGCGACAACCGCGGGCTGTCGGCCAGCTGGACGAGCAGTTCGTGGAACTGGATGTCGAGCTCACCGATCGCGGCCGGATCGCCGTCGGCGTCGAGCATCTTGTGCGCGATCGCGAGCAGCGCCGTTCCGGCGGCCTCGTGGTCGCCGCACAGGATCTTGTGGGCCGCGGCGCGCTCGATCGCCTCGCGGGCGAGGTACATGTCGCGGATGTCGTCCGGCGTCATGTCGATGACGAACAGGCCGCGGTTGCGGATGGAGACGAGCAGACCTTCCTGGGTCAGGCGCTGCATCCCCTCGCGCAACGGCCCGCGGCTGACCCCGAGCTTGCGGGCCAGGTCGGCCTCGCCGAGCTGGGCGCCGGGCTTGAGCTCCCCGTGACCGATGGCCTTGCGCAGTTTGTCGGCGACGATACTCGGCGTCGACTCCTGGGCCAGCGGCTCGATGTAACTGGTCACTCCCTCTTCCCCCTTGTTGCGAACAACGTCCCAAGTCCTGGCAGAGACGGTACCGGCCCGACCAGGTCCAGTCCCTTCCAGACCGTCACCTGGTTCGCGGTCAGCACGGGTTTGCCGACCGCGCTCTCCAGGTCGTCGATGATTTCGAGCGTGTGCATCGCGGTGTCCGGCACCAGGACCGCCTCCGCGTCCGGGTCGTCCGCGGCCTTCACCATCGCCACCACCTGCTCGGGCAGCAGGGTCCCGACCTCGGCCGCGGTGATGATCCCGTTGCTGCCCATCGACACCACCTCGACGCCGCCCGCGGTCAGGAACCGGACGAAGTGCTGCGCGACGTCCTCCGGGTACGACGCGGCCACGGCGACCCGTTCGACCCCGAGCGCACGGCACGCGTCGACGAACGCGATCGACGTGGACGACGCCGGTACGCCGAGTGCCTGGGCCACCCCGGCCGCCTGGATGTTCGCGCCTTCACGCCCGAACACGAAGCTGCCCGAGGTGCACGCCCACATCACCGCGTCCGGCCGCGCGGGCTTCAGCTCTGCCGCGCCCTCGGCGAGCCGCTCCGCCCGGCCGAGGTCGAGGAGCGCGTCCACCCGGTGCGCGTCCTCGCCCACCGAGGTGATGACCACCGGCAGCTTCACGGCGCCGTCGAGCCGCGCCTCGAGCGTGGGATAGTCGTCCTCGGCGCTGTGTCCGGGATAGAGCAGGCCTACCGTGACCATCGGACCTCCTGGCTTGATGCGCACCGAATGGGTAGATTGTCGACAATGTTAACCCCAGAGCGCCCCGGGCTCCGGATCCCCTGTGGACAACGCGGTGCCTGACCCAGCGCGCGACGCCGTGCAGGATCCGCGGCTCGTCGCCACGCTGCGCCGGGAGTTGCGCGGCGCAGTGGCTGACGACCGCCGGACGCGGGCCCTCTACGCGGCGGACGGCTCGAACTACCGCGGGGTCCCGGACCTGGTCGTCGTACCGGCCGATGCCGACGACGTCGCCGCGGCGGTGGCGCTGACCGCGGCGGCCGGTGCGCCGGTGGTCGTCCGCGGTGGCGGAACGTCGATGGCAGGCAACGCGATCGGCACTGCCGGCCGAGTGGGTGGCGGTGGTGTCGTGGTGGACACGTCTCGGCACGTGAATCGCATCCTCGACGTCGACCCCGCCACGCGGACCGCGGTCGTCGAACCGGGCGTCGTACTGACCGATCTGCTGGCCGCCGCGAAACCTCACGGGCTGACGTTCGGCGCCGATCCGTCGTCCGCGAGCCGCGCGACTCTCGGCGGGATGATTGCCAACAATGCCTGCGGCGCACATTCGGTCGCCTGGGGTACGACGGCCGACAATCTGCGCGCCCTCGACGTAGTCCTCGCGGACGGCACCCGGCTGACCGTGACCTCAGCCGCCGACCGCGTGGCCGCAGCCGCGTGCCCGGGGCGTGAGGGCGAACTCCACCGGGCCCTCCAAGCGTTCGCCGATCGGAACGAGCTGCTGATCCGCCGCCGCTTCGGCCAGTTCAGCCGCCAGATCTCCGGCTATGCGCTGCATCGTCTGCTGGACGGCTACAACGTCGCCGGTCTGCTCTCCGGCAGCGAAGGCGGACTGGCCGCGACGCTCCGGGCGACCGTCCAGCTGGTCTCGTTGCCCAAGGCAAAGGTGCTGTGCGTGCTGGGCTTCACCGACTCCGTCACGTCGGCGGACTGCGTTCCGGTCGTACTGCGGCATGCGCCGCTCACGATGGAGTCCATCAACCACGAGCTGGTCGACAGGCTGCCGACCGAGGTACGCGACGCCGCGGTCCACGCCGGCCTTCCCGCGGGCAACGCCTGGCTGCTCGTCGAGATCGGCGGCGAGGACGAGCCGTCGGCCGCCGCGGCCGCCCGCGCGATGCTCGAGGAACTGCGCGACTCCGACTCGCCCGCCACCGCGACACTCGTCACGGACCCGAAGGCGCAGGCCGTCCTGTGGCGCTGCCGGACGGACGCCGCGGGACTGGCGACCCGCCGTGCGGACGGTGCCGAGGCGTGGGGAGGTTGGGAGGATGCCGCCGTACCGCCGGAACGTCTGGGCGCGTACCTGCGCGGGCTGGACGAGTTGCTCGGGCGGCACGGGCTGTCGGGTGCGTCGTACGGGCATTTCGGCGAGGGCTGCATGCACATGCGGATCGACTTCGACCTGTTGAGTCCGCGCGGTATCACGACGTACCGGGAATTCGTCGAGCAGGCGGCCGAGCTGGTGGTCGGACTCGGCGGCTCGGTGTCGGGCGAGCACGGTGACGGGCGGGCGCGCGGTGAGTTGCTCGGCAAGATGTACGGCGCCGACGGCCTCGCGCTGTTCGGTGAGCTGAAGCAGATCTGGGATCCCACCGGTGTGCTGAACCCGGGGATGATCGTCGAGCCGCCGCCGCTCGATCTCGCGATCCGGCACGACGGACCGGCGAAGGATCGTCGATTGTTGACGATCTTCGACTACCCGGACGACGAGCACGACTTCGCGCAGGCGCAGCGCCGCTGCGTGGGCATCGGGAAGTGCCGGCAGACGTCCGGCAGCGTGATGTGCCCGAGCTATCAGGTGACGCGTGAGGAGTTGCACTCGACGCGCGGCCGGGCGCATCTGCTGTGGGAGATGCTGCAGGGCGACCTCGTCACGGACGGCTGGCGGTCGACCGAGGTGCGGGACGGGCTCGATCTGTGCCTGTCCTGCAAGGGGTGCTTGTCGGACTGCCCGGTGAACGTGGACATCGCGACGTACAAGGCCGAGTTCACCCATCACCACTACGCGCGGCGGCCGTGGGCGCGGCCGATGTCGCACTGGTCGATGGGCTGGCTGCCGGTGTGGTCACGGCTCGCTGCGCGCGCACCGCGGGTCGCGAACCGGTTCGCCGGGTTGCGGCTGACCAAGCGGCTCGGCGGGATCGCGGCGGAGCGTGACGTCCCGGTGTTCGCGGAGGAGAGCTTCACGCGATGGTTCGAACGCCGCGGCGGTACGCCGGCCCCGGAGCGGCAGATGGAGCAGCCGGCGGAGCGGCAGGTGGAGCAGCCGGCGGAGCGGGAGGTGGAGCGGCGGGTCGTGCTGTGGCCGGACACCTTCACGAACTACCTGGCGCCGGAGATCGGCCGCGCCGCGGTCGCCGTACTGGAGTCTGCCGGCTTCGAGGTCGTGCTGCCCGCCAGGCCGGTCTGCTGCGGCCTTACCTGGATCTCGACCGGACAGCTCACCACAGCCCGTCGCGTCCTCGACCGATCGCTCAGTACGCTCGCCCCACACCTCGCCGCCGGTACGCCGATCGTCGGCCTCGAACCGAGCTGTACGGCGGCCTTCCGCCATGACGCGCCCGCGCTCCTGGCCGGCAACCCGCTCGCCGCGTCGGCGGCTGCGAACATCCGCACGTTCTCCGAACTGCTCGTCGAGTCCGGTTGGGAACCGCCACACGTCGGGGGAGAAGCGTTCGTCCAGCCGCACTGCCACCAGCACGCCGTCCTCGGCTTCGACGCCGACCGCAAACTCATGGCGGCGGCCGGAATCGAGGCGGGTCTCGCGGATCCCGGCTGCTGCGGTCTGGCCGGCAACTTCGGGTTCGAACGCGACCACTACGAGGTCTCGAAGGCAGTGGGCGAGCGCTCGCTGCTGCCCGCCGTACGGTCGTTGCCCGAATCAACAACCGTCCTGGCCGACGGCTTCAGTTGCCGCACCCAGATCGCCCAAGGCACGCCTCGCCGCGCCCGCCACCTGGCCGAACTCCTCGCCGACGCCCTACCCGGCTAGCTTGTCCGCGGCCCGCCGCAGCCGAGCGACCCCTTCATGAATCCGGTCCGGCGTCGTGGACGCGAAGCACAACCGGAACGCGTCGGTGAAATGGCCTGCGGGGGAGAAGGCCGGGCCGGGGATGAAGGCGACTCCTTCGGCGAGTGCTACCTCGAACAGCTCGTCGGTGTGGACGCCGTTCTGCAACGTGACCCAGAGGAAGAATCCGCCCTGCGGATCGGTCCAGCGGGCGATGTCGCCGAAGTGCTCGGTGAGCGCGGCGTGCATGGCTTCCTTGCGCCGCTTGTACTCCGCCCGCTGCTTGACGAGATGCTCTTCGAGGTGACCGCCGGTCAGGAATCCGGTGAGCAGCCGCTGTGCGGGCAGGTTGGTGCAGGTGTCCATCGCCTGCTTCGCGTTGATCAGCACCTGCTGCAGTTCGGGATCCGCATCCACCCAGCCGACCCGCAGGCCGGGCGCGACGATCTTGGAGAAGGTACGGACGGAGAACACCAGCGGATCGCCGGCGCCGAGTTCTCGCAGCGTCGGGAGCGGGTCGCCGGCGAAGCGCAGCAGGCCGTACGGGTCGTCGTCGATCACCATCGATCCCCAGGACCGGGCGAGTTCCAGCAGCTGGTGCCGCCGTTCGAGGGACAGCGTCGCGCCGGACGGGTTCTGGAACGTGGGGATCGTATAGATCGCCTTCGGCCGCCGCCCGTCGAGTAGTCGCGGTAGATCGTCGACAATCATCCCGTCGTCGTCGACCGGCACTTCGAGCAACTCGGCGCCGTACGAGAGGGCGGTCGCGCTGCCGTTGGTGTACGTCGGCGACTCGACGACGACGAGATCGCCCGGGTCGACGAAGATCTTGCAGAACAGGTCGAGGCCTTGCATGCCTCCTGCCGTGACGGTGAGGCGTTCGGCGGTCGTCTCGTCACTGGTCCCGCGCAGCATCTCCAGCAACGCCGCGTGCAGCGGCGGGTCGCCTTCGGTGGCCGCGTAGTCGTAGGCGGCGGGACGACTCAGTTCCTCGGCCGCGATCGCGGACAGGACCTCCGACGGCACGGCCTCGGCCGCGGGTGATCCCATCGCGAAGCGGACGATGTCGTGCGTCTGCTTGTGCAGCAGCGACGTACTCGAGTCGATCACCGAGCCTACGAGTCCGGCGGCGCGGGCGGCGTACGGGAGTGCTGGCAAGGGACTACCTCCTGATCGTCAGTTCGTGGGACAGACCGGTCAGTCGTTCCACTCCGTCGTCGGTGACCACCACCGGCTCCGACAGCTCGTAGCCCCAGCCGTCCATCCACATCCCGAGGATGACGTGGAACGCCATGCCCGCGGTGAGCACGGTGGTCTCCTCGGCGCGCAGGCTGACGGTGCGTTCGCCCCAGTCCGGCGGGTACCCGATGCCGATCGAGTACCCGATCCGCGATTCCTTCACCAGGCCGTGCGCGGAGATCACGTCGTTGAACGCGGTGTGCACGGCGCCGCCGGTGACGCCTGGCCGGATTGCCGACAATGTGGCCTGCATGCCGTCGGCCACGATCTTCGCGGTCTCGCGAAGCCGCTGCGGCGGGTCGCCGAGCATCACCGTCCGGGCGAGCGGCGCGTGGTACCGGCCGTGGACGCCGGCCAGCTCGACCGTGGTCGCCTCATTGTCGGCAAACGGACGATCCGACCAGGTCAGGTGCGGCGTACCGGCCGCGGCGCCGGTCGGCAGCATCGGCACGATTGCCGGGTAGTCGCCACCGTGCTCGGGCGTTCCGGCCGTCTGCGCGGCGAGGATCTCGGCGGCCACGTCGCACTGACGTCGTCCCGGGCGCAGCCCGTCGAGTGCGACCCGCATGGCGTGCTCGGCGATCGTGCCGGCGATCCGCAGCAGGCCGATCTCGTACGGCGACTTGACCAGCCGGACCCAGTTCACCAGCTCGGCCGAGTCGACCAGCCGGCGTCCCGGCAGGCCGTTGCCGAGAGCAAGATAGCTCCGGGCGGTGAAGTAGTGCGCGTCGCACTCGACCGCGACGTCCGCGCCGGCCGGGATCAGTTCGTGACAGCGCTGCGCGATCCAGTCGAACGGATGCAGGTCCGGCCGATGCACGTACGACTCGGGGTAACCGTGGATCTGGTCGGCCCGCAGTTCGCAGGTGTACGACGCACCGGCCGCGTCCATCGCCCGCGCGAACAGGTGCACGTCACCGTCGGCCGGGACCAGCACGCACTGCGGGGTGTAGAACGACCAGGCGTCGTACCCGGTCAGGTAGAACATGTTGGCGGGGTCGCTGACCACCAGCGCGCCGAGGCCACGCTGAGCCAGTACAGCGCGGACCCGCGCCAGCCGGTTCTCGTATTCGTTCATCGCACGCTCATCAATCGCTGGCCGGGGCCGATGCCGGTGTGCCCGGTGAGTTCGAGGACGGCCCACATCGTGACCTGGTTCGCGGTCAGGACCGGTTTGCCGAGCGCGGCCTCCAGGCCGGCGATCACGTCGTACGTCGGCAGGTTGGTGCAACTGATGAAGATCGCCTCGGCGGCGGCGCTGTCGACACTCTGGACGAGCTCGACGGTCGTCTCGTACGGGACGGCCCAGATCTGCGCGATCAGTCCGAGTCCGGCCGTCGCGACCACCTCGACACCTGCTTCGGTGAGGAACGAGGTCAGCCCCGCGGTCAGGTCGTTCGTGTACGGCGTGACGGTCGCGATCCGGTTGACGCCGAGCCGGCGCAGCGCGAGCAGCAACGCGCCGCTGGTGGTCACCGCGGCGGGCGCCCCGGCGCCGACCATCGCGTCCACGAGCGCGTGTTCACCGGTCAGCCCGCCGACGAAGCTGCCGAACGTGCAGGCGTACGCGACCGCCAGCGGAGCCACGGCGAGCACGTCGTACGTCGTCCGCGCGATCAGCTCCGGATCCGAGATGTGCACGGCCATCTCGACGGTCGCGGCCATCGGTGCGTACGGCGTCCGCGTGAAGTGCAGCGTGACGTCGTCGGGGGCCCAGCGCCAGAGCTCACGGTCGAGCGCGAAGTCGTACGGCGCGACGACACCGATGCCGGTCTGCAACAGCGGCGGGACCGCTGCCGGCATCGGGTGGGTGATCGGACGCGTGCTCATGCGAGTCAGTGTGCGGCCACGAACAGATTGTTGACAATCCTACTAGCGAGTTCCTAGCCTCGAACCTGTGCCGGCCACCCCTCAGCGCCCAACGCAGAGACCAATTGTCGCGGTGCTCTGTGAGCGGGCGACCGACCGTCCTCCGGGTCTCGAGGGCCTGCCGGTCGAATTCCGGTACTGCGCCGCGGACGGACTGCGCGCGGCGGTCCGGGGCGCCCAGGTGCTGATGCTGTGGGACTTCTTCTCGACCGCGGTCCGGGACGTCTGGGCCGAGGCTGGGTCGCTTGAGTGGATCCACGTCACCGCCGCGGGCGTCGACACGTTGCTGTTCGACGAGCTGCGCGACTCCGCTGTGGTGGTCACCAATGCACACGGCGTGTTCGACCGGCCGATCGCTGAGTACGTGCTCGGTGCGGTGATCGCGCACGCCAAGGACAGCCTGCGCAGCTACGACTTGCAGCGCGGTCGTCGGTGGCAGCACCGCGAGACCCGGAGCGTCCTGGGTGCGCGGGCACTGGTCGTCGGGACCGGTGCGATCGGAAGAGCGACGGCCCGGCTGCTTCGCGCCGCCGGGTTGGAGGTTCGGGGTGCCGGCCGGGTCGCTCGAGGGGACGACCCGGACTTCGGCACGATTGTTGCCAGCAGCAATCTTGCGGCCGAGGTCGGGTGGGCCGACCACGTCGTCCTCGCCGCGCCGTTGACCACCGCGACCCGAGGACTCGTCGACGCGACCGTTCTCGCTGCGATGCGGCCCGGGTCGCACCTTGTCAACGTTGCCCGCGGTCCGATTGTCGACGAAACCGCACTGCTCGCCGCGCTCGGCAGCGGAAGGATCGCGGCCACCCTCGACGTGTTCGGCACCGAACCGCTGCCGCCGGAGCATCCGCTCTGGGACGCGCCGAACGTGACGATCACGGCACACATGTCCGGTGACGTGATCGGCTGGCGGGATGCGCTCGCGGCCCAGTTCGCGACCAACGTCCGCCGCTGGCTGGCCGGCGAGCCGCTGCTGAACATTGTCGACAAGAAGCTTGGTTACATTCCGACAGGAGATCGATGACACAAGCAACCGAGTTGGTCGAGGGCTACCGGACCGGTGCGCTGTCTCCGGTCGAAGCGACCAGCGCCGCGCTGGACGCGATCGAGCGGTACGACGACCAGGTCAACGCTTTCGTGCTCGTCGATGCCGAGGGCGCGCTGGCCGCGGCCAAGGAGTCGGAAGCCCGTTGGCACGCGGGCACGCCGCTCGGCCCCGGTGACGGCGTACCGACGTCCGTCAAGGACGCATTGTGGACAAAAGGATGGCCGACACTGCGCGGCAGCACGATGATCGACCCGGCCGGGCCGTGGGACGAGGACGCGCCGTCGGTGGCTCGCTTGCGGGAGACGGGCGCGGTCATCCTCGGGAAGACGACCACCCCGGAGTACTCCTGGAAGGGCGTCACGGATTCCTTCACGTACGGCGCGACGGGTAACCCGTGGGATCCCGCGAAGACGTCCGGCGGTTCGAGCGGCGGATCGGCGACCGCGGTCGGCCTCGGGATGGGCGTGTGGTCGCTCGGCACGGACGGCGGGGGATCGGTACGGATCCCGGCCGCGTTCACCGGAACGGTCGCGTTGAAGCCGACGTACGGACTGATCCCGCTGTATCCGCCGAGCGCGTTCGGAACGTTGTCACACGCGGGGCCGATGACGCGGACCGTGCGCGACGCGGCGGCGCTGCTCGACGTCGTGTCCGGGTTCGACCCGCGGGACTGGTCGGCGATGCCGACGCCGGGCCGGTCGTTCCTGGACGGTCTGGACGACGGTGTCGCCGGGCTGCGGATCGGTTTCTCGGCGAACCTCGGGTACGTCCGCAACGATCCTGAGGTCGAGGCGCTGGTGCGGACCGCGGTCGGCGTCCTCGCGGACCTCGGGGCCGAAGTGGTGGAGGTGGACCCCGGCTTCACGGATCCGATCGACGCGTTCAACGTGCTGTGGTGGTCCGGGGCGGCGAAGGTGCTGTCGGCGTACACGGTCGACGATCGGGTCGATCCGGGACTGCGGCGGGTCGCTGCGCTCGGGTCGGCGTACACGGCCTCGGACTTCCTCGACGCGACCGCCGTGCGGATGGACCTCGGGACGTTGATGGGGCGGTTCCACCAGCGGTACGACGTACTCGTCACGCCGACGTTGCCGATCACCGCGTTCCCGGTGGGCCAGGACGTGCCGGACGGTTCGGCGTCGCCGGACTGGACCGGCTGGACGCCGTACACGTATCCGTTCAACCTCACGCAGCAGCCGGCGTTGAGTGTGCCCTGCGGGTTCACCCAGGCAGGTTTGCCGGTGGGGCTGCAGGTGGTCGCGCCGCGGCATGCCGATGCGCTGACGTTGCGGGTCGGTCAGGCGTACCAGGCCGCGACGGACTGGCACCGGCGTACCCCGACTTTGGAGGCCCAGTGAGCAAACACATCACCGTCAGCTTGGACAAGCGTGGCGTGACCTGCGTGGCGAAGCTGCTCGAGGACGTGGCGCCGCGGACCTGCGCGGCGGTGTGGGACGCGCTGCCGCTGTCGGCACCGGTGTTCCACGGCAAGTACGCGCGGAACGAGATCTATACGCTGCTGCCCGGGTTCGCTCCCGATCCCGGCAAGGAGAACACGACGGTCACGCCGATCCCGGGGGACCTGTGCTGGTTCTCGTTCGACTCCGACGATCTCGGGAACCCGGCGTACGGGTACGAGAACACGACGGGTACCGGCACGACCGGGGCGATCGTCGATCTGGCGGTGTTCTACGGGCGCAACAACCTGCTGATCAACGGCGATCAGGGATGGGTGCCGGGCAACGTCTTCGGTGCGGTGACCGAGAACCTCGAGGAGTTCGCCGCGGCCTGTCAGGACCTGTGGATGGGCGGCGCCCGCGGCGAGACACTGTCCTTCAGTCGGCTGTGAGCGGCTGGTGCAGTTCGGTGACCCAGTCTTCCGGGTCCTCCGGAACGTCGAGGTAGAGCTCGCGGGCCGGCTCGGCGGCGCGTCGGCCGTTGTCGTCGAGCCAGCGGGCCAACGCCTGCCAGGACGGCAGGACCTGGTCGATCGGCCCGCGATGCACGAGCGTCGCCGCCTGCACGGCGGGTAGATCGATCACGTCGAGCCCGTTGAGGTTGCCTCCGGCATCGACCGCGGCCGGTACCGTCGCGCGGACGACGACCTCGGCCTCGGACTCCTGCTCGTACAGACAAGTCAAACGGCCCGAGGGGCGGACGTCGGCGTCCGGCAACCGCCGGCCGAGCTCCGCGCACAGGGGGTGCACCACGGGCGTGATGTCGTCAGGCGTGAAGCTCGGGGCAGTCGCGGTCAGGCCGACGAGCCGTACGGCGGGCAGCTCCTTGACCACGACGTCCGCGGCCGGGACGTCGGCCTCCAGACCGCGCAGGCGTGACTCGACCTGGGCGAGCCGCGCATGGCTTTCGGCCAGCGTGGTTTCCAGTTGCGCGCGGCGCAGCGTGAGCATCGCGCGCATTTCGGCCGGGCCGAGGTCGTCCGCGATCATCGTGCCGACCTGGTCGAGGGAGAAGCCGAGATCCTTGAGGGCGACGATCCGGTTCAGGTCGGCGAGCTGACCAGCGGTGTAACTGCGGTAGCCGGTGACGGGGTCGACGTACGCCGGTCGCAGCAGGCCGATCGCGTCGTAGTGCCGCAGCATCCGAATCGACACCCGGCCGTGGCGGGCGAACTCACCGATGGCGAACATGACGGCAGTCAACCAGCCAGGAGCTCGGCGAACGTGATCGCGGTGTCGTCCTCGTGCCACGGGCCGATCACCTGACCGCCCACCGGCAACCCTTCCGGGGTGCGTCCGATCGGCATGCTGAGTGCGGGGTGCCCGGTCAGCGACGCGTGCGCGATCCAGAACACCTGCGTTTCGTACGGCAGCCCGTCGATGGTCGTCGAGCCGTGGGGGAACGCGACGGTGAAGCTCGTCGGGCACAGGAAGACGTCGACGTCCTCGAAGTACCGCTGCCACTTCCTGCGTGCCCTCATCCGGCGCCGCTCGAGGTCGAGCAGATCCGCGAGTGACAGCTCGCTGTCGGAGTCGCCGTGCAGCGCGAAGAACAGCTCGACCTGGCGGCCGAAGACGCCGACGCGGTAGTCCTGGAGGCGGGTGTGCCGGGGCGGGCGGAGGTGGTACGAGTACGGCGCGTCGGGGCCGGCGGTCGCGCGCAGTGCGGTCCGCAGGTCGGCGGCGGAGCGGGCGAGTGGTCCGATTGTCGACAAGTTGGGCAGTTCGCTCGGGAGGTACGGCGTGCCGGGGACCTGGAAGCCACGCAGGGGGACCAGGCCGTTGGTGGGCCTGAGCCCGTAGACGCCGCAGTACGCCGCCGGAAGGCGGATCGACCCGACCAGGTCGGAGCCGTACTCCAGATAGGTGAGGTCCGCGGCAAGCGCTGCCGCGCCGCCGCCGCTCGATCCGCCCGGTGTACGGCCGAGGTCCGCGGGGTTGTTCGTCCGTCCGTAGATCTCGTTCGCGGTCTGCCCGAAGTCCGCGAGCATCGTGTGCACGTTGCTCTTCCCGACGACGACCGCGCCGGCGCGCTGGAGCCGCTCCACAACCGCCGCGTCGTGGGCGGCGAGGTTGCCGGCAAACGCCGGATTGCCCCAGGTGGTGTGCATCCCTGCCACGTCGAAGCAGTCCTTGACCGTCATCGGTACGCCGTGCAGCGGCCCAACCGCTGCGCCCTCGGTCACCATCACATCGGCGCGCTCGGCCGCGGCCAACGCGTCTTCACGTCGGACCTCGACGACCGCGTTGACCTGGGTATCGTCCGCGATCCGCGCGAGCAACTCCTCCGTCACCTCACGCGACGACACCTGACCTGTGCGGATCCGCTCCGAAATCGCTCCCGCTGTGTCCATGCGCCCGGTCTACGACCTGACACAGTGTCAGGGTCAACCTCCGACGTGGACCGCCAGGAGGCGGAGGGCTGTGAGGGTGTAGGCACGTGCGGCTGTGACGAGGTCAGCCACGGCGACGGACTCGTCGGCGCGGTGGGCCTGGGTGGTGACGGAGCCGGGGCCGAGGACCACGACCGGTACGCCGAGATCGCGCGCGACGTACCCGCCGTCGCAGGCCGCGGTCCAGCCCGCAAGCGGCATCGGCCGACCGCCGGCGTCGCGCCGCGCCGTCTCGGTGATCTGCACGAGCGGCGCGTCCTCGGCGGTCTCGAACGCCGGCATCTCCATCGGCATCGCGAGCTCGACCGTTAACCCGCGGTCCTCCAGGTCGAGCGCAGCCACCCGGCGGCCGAGGTCCGCGAGAACCTCCGCGGCGGATTCGCCGGGAAGCAGTCGGCGGTCGGCGACGACGACGCAGTCCGCGGGGACGATCGACCCGCCGGTGCCGCCGTTGATCTGCCCGACGCTCCAGGTCGCCGGGCCCAGCAACGGGTGCGGTGCGGTCGCGAGTTCCTTGTGCAGACGTTCGATCTCGGCGACAACGGCGGCCGCGCCGTAGATCGCGTTCGCGCCGCCGTCCGGGTTGCCCGCGTGTGATGCGCGCCCGTGGATCGCTACCTGGAGATAGGAGTCACCGCGCGCCGCGATGATCGTCTGCAGGTCGGTCGGCTCGGCAGTGATGCACCCGACGTACCGACTGTTCGTGCCGGAGCCGATATAGGCGCGGATGCCTTTGCCGGTTTCTTCCTCGTCGACCAGGGCGGCTAGTTCGACCGGGCCGGTGAGTGGGGTTTCGCGGAGGGCGGCCAGTGCGACGAGGGCTGCGGCCAGGCCGCCCTTCATGTCGGAGGCGCCGCGGCCGTAGAGGCGGCCTTCGTGGAGCAGGCCGCCGTACGGATCGACCGTCCAGCCGTCGCCGACCGGGACGACGTCGGTGTGGCCGAGCAGGAGCAGTCCGGGATTGTTGCCACCGGCAAGAGTTATGGAGACGTTCTCCCGGTCCGGCTCGACGGTCGAGCTGCGGACGTCGAGGCCGAGTTCCTGCGCCGCCGCGGCGAGGACGGCCACCGTGGCGGCTTCCTCGCCGGGCGGGTTCTGGCCGGGAGCGCGGAGGAGCTCCTGCGTGATCCGGACGAGGAGGTCCTCGTCGATCCGGTCCAGCACCTTCTGTTCGGCGGGCGTCAGGCTCATGCCCACCCACCTTAGATGGCGGCGCCTGCTGTGTCAGAGGCCTTCGCGGAAGCCTTCGCGCCAGGAGCTGTAGCCGGGCTGCCAGTCGAAGGTCTGCTTGGCCAGGCTGTTGTCCGCGCCGCGGATCTCGGTGAACGCGGCCACTCCGACGTCGCCGACAGCGAGGCGGCCGAGCCAGGCGGGGATGTGCCGCGGCGGCTTCGCGCCGAGGATCCTGGCGAACTCGGGCAGCCAGACCGCCGCCTGCGCAGGGTCGTCGTCGGCGATCTGGAACACGCCGGTGACGTCGCTCTCGATCGCCTTCACCGTCGCCGCGGCCGCGTCGTCGTAGTGGATGAACGACCAGACCCCGGTGCCGTCGCCGATGATCGGGAGCCGGCGCTTCTGGACGAGCTCCACCATCGCGCCGCCCTTGCCGAGGGCGGCGGTCGGCCCGTAGAAGTTGGCGTACCGAAGCGCGACGCCCTCGATCCCGTCGGCGTTCAGCACGGCCGACTCGAGGTGCTTGATCCCGGCCATCGTCTGCCGCTGCGCGGGCACCGGGGTGGGGTCGAGCGGGTCCGCCTCGCTCTTCGTCGCGGACCCGCCGTGCTGCAGGTTCCAGCCGCCGTACGACTGGACGACGAACCGTCGTACGCCGGCAGCTCGTGCGGCGGCCAGCAGATGGTCGGTGCCTTCGATCCGCAGCCGGTTCGTCAGCGCGAAGCTGTCGTCGAAGTGCTTGAAGTCGACCCCGGCCCTGAGCGCCGTCATCTGATGGACGACGACCTCGGGACGGGCCGACTCCACCGCGGCGTGTACGGCGGCGGCGTCGAGCCCGTCCGCGAGTACGACGTCCGCACCGAACGCCCGCACTCCGGCCGCGCCGGACTCGGACCGGATCATCCCGGTCACCTCGTGCCCGGCCGCGACCAGCTGCGGTACCAGCGACCGGCCCAGTCCGCCGGTCGCACCTGCCACCAAGACCTTCATCTCTCTGCCTCCGTCGTCGTCTTTTACGACCCGGAGGACACGCGCCGCGTCAGCTCTGTGACATGGCCTCCGAAACAACCGTGAATTCGGTCGGCCCGAAGGAGACGTTGAGGTCCGCGTCGACCGTCATGATGTCGCCGGTGACGCGGCAGGTCAGGGTCGCGATGTACGGCGACTCGACCCAGCGGAGGGTCGCCACGAACGCGTCCCCGTCGCCGTACGCGCTGGTCACGACGCGTTCGCCCACCTCGGGACTGGCGTCGTCGACGGTCCCTGGAGCGGACTGCTCCTGCCATCCGCCGGCGCGGCAGACCAACTCGCGTCTGCTGCCGTCACTCAGGTCGTTGAAGCTGAACGTGCCGGTGCCGTCCGGGTCGATGCGGACCGCGCCCAGGCCGATCAGGTTGTCCGCAGCGAACCGGTACGTCCGCCCGTCACCACCCGCGGGCGCCGGACCGCTCGGCGGCGGGAGCTCGAGCCGCTCCGGACGCTGCAGCACCGGCACGTCCTTGCCCTCGAGCGCCGGCAACAGGTGGTCCCACACGGTGTTGAGGATCGCCTGCATGTCAAAGGTCGCACCGGTGATGACGAGCACGGCGTCGTACTCCGGGAACACCAGGCAGAACTGCCCGAACGCGCCGTCACCGCGGTACGTGTTGTGGCGGCCGCGCCAGAACTGGAAGCCGTAGCCCTGCTTCCAGTCAGGATTCTCCTCGTTGTCGTTGGGGACCTGCTTCGACGTCGCTGCCTCGTACCACTCGACCGGGACGAGCTGTCTGCCCTGCCATTCGCCGTGCTGCAGCAGCAGCTGCCCGAAGCACGCCAGCGACTCGGTGTTGACGCTCAGCCCCCAGCCGCCGACGGTGATGCCCTCCTTCGACACCTGCCAGGTGGCCTCGGTGGCACCGAGCGGCTCGAACAACCGCGGCCGCAGGTAGTCCAGCAGCCGCTCACCGGTCAGCCGCTGCAGGATTGCGGACAGCATGTACGTCGCGCCGCTGTTGTAGACGAACACGCTGCCCGGCTCGTGCTCCACGTCCAGGCCGAGGAAGATCTTCACCATCCGGCGGTCCCGGCTGAGCGCCTCGACCGTGTCCTTCGAGTGCCCTGTCGTCATCGTCAGCAGATGCCGCACCTTCATCTTGGCCAGGTTGTCGCTGATCGTCTCCGGCAGCTCGTCCGCGCCGAAGAACGAGACCACCTGGTCGTCCAGCGACAACAGCCCGGCGTCGATCGCCAGCCCGACCGCTGTCGACGTGAAGCTCTTCGACACGGAGAACAGCAGATGCGGGTCTTCCAGCCGGTACGGCGCCCAGGCCTGCTCGAGCACCACCTGACCGTGCCGCAGCAGCATCAGGGTCTGGATCTCGGGCTTGCCCGCGTCGAGCGCCGCGACGAACGTGTCGAGCGCTGCGGCGTCCAGCCCCTGGGAATCTGGCGTACTCCGTGGAAGTCTGCTCACGCACAGCACGCTATCTCCCGGAACGGACAAAAATAAGGTGAGTTCTGCCAGGCGGGCAGCCGTGATCGTGAACCCGGTGAAGGTCGACGGCGACGAGTTCCGCCGTACCGTCGAGACCGCGCTGACCGAGCGCGGGTTCGAGAAGCCGTTGTGGCTGGAGACGACCGAGGACGACGCCGGGGTCACCATGGCCCGCCGCGCGATCGAGGAACAGGCCGACCTGGTGCTGGTCGCCGGCGGCGACGGCACCGTCCGGGTGGTGTGCGCCGAGCTGGCGCGGACCGCGATCCCGGTCGCCGTTCTCCCGGGCGGCACCGGGAACCTGCTGGCCCGCAACCTCGGGATCTCCCTCGAGCTCGACGTCGCGCTGACCGAGCTGCTCGACGGCTCGCAACAGCGGATCGACAGCGTCCTGGTGAAGGGCGACCAGCTGCCCGAGGACCGGTTCGTGGTGATGGCAGGCCTCGGGCTGGACGCCGCGATCATCGAGGATGCCCCCGACGACCTGAAGAAGCGTGTCGGCTGGGCGGCGTACGTCGTCTCGACGCTGAAGAACCTCAACCATCCGTCGGTCCGGGTCGAGATCACGGTCGACGACCAGCCTCCGGTACGCCGCCGCGCGCGCACCGTGGTGATCGGCAACGTCGGCACCCTGCAGGCGAACATCCCGCTGCTCCCGGACGCCACGCCCGACGACGGCACGATCGACGCGGTCGTCCTCGCACCCCGCCGGATCACGCACTGGCCGCGGCTCGCGCTCGGCCTCGTGATCCGCTCCTGGCGCGAGCGGCACGTCGAACGCTTCACCGGACACCGCATCCAGGTCCGCGCCGACCGTCCGGTCCGGCGACAGCTCGACGGAGACGCCGTCACCGAAGGCGCCAACCTGGTCGCGGAGGTCGACCCCTCAGCCCTGGTCGTCCGCGTGCCCTGACGTGACCGCACCGCGCTGGAGAACAGGTCCCCAGCGCGGTGTGCAGGTCAGTGCTGGACGAGTACTGCGACAGTGCGCGGCGGGACTGTTGCCGTGCCGGTGGCAGCGGACCACGTGGTCTGTTTGACGACAGGATCCGCGCCGTTGGCCTGGACGGGGGACAGGGACAGGTTTGCACCGGCCAGACCGGGCACCTGCTGGGTCACGGGGGAGCTGGTGGAGTTGAAGACCACCACCACGCCCTTGAGGGACGGGTCGACCTCGGACCCCACGGTGTCGTCGATGCGCATCGTGATGACGCCGGGCGTCGTACCGCTGAGGGGGAAGCTCAGCTTCTGGTTGATCAGTGCGGCGGAGCCGAGGCGGAAGAGCGGCGTGGAGAACCGCAGCTTCAGCAGGTCGGTCGCAGCGGCCGAGGCCATCGTCACGTCGGTGGCCGAGGGCTTCAGCGCCGGATCGGCGAGCAGCGGCTTCATGTACGACCACTTGGCCTCGTTGTCGGGCTTCGGCGGCAGGCCGTGTCCGAAGCCGTTGTCGGCCCCGGTCCAGTCCAGCGTGTTGAACCAGTCGCCGGAGTCGTACGAGTTGCGGTCCAGCGACTTGCTCCGCAGCAGGTCTGCGCCCGCGTGCCAGAACGACGGTGTCTGCGCCAGCGCAGCTGTGGCGAGCGACAACGTGTTCATCCGGACTCGATCCGCCATCGGCAGGTTGGTCGGCAGCTTGTACGTCAGCGTGTCCCAGAGCGTCTCGTTGTCGTGGGCATCGACGTACGTGATGATCTCGTCGGGCTGGTCGGCGTACCCGGCGGGCGAGCCGTTGTAGTCGACCTGGTCGCCGCGTACCACCTGTCCGGAGGACGCCGACGTGAAGCTGAACGACCTGAGGTTCCCGGCCAGGCCGAGCTGGACCAGGTCGGTGTCGTGGGCGAGCCGCTTGGCGCGTTCCGCCGGCGTACCGTTCACCGGGTCGCCGTTCGGGTCGCTCGCCTCGCCGGAGCCGAAGCCCTGGATGCGCGGGTTGTCGTCGAACGGCCCGCCGCCTCGCACCGCGTCCCGCAGCCGGTCGGAGAACGTGCCGATCCCGGTGCCGCCGAGGTTGCCCTGGCGCGCCTGGACGAACAGCGCGTCGTCAGCCACCTCGCCGAAGTTCCAGCCCTCGCCGTACACGTAGATCGACTTGCCGTCCACGCCGTCCTTGGCCGGTGTCAGCTTGTCGAGCGCGGCCCGGACCTTCAGCATGTTCGCCTTGGTGTGGTGACCCATCAGGTCGAACCGGAAGCCGTCCACGCGGTAGTTGCGCGCCCAGCTCACGGTGC
This sequence comes from Kribbella shirazensis, assembly GCF_011761605.1. Classification (GTDB taxonomy): domain Bacteria; phylum Actinomycetota; class Actinomycetes; order Propionibacteriales; family Kribbellaceae; genus Kribbella; species Kribbella shirazensis. Next base: position 6,525,081 of record NZ_JAASRO010000001.1, on the reverse strand, counting down.
CGTCGACCATGATCTTCTCGGCCATCGCGTGCTCGGTGGCGATGTTGCTGCAGCAGGTCGAGGTCTCGACCTTCCCGCTGGCGTTCAGCCGCTGGTAATACCCGGGCACGATCCGGTCCAGCACCGACGTGGGCGCCTGACCGGCGGCCGGCGTGTGGTTGAAGACCTGGTCGAGGACGACGCGCAGTCCGGACTTGTGCAGCCCGCCGACCATCGTGCGGAACTCGGCGACCCGCGCCAGCCCGTCCCTCTGCGTCGCGTACGACCCCTCCGGCGCCAGCCAGTGGAACGGGTCGTAGCCCCAGTTGAACCCGTCCTTGGCAGCCACTGCTGTCACGCAGGCCTGCTGCTGGTCGGAGTCGGCAGGTAGTGCCTTCAGATCACATGCAGGTGTCTGCTGCCCTGTCTCGGGGATCGATGCGATGTCGAACGTGGGTAGTAGGTGCACGGTGTTGAGTCCGGCTGCGGCCAGCGATCGTAGGTGCTTCGTACCGTTGCCCTCGTCGGCAAACGCCAGGTAGGTACCGCGGTGCGCTGCTGGAACCGTGCTGTCGTTGATGGAGAAGTCCCGCACGTGCAGCTCGTAGATTGTCGAGTCGACGCCACGTGGGAGCTTCGGCGACGGGGTCTGGGACCAGAGCGCCGGCTTTCCGGCTGGGTCGTTGAGATCGACTGCCACGGAGTAGGCCGAGTCGGTCGTCAACGCAACTGAGTATGGGTCTGTGACGACGTTCGTCTCGACCTTCCCGGTACTTGGCGCATAGACCGTGACCTCGAAACGGTACGAATTGCCCTTCCACGAGCGCGGTCCACTGATGGCCCAGGACCCATCTGCGTTGTGCTTCATCGGCATAGCCGCCGAGCCCACGAGGAGCTTCACGGCCTGGGCGGTGGGTGCCCAGAGTGTGAAGGTCGGTTTGCCGTCCTGCCATGTCACGCCGTACGCACGACTGGTGGCGCTCGCGTAGACGTCGTCGAGGACACCGGGGATCTGGACGCCTGTCGCGTCCAGCAGGCGTCCTGTGTCGTCGTACTGCGCCAGACCGAGCTGACCGGTGAGGATCTTGCGTACGTCGCCATGGTCGAGTCGGAGCGTGGTGTAGCCGGGTTTGACCTCGGCCGGGTCGTAGCGCAGCGCTGCCGACGAACCGCCGATGTCGTTGGTGTCCACCTTCAGCGAACCGGTGTCGGACCAGTGCAGCCGCCAGCGGTACCGCTCCGCGTGGTCGACAGCCGGTACGGCGAGTGTGTCGCGGTCGAGCCAGTACGCCTTCGCCTGGCTCAGGTCCGGCTGCGCGCCGGGCTTCGCGGTCGTCACCGTGAGCTGGTGGGTCGCGAGCACGTACGAGAACGTGACGACCAGCCCGTCAGCGGGAACCGCCACCGGCACGTTGTTCGCCGGGTAGCTCTCGTCCCACGACAGGTTGTGTGCGACCTTCGCCTCATAGTTGCCCGCCTTCAACTCGCTGGTGGACCAGGTGTAGGTCCCGTCACCGTCCTCGTCGGTCAACCAGGGTCGCATGCAGGAGGGATCCCAGTCCGTCGGACAGCCCAGCGCGGTCTGGAACGACCCGGGGACGGTGATGATCGGTCCCTGCGCGCTTGAGGTGACGTAGTGCCGGCCGTGCTCGTAGTAGAAGGTGACCGGTCCGCTGGGCGCCGTGTACGAGATGTTGGCACCGTTCTGCACACCACCGGCACCGTAGTTCTCGTCCCAGGTCTTGTTGATCGCTGCCTTGTACGCGTGCTCACCGGCCGGGATCGTGTAGGTGCCCTTCCACACCTTGTCCTTCGGATCCAGCGACAGCTGAGCCTCGGCGCAGTCCGGCGACCAGTCCGCGGGGCAGCCCATCTCGCTGTTGTGGTCGCCTGGTACGGACACGTTGGCCGGCTGTACGACCGGACCGGTGCCGCCACCGCCGCCACCCGGTGCAGGCGCGTCGCCAACCACGCCGTACGAGCCGGACACGGAGTAGTTGCCGGAGATGTCGCGTAGTACCGCGCGGTACTCGAGCAGTGTGCCCTTGGGCAGCGCGCTGACGTCCTGGAAGACACGGTACGGCGCGTTGTCGTCAGAGCCGAGCCGCTTCCACGCCGTCGTACCCACAGGGCGGTAGCCCAGCGTCACGGTGGCTGGTGTGTTCGCCGGGACCGCCGCAGCGATCTCAGCGCGCCCGCCGACGGTGGCACCGAGCTCTGGTGAGCTCATGTAGACACTGGGCGCCTTGGTACGCGCTGGGACCTTGGTCTGTGCCTGGTACACCGTCACAGACAGAGGCGCCTGGCTGACGACCACCCTGCCCTCGTGGTCGGTCCTGACCGGCTGGGAGCCACCATAGACAGGCCTGAGCCAGGTGTTCGGGCCGTACGTCGGAACGGTCGCGGAGGCCGCCGTCTTCGAGTTGTTCGCCACGACCAGGTACTCGACGTTGTCGCTACCCAGTCGGCTGAACGCGTACAGGCCGTTGCTGTTCGACGTGTACCGGTGCACCTGGCGCCCGTCAGACAGCGCGGGGTACTTCGCGCGCAGCTTCGCCAGCGCAGCGATGTGCTGGTACATCGGCGAGCTGGCGTCGTATCGGTCCTTGCTGCCGATCGTCGTCGTACCGGTGCCGTCGACGACCTCGTCGTCGGTGTAGTCGGCGGTCTTGGTCGCGAACATGTCCTGCCGCGCGTCCTTGTCACCGCCCGGACCTGTGAACCCCTGCTCGTCGCCGTAGTAGACGACCGGCTGTCCGCGGGTCAGGTACATCAGCGAGTGCGCCAGCTTGTCCCGGGCGAGCAGCTCCTGTCCGGCCGCGCCGCCCTGCTTCAGGAACGTGCCGACGCGCCCCATGTCGTGGTTGCCGAGGAACGTGGGCAGGGTGTACGCGTTGGAGTCCGTGTCGGTGTAGTAGTCGTCGTCCGCGTAGAAGTCCTGCAGCTTGGTGCCCGGGTCGCCCTTCGCGTACGCCACCGCGTTCTGCTGGAACCCGAAGTCGAGCGTGGCCTGCAGCGCACCCTGGGTCGTGTACGTCGACATGAACTGCGGGTTCGCGTCGAAGACCTCGCCGAACATGAAGAAGTCCTTCGAACCGGCCTGCTGCGCCGCGGCCAGGACCGCGGGGGAGAACTTCTGCCAGAACTCGAGGTTCACGTGCTTGACGGTGTCGATCCGGAACCCGTCGATGCCGAGCTCGGCCCACGTCTTGTAGACGTCGATCATCCCGTCGCGGACCTTCGGCTGCTCGGTGAACAGGTCGTCCAGCCCGACGAAGTCGCCGTACTCCGCGCTCTCGCCGGCGAACGTCGAGTCGCCGCGGTTGTGGTACAGCGTCGGGTCGTTCAGCCAGGCCGGCACCTTGACGGTCTTGTCGGCCTCGGTCCGGAACACCGGGACGTTCGGGAAGCTGGTGTTGGCGTCCAGCGGCGGGAAGGTGTCGCCGCCGGCGTACTGCTTGTCGTCGAAGACGTTGCCCTGAGCATCCTTGTACGGCGCGGTGGACTTCGGGATGTAACCGTAGTTGCCGGACTGGTACGCGATCACGTCGGCGGTGTGGTTGGTGATGATGTCGAAGAAGACCTTCATGCCCTTGCCGTGCGCCAGGTCGATCAGCCGCTTCATGTCCGCGTTCGTGCCCAGGTGCGGGTCGATCTGGGTGAAGTCGGTGATCCAGTACCCGTGGTACCCGGCGCTGACGTCGGCGCCGGAGCCCTGCACCGGGCGGTTCTTGAACGACGGCGTGAGCCAGATCGACGTCGTACCCAGAGACTTGATGTAGTCGAGCTTCTGGATCACACCGGCGAGGTCGCCGCCGTGGTAGAAGCCCTTGTCCGCCGGGTCCAGCCCGGTCTGCAACCGGTCACCGGCGAGGCCGCCGGAGTCGTTGGACCTGTCCCCGTTGGCGAACCGGTCCGCCATCAGGAAGTAGAAGCGTTCCTTGGTGAGGTCCTGCCGCAGGCTCGGCGTCGCAAGCGCCTTGTCCGCGGCGGTCACCGTCGGTCCGGCGAGGTTCACCGGCTTCACGCTGACGACGTGGCTGGTGTCGTCGTAGCTGAACTGCAGCTTGGCCGGGCCTTCGATCCGCAGCGGGATGTTAGGCCCGTTCAGTACGCCGCCGGCGCCGTAGTTCTCGTCCCAGCTCTTGTTGACCGTGACCTTGTACTCGTACGACCCCGCCGGCACGTCGAACACCTTCGTGTACGGCGCACTCGCACCGAGGCTGCTCGCAGCACAGCCCGGATCCCAGTCACCCGCACACCCCAGCTCGCTCTGCAGCGACCCCGCGAGTGTGATCACCCGCTCGGCCGCCACCTGCGACTGTGCCGACTGCGCTGACTGTGCCGGGGCCGCCGTCCCCAGTCCTAGTACGACCACCGCGGCCGCGGTGAAACCTGCTGCCCAACCCCTGAACCCGCGCATCACGTACCCTCCCCGCCGACTCATGTGCCGGGGACGCTAGCCGCAGCTCTCTACGGTGAGGAGGGCTCGAATGTCACGGTAAGGTCACGAGGTCAGGCAGTGTGGTCTCGATCGGCGTACGCAGCACAGCTGTCGCCTGCTCGTCGTACGGCGTCGGCTGGGCGTTGAGGATGATCAGCGGCTTGCCCGCGTTCAGTGCGAGGTCACAAAGACCAGCGGCCGGGTAGACCTGCAATGACGTACCAACAGCGAGGAAGAGGTCCGCCGACTCGGTGGCGGCGACTGCGCGGTCCAGCACGGCCCGGTCGAGCGCCTGGCCGAAGGAGACCGTGGCTGACTTCAGAATGCCGCCGCAGACCTCACAGGACGGGTCCTCGTCGCCTGCCTCGAGCCGGGGGAGTACGTCGGCCATGGGGATGCGGCGGCCGCACTGCAGGCAGTCGACGTACCAGACCGTCCCGTGCAGCTCGTGGACCAGTTCTGGTGACGAGCCGGCCTTCTGGTGCAGCCCGTCCACGTTCTGTGTGATCAGACCGGTCAACCGGCCTTGGCGCTCCAGCTCGACCAGCGCGACATGACCTGGGTTCGGCTCGGCCGTCCAGGCAGGTACGGCGAGGCGGTGCTTCCAGGTCGCCGCACGGACCTCCCGGCTGGCGACGTACTCGTCGATGTCGAACATCGCCTCCGCGGCCGGGTCCTTCGTCCACAGCCCCTGCGGCCCTCGGAAGTCGGGTATCCCAGAGGCAGTCGAGATCCCGGCACCCGTCAGCACCGCAACTCGCCCGACCTCCGCCAGAACCTCACTCACGACACCGACCGTACTGCCTTCCAGTCCTGGGCCAGTACGGACATCACGATCTCGTCGACCCATTCGCCGTCCCACAGGAGCGCTTCGCGCAAAACACCCTCTACGGTGAAGCCTGCCTTCTCGTAGGCGCGCCGGGCCCGCGGGTTGAACGCGTAGACGCCGAGGCTGATCCGGTGCAGGCCGAGCTGCTCGATGCCGTACCCGACGATCAGTCGCGTCGCCTCGGTCCCCAGGCCGCGACCCTGGCCGGACGGGCTGATCAGAATCCGGAAGTTGCAGCACTGGTTGTCCGGGTCCCAGTCGTTCAGCACCGCTTCGCCGACGACGGCGCCGGATGCCTTGTCGACGATCGCCAGGTCCAGCCTGTCGGTCTGGTCCTTGCGGGTCCGGTACCACTCACGGGCCCGCTCCTCGCCGATCTCGCCGTGACTGCCGGTCAGCCGGGCGACGTCCGGGTCGTCCATCGCAGCGGCCAGCGCCTCGTAGTCGGCCCCGTCCACAGGCCGCAGTACGACGAGGTCCCCGGTCAGCGTCGGTTTGTGCGCGAAGTCGGTCACGGCGCGCAGTGTGTCAGCTCACGCGCCGTACGACGTACTGGTTTTCCGACGCCGACACCAGCTCCTGCGAGCGCATCCGGCACCAGGCGGGGATGTCCGTCGCCGCGGCCGGGTCGTCGGCCAGCACGGTGACGGTGTCGCCGACGGCAACGGTCGGTAGCGTCTTGGCCAGTTTGATCACCGGGAGTGGGCAGAGCAGGCCGGTGCAGTCCAGGTCGACGCTCACATCCCCACCTCCGCCCGGATCCGCTGCACGATCCCGGGAAGCACCGTACAGAAACGCCGTACGTCGTCGTGGCTGGTGTCGCGTCCGAGCGAGACCCGGACGTTGCCGTGGGTCAGCACGCCCATCGCTGCCAGCACATGTGACGGCTGCAGCGTGCTCGACGTACAGGCGGAGCCGCTGGAGACGGCGAACCCTTCCGCGTCCAGAGCGGTCACCAGCGCCTCACCGTCCACATAGAGGCACGAGAACGTGAGGATGTGCGGCAGGCGATCGTCCGGGTCGCCCACCACCTCGACGTCGGGGATGTCGGCGGCCACGCGGCGCCGTACCTCGTCGATCCAGGCCCGGTGCCGCTTGTCGAGCTCCTCTGCCTCGGCGAGCCGCGCCTGCAGCGCGGCGGCCGCGGCCAGCGCGTTCGGCACGTCGGGGAAGCCGGGGGAGAGGCCGTCCTCCCGCTCGTCCATCGGCCACGCGGGAGCGATCCGGGTGCCCTTCTTCACCGCCAGCAGCCCGACACCGGCCGGTCCGCCCCACTTGTGCGCACTCGCGGCCAGCACTGACCACCCATCCGGCACCACGTCGTGCCCCACGGACGCCGACGCGTCCACGAAGAGCGGTACGTCGCCGCAGTCCTGAGCGATCGCGGTGACCGGCTGCCTGGTACCGACTTCGTGGTTGGCGGACTGTACGGCGGCCACCGCCACGCCAGGTCGCCGTACGGCGTCCTTGAACGCCTCCTGATCCACCCGGCCACGAACGTCCACCCCGACCTCAACCCCCTCGGACCCAGCACTGTGCAGAACAGCAGAGTGCTCGACGGCCGTGTGGACAACGGTGGTCCCGACGCGGCGGCGGGCGGCCTGGAGGGCAGTCAGGCCGGCCTGGATCGCCGTCGTACCGGAGGTGGTCAGATACAGGTCGTCAGGCCGGACCCCGACCGCGTCCGCGAGCACCGCGCGGGCGTTGTCCAGGAGGAGTCTCGCGGTCCGTCCCTCGTGGTGCAGCCGCACCGGATCGGCCCAGCCGGAATCCACTGCCGACAGCAACATCTCCCGCGCCGCGGGGTGCAGCGGCTCGGCCGACGCCGCGTCCAGATACGTACGCTCGCTCACACGGGAAACGCTAAGCCCTACCTATGCGCAGGACGGCGAAAGGTGTCCAGTAGTGTTTGGTCGTCAGTCTCACTTGGGAAGGGAAAGGCGCCCCGTGGGTTCGAACGGCACGCCCGGAGTGGAGGAGCGACCGGCAGGTTCTGCCGGCGCCACACGTCCGGCGAAGCGACGCCTGCTGGTCGGTGCGGCGGTGGTGCTCGGCACCCTGCTGCTGACCGGTTGTTCGTCGGCGACCACTGAGCAGTGGAAGCGACTCGGTCTGCCCGAGGGCGCATCGGACCGGACCGAGGCCATCCGCAGCCTCTGGATCGGGGCCTGGATCGCCGCCCTGATCATCGGCGTGATGGTCTGGGGGCTGATCCTCTGGGTCAGCGTGCGGTACCGCAAGCGCAACGACGAGGCGCCCCGGCAGGTGCGGTACAACCTGCCGCTCGAGGTGCTCTACACCCTGGCCCCGTTCGCGATCATCGGTGTGCTGTTCTTCTACACCGTCGAGCACGGCAACCAGGTCACCAAGATGAGCGCCAGCCCGCAGCACACCGTGAACGTGGTGGGCCAGCAGTGGCAGTGGACGTTCAACTACAAGGAGACCGTCGACGGGCAGGAGGGCGTCTGGGAGACCGGCACGCTGGACAAGCCCGCGACGCTGTGGCTGCCGGTGAACGAGTCGGTCCACTTCGACCTGACCTCGCCGGACGTCATCCACTCCTTCTGGGTGCCGTCGTTCTACTTCAAGCTCGACGTCATCCCGGGCCGCACGAACAAGTTCGAGCTGACCCCGACCAAGACCGGCACCTTCGCCGGCAAGTGCGCCGAGCTCTGCGGCCTCTACCACAGCCGGATGATCTTCACCGTCAAGGTGGTCGAGCGCGCGGAGTACGACGCACACCTGAAGGAACTGGCCGCCAAGGGCCAGACCGGAGCCGCAACCGGTGGCGCCGACTCCACCACCATTCCCGGTACAGGGGAGGGCGAGAAGTGACCGAGTTCGCCGAGCGCACCGGCGCCATCGGTAGCACCACCGCGCTGCCCCGGCGGCGCACCAAGGGCCAGCTGCTGGTCAAGTACCTGACGACGACCGACCACAAGCTGATCGGTCACATGTACCTGGTCACGTCGTTCGCCTTCTTCCTGATCGGCGGCGTGATGGCGCTGCTGATCCGCGCCGAGCTGGCCAAGCCGGGCCTGCAGATCGTGAACGAGGAGGTCTACAACCAGCTCTTCACGATGCACGGCACGATCATGCTGCTGCTGTTCGCGACCCCGCTGTTCGTCGGCTTCGCGAACGAGATCATGCCGATCCAGATCGGCGCCCCGGACGTCGCGTTCCCGCGGCTGAACATGTTCAGCTACTGGCTGTTCCTGTTCGGCGGCCTGATCACGATCAGTGGCTTCTTCACCCCGGGCGGCGCGGCCGACTTCGGCTGGTTCGCCTACGCGCCGCTGTCGAACGAGGTCCGCTCGCCCGGCGTCGGCGGCGATCTGTGGATCATGGGTCTGTGGATGGCCGGTCTGGGCACGATCCTCGGTGCGGTCAACTTCATCACCACGATCATCACGATGCGTGCGCCCGGTATGACGATGTTCCGGATGCCGATCTTCACCTGGAACATCCTGGTGACCTCGATCCTCGTCCTGATCGCGTTCCCGATCCTGGCGGCGGCGCTGCTGGTGCTGGAGGCGGATCGAACACTCGGGTCACACGTCTTCGACGCCGCCAACGGCGGGCCGATCCTCTGGCAGCACCTGTTCTGGTTCTTCGGCCATCCCGAGGTGTACATCATCGCGCTGCCGTTCTTCGGCATCGTGACCGAGATCCTGCCGGTGTTCAGCCGCAAGCCGGTCTTCGGTTACATCGGTCTGGTCAGCGCGACGCTGGGTATCGCCGTCCTCTCGGTGGCGGTGTGGGCGCACCACATGTTCGTCACAGGCGCCGTGAACCTGCCGTTCTTCTCGTTCATGACGTTCCTGATCGCCGTACCGACCGGTGTGAAGTTCTTCAACTGGATCGGCACGATCTGGGGCGGGTCGGTGTCCTTCGAGACGCCGATGCTGTGGTCGATCGGCTTCCTGACCACGTTCCTCTTCGGCGGTTTGACCGGTGTCATCCTGGCCTCGCCGGCCCTGGACTACCAGCTCTCCGACTCGTACTTCGTGGTCGCGCACTTCCACTACGTCGTCTTCGGCACCGTGGTGTTCGCGATGTTCGCCGGGTTCTACTTCTGGTGGCCGAAGTTCACCGGGCGGATGCTGGACGAGCGCCTCGGCAAGCTGCACTTCTGGCTGCTGTTCATCGGCTTCCACACCACGTTCCTGGTGCAGCACTGGCTCGGCGTCGAGGGCATGCCGCGGCGTTACGCGTCGTACGGCGCCAACGAGGGCTTCACCACGCTGAACGAGGTGTCCAGCGTCGGTGCCTTCATCCTGGGCGCGTCGATGCTGCCGTTCTTCTACAACGTGTACAAGTCCCGCAAGGCGCCTCCGGTCGGTGTCGACGACCCGTGGGGCTGGGGCCGCTCGCTCGAGTGGGCGACCAGCTCCCCGCCGCCGCGGCACAACTTCGAGAAGCTGCCGCGGATCCGGTCGGAGTCCCCGGCGTTCGACCTGCACCACGCCGAGCTGGCCTTGGCGGAGTACCCGGACAACCGGACCGGCAAGGACAACCTGCTGGACGCCGGTGAGGACCAGGGCCGCGTCGACCATCTGATCGAGCAGAGCGGCGAGTCCGGTACCGAGAACGACGGGAAGGACAAGGCGTGAAGGTCGAAGCCTGGGTCTTCGGGATCCTGAGTGTTTTCGTGGTCGTCGTCACGCCGATCTACTGGCTGATGTCGGAGGACCCGACCGGTACGACCGCGCTGGTCATGACGTTCTTCCTGTCGCTGCTGGTGGCGTTCTACCTGGCCGTCACCGCGCGGCGGATGGACGCCCGGCCGGAGGACCGCAAGGAGGCGGAGATCGCCGACGGAGCCGGCGAGCTCGGCTTCTTCCCGGCGCACTCCTGGTGGCCGCTGTGGTGCGCGCTGACGCTGGGAGTCGTCGTGCTCGGCATCGTCTTCGGCTGGTGGCTGTTCATCGCCGGCTGTGCGGTGGGCATCATCACGCTGAGCGGCTTCATCTTCGAGTACTACCGCGGTGACCACGCTCACTAGTTGAGATTCGTACGAAGCGCCGTCCGGGAAACGAACCGGGCGGCGCTTTCGTGCGTCTGTAGGAGTGCGATCGGGTACCGATCGAACGCACGGGGTTGTGGACCGTACCGGTTGGGTCGCGTGCGGGGTCCACGGAATTGTCGCCGCGGCAGGTTACCCTTACCGCGGTTTGACTAAACAGGGGAGATCTGGGGAATGGTGAGCAGTTCGGTGAGGAAGCACGGCCTTGCCGTGGCGGGGATCTGTGTTCTGCTGCTGGCCGGCACGGCCTGCAGCGACACGGAGGCCGGCGGGGGCGGTGGCGGTCAGGCGACCACACCCAGCGCCTCCACATCGCAGAGCGGGTCGCCGAGCGCCTCCAGTACCCCGGACGGATCGACCACCCCGTCGGCGACCCCCACGGCCGCCAGCATCGCGGTCGTGCCCGCCAAGGGCGCGTCGTCGGTCCAGCCGAACAAGCCGGTCACGGTAACCACCACCGGCGGCAAGCTGACCGCGGTCACGCTGAAGGACGACGACGGCGACAAGATCAGCGGCAGCTTCAACGCCGACAAGACCCAGTGGACCTCACTGCCGCAGCTCAAGCCCGGCGCGACGTACACGGTGTCCGGCTCCGCGGAGGGCACCGACGGCGCCAGCGTGCCGATCAGCTCGACGTTCAAGACGCTGAAGGCGTCCAAGAGCCTGAAGGCCTCGGTCGTCCCGCTGAACGGTGAGACCGTCGGCGTCGCGCTGCCGGTCCAGATCTTCTGGAACAACCCGGTCAAGGACCGCGCGGCCGTCGAGAAGCGGCTCTCGGTGAAGACCTCGGTCCCGGTCGACGGCAGTTGGCACTGGGTGAACAGCAAGCAGGTCAACTACCGCCCGAAGAACTACTGGCCGGCCGGCACCAAGGTGACGGTGAACATCGCCACCCAGGGCGTGAATGCGGGCAACAACACCTGGGGTACCGCCAGCCGGACGATCGAGTTCAGCATCGGCAAGTCGGTGGTCACCAACATCAACGTGAAGAAGCACCTGATGACGGTGACGATCAACGGCAAGGTCGCCAAGAGCATCCCGATCACGGCCGGCAAGGACGGGTTCACCACCCGCAGCGGCGTGAAGGTGATCATGGAGAAGTACCCGGTGAAGCGGATGGACGCGGCGACCGTCGGCCTGAAGCCGGGCGACCCGGAGTACTACAACATCCCGGACGTGAAGTGGGCCCAGCGCGTCACCAGCTCCGGCGAGTTCATCCACGGCGCCCCGTGGTCGTCCGGCAGCCAGGGCAGCGAGAACGTCAGCCACGGCTGCGTCGGCATGAGCCTCAAGGACGCCCAGTGGTACTACAACCAGACACTCCGCGGCGACCCGGTCATCGTCACCGGCACCACCCGCCTCATGGAACCCGGCAACGGCTGGACCGACTGGAACACCACCTGGGCCAAGTACAAGTCCGGCTCCGCCCTGGCCTGAGTGTCTGTGAGGGCGGACCCTACCTGCTCGGACCGCCCTCATTTCTTGGCGCCGAAGGCGGCCAACTGCGTCCAGTCCTCGAGCGCAGCGGTCAGCATCTTCTTGACCGTGGTCTTCGCCTGTTCCAGGGCGAGGTCGATAAAACACTGACAACGGCGAAGGTCCTCGGAGTTCAGGAGGCAGAGCAGGATACCGGTCAGCTGCACGCCACGAGCCGCCGCAACGGCCTTTGCATCGAATGGCAGCGGGATGCGCTCGATCAGCTCCCGAGCGAACCGCTTCGCTAGCCCGCTCAGCCCGAACAGCCCAAGCACGCCACCACCGAGCCATCCCAAGAGCTCGTGCGACTTGTCCTTCGCGGCAAGGATGAACTTCGCCACCTCCGCGAGCGACTTGCAGTGGCGCCGACGCCGGGAGCGAGCAAGCTTCCGCAGGGTCGCCGACGATGCGTACTCGGCTGCGCGGTCGGTGACTGCCTCTTGCCAGCTGCTCGTCACGACCTCAGCACACAGTTCGACGGCGCTGTCGACTCGCCTTCGTTGTGCGGCGGACAGGCTGCGGTAGGAACGATCGGGTGCTCGGCTGGAGCTCTTCTCGGCGGGTCGACGTCGCTGTGGCGCTGATCGTTTGCGTGCGGCACTCTTGCGGCCGGCGGACCGGGTCCTCGCGGTGGCAGAAGGCTGTCGCCTGGAGGTTCGCGGGCTGGGGGCGCGCATGCGCTTATGGCGCCAGCAGCGCATGCCCTCCTGCGTGACCGGATTCTTGCAGAGCCGGCCGTTCTCCATGACCCACCTGCACTTTGCCACCTGTCAATCGTCGACTAGTGGCGGTCTGGACCGCATCGGTCGCGGTGTGTCGCGTCAGTTCGAGGAGTACTGCGGTGAGTTCTTCGGAGTGAAGGTTTGGCAGAGAGCGGTGGGTTGCCTCGGGGATGTGTACGACGGTGGCACCGGCGACTCCGCGGCGCCCCGTGGTCGTCCGGCAGCCATGGCAGCGAGAACGTCAGCCACGGCTGCGTCGCATGAGCCTCAAGGACGCCCAGTGGTATTACAACCAGACGCTCCGCGGCGCCCCGGTCATCGTCGCCGGCGGAACCCGCCACATGGAGCCGGGTATTGGCTGGACCGACTAGAACACCACCTGGGCCAAGGACAAGGTCGGCTCCGCCCTCGCCTGATACACGAAGTACCGCCCCAACGCTCATCCGGAGGGTGCGCTGGCTAGTGCGAAGGCTGCGGCTTGCTGGAGGGTTGCCTCGTCGGCCTTCCATCGAGATTGGCGAGTGCTGGGCACGACTGGATCGCCGGCGACCAGACTGGTCAGCAGTCCGGCCGGTGAGGCCGCAGCGGGCGTGGCTGTGCCGTCGGCGTGTGCTGGCGCGGTTGCCACGTCAGCGGGCGTGACTGTGCCGTCGGCGTGTGCTGATGCTGTTGGCGTGTCCGCGGTGGGCGTGAGTGTGCCGTGCGCGTGTGCTGGAGCTATTGGCATGTCCGCGCCGGGTTGTGTGGTGGTGTCGGGCGGGGAGTCGGGGGTGTGGTCGGTTCGCCGTCGGGGGCTGCGGTGTGCGGGTGGTGGCTCTGCCCAGGTTGGGCGGGCGACGTGGACGGTGCCGTCGACGATGGTGACAGTCCATTGGCCGCGGTGCAGGTCGACGTGGTGGCGCCGGCACAAGAGCACGAGGTTGGAGACCTTGGTTTCGCCGCCGTCGATCCAGGACTGCAGATGATGTGCGTCGCACATGATCGGAGGCGCGCCGCAGATCACACAGCCGCGGTCGCGGGCGTTGAGCGCGCGACGCATCGCGCGGGTCACCAGGCGTTCGCTGCGGCCGACGTCGAGGGGCTCGGAGTTCGTGCCGAGGACGAGCGGGATGATCCTGGCGTCGCAGGCCAGTCGCCGGACTGTGGCGGCGGACAGTCCGTCGCCGTACACCAGCTGCCCGCTCGCGTTCGCGGTCGCCGCCTTCAGGTCCTGGAAGTCGATGGTCACCGTCACCTGCGCCTTGGCCCCGAACCCCGGCACCACCTCCGCAGACGATGCTCCACCCGCTCCCACAGCCGCACCGGCTCCGGCTACTCCTGCTCCGGCTGCGTTTGCACTGCGTCCTCCGGCGGCTCCGGCGCCACCTACGCCTGCAGCGTCTGGTCCGGCTGCGCCTGCAACACCTGCGCCTGCAACACCTGCGCCTGCAACACCTGCGCCTGCAACACCTGCGCCTGCAACACCTGCGCCTGCAACACCTGCGCCTGCAACACCTGCGCCTGCAACACCTGCGCCTGAAACACCTGCGCCTGCACCGCCTGCACCGCCTGCGCCTGCACCGCCTACGCCTGCACCGGCTGGTTCGGCGGGTGTGGGCTTGGGTGGTGTGGGGGCTGGTGTTGCAGGGGGTGTGGTGTCGGCGGCTGCGGCGGCGATGCCGAGGATGTTGGTCAGGGCGTCGGCTTGGCGCTTTTCGCGGGAGCGGGGGTCGTGCTCGCCGTCGATCGTCTTGTGGGGGCGGGCGCCGGCGTGGATCAGGGCGCGGAGGAGCTCGGCGTTCTCGTTGGCGAGGTAGCCGCGGAACTTCACTCCGCGGTCAGCGGCGGCGAGGGTGAGCGATTCGCGCGCGTACGCCTTGTGTTCCTCTGGCTCGGGGCCGTCGGTGTCGAGGATGTCCCGCATCCGGTTACCGGCCTGACGCAATTCGCCGGGGGACAGGTGCCCGGCGAGCTTCACGAGTTGCTGCTCAGCGGCGTCGCGATCGGCGATCGGCACGTGTGACGGCACCCGGTCCAGCGCGGACACGATCGCCTCCGCCTGCGCCGGCCGCAGCAACCATGCGTCATCGACGTCCTCGGCGTCATCGGCGTCCTCGGGCGCCGGGGTGGAGGCGGTGTCGTCGAGAGCGGCGGACACGGCTGGGTACTTCGTCAGCGCCTGGGCAAGCCGTAGCCTCCGCCGCGCGACCGGTGCGTCCAAGCGGTACCGGACACGCATCAGCTCCGCGGTGTCCCGGGCTCCGAGCTCAGCGGCGTACCCGGTGGACTCGATCGCGGCGACAACCTTCAGCCGGTACGACTCCCGGCGGGCGGCCTCAACCTCCAGTGAGTCGAGAGTGGACAGCAGTTCGCTGCCACTCATCGACCACACCGGCCGCTCGTCCAGGAGTTCCATGCACCGACGGTAGCCGCCCGCGCCCTCGGTTTCCGAGCCGAAATCCCCTTATTTTGTGGGCAATCCGTGGGCCCACGCCAGCAACCACCCAGCAACCACACCGGCCGCCGCGGGCGGTGCTTGTTCAGGGCTGGGCGTCTTCGGCGGCGTACGAGAGGACCCGCTCGGTGTTCAGCACGATCCAGATGTCGACCCACGTCCAGACCTGGGACCAGTTCTGGTCGACGGCCGTGCGTACGTCGTCGGGCAGGTCGTCGGCCGCGACCAGTTCGGCGGGGCCCTCGGCGATGACGGCGATGTGGGTCTCGTCGTCGTTCTCGGCGACGACCATGGTCAGCCAGGGGTTGGTGCGCAGGTTGCGGGCGCGCACGGATCCGGCCACCGCCGGCAGCCAGAACGCACTGCCGTTGCGGACGTACATCGACATCGACGCATGCGGCCGCCCGTCCGGCCGGGTGGTACCGACCACCGCGTACTCGCGCCGGCCGAGGTAGCTGGTCAGCTGCTCGGGCGTCAGCCGACGCTCCGGCGGGTAGGTCTTCGCCGTCGCCGCCGTGGCGCGTTCGAAGGTCCGGTCCTGCAGTTCTGACAGCACCTCGGTCATGGTCGCTCCTGATGTCGTGAGTCCGGTGGTTCTCTCACGCTAGAGGTGGGGTCAGGCGCGCGCTTCTCGATTCCTGACGGTCAGTCGCCGAGGTACGCCGCCAGCGCCGGAACGACTCGTCTGCGTGCAGGGGCGGGTGGGAGTGGTGAGGGCTAGTTCGAGCACCTGGGGATCGAGCGGGAGGCCCTGCGTCTTCCCGGCGTCGTCGGTGTACGGCTGGTGTTGGGACTGCGGACCGGGTCGATGATCAGGTCGATCGCGTAGACGAGGTACGGCGGTGCGATCGTGAACCACACGGGCGAGGCGGCGACGTGACCAGGCGGCAGTACTACCGGTGGTCCGTCCGCCGGACCGCACGTGTTGGCGTACGTGGTGCCGAACTCGTCGGTGAGCACGAGTTGCTCGACCGGTACGTCCCAGGGGCGAGCAACGCCGTACGTCCACCTGCTGCGTGAGGTCGCCTGGGCCTTGAGCTGTCGATGGGGGAGTTCGCACGTACGACGGGACTGCACGGGACCGACGTACTGGCGCTGGTGCGGCTCCTGGAGGTCGAACGCGCTGGAGTCGAGGCCGCCCAGGTGGCTCGCTCAACGGTTCGGAGTGAGCTCTCAGGGCACGACGGCCGTCATCCACCGCCTGGAGGTCGCCGGGCGCCCCGAACGCGTCAGAAGCCGCACAGACGCCCGCAGCACTCATCTCCAGGTCTCCGACAGCGCGGGTGCCCTCGGCTGGCGAGCTGCCGTGCGGACTGCCTCACTGTGGTCGCGGACGTGCTCGGATAAAGCGAAAGAGCCCCGGCGAGTGCCGGGGCTCTTTCGTGTTCGGTACGACGTTACGAGCGGTCGCTGGTGACCTCTCGGTAGGTCTCCGTCTCCTCCGTCAGCTCGTGGATCTCATCGGCGTCGTGCGCGTGTTCGTGCGCCGCCTCGAGCTCCTGGGCCGTCGGCTTCTGGACGGCGTCGGCGTAGTAGAAGCGGGACAGTGCGGCGCGGGCCTTGTACAGGGCGCGACGCGGGGCGCGGACACCGTTGAGGTCGGTCTCCGGGCCGAGCTCGTGCGGCAGGACCCGGTCCCGCGCGGTGAGCGAGTAGGCCTCGTACGTCGAGATCGGCTGGTGCTTCTCGGTGTACTTGCCGTCTGGCGACCGCATGATGACGCCGGTCTCGAGGCCGTGCAGCAGCCGCTCCTGGTCGGCACGCTGCAGTGAGATGGCCCAGCGCCGCGCGATCCAGAAGCCCAGGATCGGGCCGAGAATCACGGCGAACCGCAGGAACCAGGTCACGCTGTTCAGCGAGAGACCGAAGTGGGTGGCGATCAGGTCGTTTCCACCGCCGATCCACAGCATCGCGTAGAAGACGATGAAGGCGACGCCGATACCGGTCCGGGTCGGCACGTCGCGCGGCCGGTCGAGCAGGTGGTGCTCGCGCTTGTCACCGGTGATCCAGCCTTCGATGAACGGGTAGAGCGCGACCAGCGTGACGAATGCCGGTGGAACGATCAGTGCCGGGATGATCAGGTTCCAGCTGAGCGTGATACCCCAGAAACTCGATTCCAAGCCGGGGAATATTCGTACCGAGCCTTCCAGCCAGCCCATGTACCAGTCCGGCTGCGATCCCGCGGTCACCTCGGCCGGGTTGTACGGCCCGTACAGCCAGACCGGGTTGATCTGCAGCAGCGCGCCCATCAGTGCGGTGATGCCGAAGACCACGAAGAAGAAGCCGCCGGCCTTGGCCGTGTACACCGGGAACAGCGGGTAGCCGACCACGTTCTTCTGCGTCCGGCCGGGACCGGCGTACTGCGTGTGCTTGTGGTACACGACCAGGAACAGGTGGACCGTGACCAGCGCCAGGATGATTCCGGGTATCAGCAGCACGTGGACGATGAAGAACCGGGAGACGAAGTCGTCGCCGGGGAACTCGCCGCCGAAGATGAAGAAGTTCATGTACGTGCCGACGACCGGTGACGCCTGGATCATGCCGTTGGTGATCCGTAGACCGGTACCGGACAGCAGGTCGTCGGGGAGGCCGTAGCCGATGAAGCCCTCGATGATGCCGAGGAACAGCATGGTGAAGCCGATCACCCAGTTCAGCTCACGCGGCTTGCGGAACGCGCCGGTGAAGAACATCCGCAGCAGGTGCACCATCATCGCGGCGATGAACAGCACCGCCGCCCAGTGGTGGATCTGCCGCATCAGCAGACCGCCGCGGACGTCGAAGCTGATGTCCAGCGTGGAGGCGTACGCCTCCGACATGTGCAGACCCTTGAGCAGGCTGTACGACCCCTGGTACTCGATCTCGGCCATCGAGGGCTTGAACCAGAACGTCAGGAAGGTGCCGGTCAGGATCAGGATGATGAAGCTGTAGAGCGCGATCTCGCCCAGCATGAAGGACCAGTGGTCCGGGAAGACCTTCCGCAGGTTCTTCTTGCCGATCTTCGCGATGCCGAGGCGATCGTCGATCCACTTGACCGGTCCAGGGAACTCTGTGTTTGTCGACACTGTTGTCACCCTCGTTCGAAGAAGCTCGGGCCGACCGGCTCGGTGAAGCCGCTCTGCGCAACCAGGTAGCCCTCACTGTCCACTGCCAACGGTAGCTGAGGCAGCGGCCGGGCCGCAGGGCCGAAGACGACCTTGGCGCTGTCGGCGAGGTCGAAGGTCGACTGGTGGCACGGGCAGAGCACGTGGTGGGTGGTCTGCTCGTACAGCGAGATCGGGCAGCCGACGTGGGTGCAGATCTTCGAGTAGCACAGGATGCCGTCGATGCCCCAGTTCTCCCGGCCGGGCTTGGTGCGGATCTCGCTGGGCTTGATCCGGACCACGATCACCGCGGCCTTCGCCTTGGCGTTCTGGTACTCCGCCGCGCTCTCCTCCTGCAGCTCGGCCAGGTTGGCCGGCTGCGCGTTGACCAGCTGACCGACGACCAGGTCGGACGGCTTGATCGGGCGGTCGGTGACGTCGTTGACGACCCGGATGCCCTTCGCCCAGATCGTGTTGTACAGCGCCCGGCCCGGCAGCGGGCCGAGGTCGCGGAGCAGCACGATGGCCGGCAGGCCGAGCGCCCCGAGCGCGCCGATCAGCGAGTTGCGGATCATCTTGCGCCGGGTGAAGCCCGACTCCGCGGTGCCCTGCTTGAACGACTCGCTGATCTCGGCGATCTGCTCCGGCGAGGAGTGTGCGGGGTGCCGGTCCTCGGCGATCTCCTCGTCGACCATCAGCTTCTTGGCCCACTGGATCGCGCCCGCCCCGATCAGGAACAGCGCGAGCCCGATGCACAGGCCGATGGTCATGTTGTTCGCGTTGCCGGTCAGCGGGCCGAACTCGATGATCGAGTCCCGCGGAATGGCGAAGTACGCCACGCAGGAGCCGAGCACGAGCAGCGTCGCCAGACCGAACATCCCCGACACCTGGCGCTCGACGCGGTCGGCGGCCTTCGGGTCGATGTCGGTGATCCGCGGCTCGTGCGGCTCGATACCCGGGTCCGGGATCGGCTCCGCCACCTCGACGTCGCCGTGGTGCTCCTCCGGCTTCGCCGGCAGGTTCTTCTCGCTCACTTGGCCTTCGCTCCCTTGGCCTTGACGCCCTTGGCGCCGATCCAGACCGCTACGCCCACCAGCAGGCCGATTCCGACGAACCAGCCCCACAGACCCTCGGAGACCGGGCCGAGCCGGCCGAGGCCGAAGCCGCCCGGGTCCTTCTGGTTCTCCAGCGCCTTCAGGTACGCGATGATGTCGCGCTTGTCCTCCGGCAGCATGACCTGGTCGGAGAAGACCGGCATCTGCTGCGGGCCGGTCAGCATGGCCTCGTAGATGTGCTTCTCGTCGACGCCCATCAGCGAAGGCGCGTACTTGCCGTTCGGCAGCGCGCCGCCGCTGCCGGCGAAGTTGTGGCACGCCGTGCAGTTGGTGCGGAACAGCTCGCCGCCGCGGGTGACCTGCTCGTCGGTGGCCTTGCTCACGTCGTACGACTCCGAGGCCGGGACCGCGGGGCCGGGGGCGAGCGAGGCGACGTACGCGGCCAGGGCCTCGATCTCCGCCTCCGAGTACACCGGGGCCTTGCGCGGGACCTGCGCACCGGGCTGCATGGCCGGCATCCGGCCGGTGCCGACCTGGAAGTCGACCGCGGCGGCGCCGACGCCGATCAGTGACGGGCCGGCCATCTGGCCCTCGCCGTTGCCGCCGCCCTCGGCGTTCAGGCCGTGGCAGCTGGAGCAGCCGACCGCGAAGAGCTTCTTGCCCTCCTCGATCTGCTGCGACTGGGCCGAGTTGTCGGCCACGGCGTTGTCAGGGGCGAAGGCGGCGTACGCCGAGCCCACTGCCAGGAGGCCGAACAGGAGCACGACGAGGCCGGCGGACCGGTGCCGTCGTCGCGCGGAGAGAAAGCGCGCCGGTGACAAGGGATGTCTCTTCTCACTCATTTGAGCAGGTAGATGGTCGCGAACAGGGCGATCCAGACCACGTCGACGAAGTGCCAGTAGTACGACACGACGATCGCCGAGACGGCCTGTTCGTGGGTGAACTTACGAGCCATGTACGTCCTGGCCAGGACGTACACGAAGGCGATGAGGCCGCCGGTCACGTGCAGACCGTGGAACCCGGTGGCCAGGTAGAACACCGAGCCGTACGCGTCCGAGGAGATCGAGACGCCCTCGTGCATCAGCTCGGCGTACTCGGTCACCTGGCCGGCGATGAACACCGCGCCCATGAGGTACGTGAGGATGAACCACTCACGCATGCCCCAGGCCCGGATGTTCAGCAGCGAACCGGAGCGCCCGACCTTGCCGTGCTCGGCGGCGAAGACGCCGGCCTGGCAGGTGAACGACGACGCCACCAGGATGAACGTGTTCACCGAGGCGAACGGGACGTTCAGGTGCTCCGTCATGACCTGCCACAGCGTCTCCGTCCCCGGAGCCGCGGCGGCGGTCGTCACCGACCGGATCGTGAAGTACGCCGCGAACAGGGCGGCGAAGAACATCAGTTCGCTCGAGAGCCAGACGATCGTGCCGACACTGACCATGCTGGGACGGTCGTGGTGTCCGTGTTCACGGGACGCTGGGAGCGCGGTTGCAGTGGCCACGCGGTCATTATGTCGGTCCGCGCGTTCAGCGCTACGACCACCCCCGTGCATGTCGCCGACGGGCTGTTCCTACTGTGGAAGCGTGCTTCCCCTTCACGCCACACCGGGCGACCGGATCGAGCCGCTCACGCCGCTCCGATTGCTGACGGGCTGGACCTTCGAACCGGTGTTACTCGGCGTGATCGTC
The DNA here is from genome assembly GCF_011761605.1 of Kribbella shirazensis. Taxonomy (GTDB): domain Bacteria; phylum Actinomycetota; class Actinomycetes; order Propionibacteriales; family Kribbellaceae; genus Kribbella; species Kribbella shirazensis. The sequence continues at coordinate 6,504,348 of NZ_JAASRO010000001.1, read as the reverse complement.
CTGATCGGCGCGCTCTATCTGTACGGCGTCCACAGGCTGCGCAAACGCGGCGACAAGTGGTCCCGCGGCCGGACGTTCGCGTTCGTGGGCGTCGGGCTGGGCAGCGCGGTGATCGCCACCCAGTCGGCGATCGGCGCCTACGACACGGTGCTGATCAGCGTGCACATGGTCCAGCACATGATCCTGTCGATGCTGACACCGCTCGCGCTGGCGCTCGGCGCGCCGGTCACGCTGGCGCTGCGGACGCTGCCGCAACGGCCGCGGAAGTGGTTGCTCTCCGTGTTGCACTCGCGGTTCGCGAAGCTGATCTGCTTCCCGCTGATCGGCTTCACGCTCTTCGTCGTCAGCCCCTGGGTGCTGTATTTCTCCGGCTGGTACGACGCGACGCTCCGGTCGGCCGTGCTCCACGACCTGCTGCACCTGCACTTCGTCCTCGTCGGCTCGCTGTTCTTCTGGCCGCTGCTGGGACTGGACCCGGTGCCCGGCCGGGTGATCTACCCGTTCCGGATGCTGATGACGTTCCTCACGTTGCCGTTCCACGCGTTCCTCGGCATCACGATCATGTCGGCGGACAAGCTGATCGCCGAGGACTGGTACACCAGCTTCGGCCGGGCCTGGTCGCCGTCGCCGGTGCGCGACCAGTACATCGCGGGCGGTCTGCTGTGGGGCTCGGGCGACATCGTCGGGCTGGTGTTCTTCGCCGTACTGTTCGTCCAGTGGGTGCGCGAGTCGCAGCGCGAGGCGCGCCGCGAGGACCGGCGCCTGGACCGGTTGGAGGAACAGGCTCGCCGGGCTGAACAGGCACCCCGGTAGCATTCCGGTGTCCAGTCTTCTTTAGAACACAGCTTGGGATGGATCGATGAGTTCAGAGCGTCCGCTGAAGGTCCTGGTCTACAGCGACGACCGTACGACGCGGGAGTCCGTCCGGCTGGCCCTCGGCAAGCGGCCCGCGGCCGATCTGCCCGAGCTCGAGTACGTCGAGTGCGCGACCGAGCCGGCCGTGATCAAGACCATGGACAAGGGCGGGATCGACCTGGCCATCCTGGACGGCGAGGCCGTTCCGGCCGGCGGCATGGGGATCGCCCGGCAGCTGAAGGACGAGATCTTCCAGTGCCCGCCGGTGCTCGTCATCACCGGCCGCCCGCAGGACGCCTGGCTGGCGACCTGGTCCCGGGCCGAGGGCGCGGTCTCGCACCCGATCGACCCGATCAAGCTGGCCGAGGTCACCGCGGACCTGCTCCGGCAGCGCGTGGCCGGCCTGCCCGCGACCACCGCCTGACGCACGATGACCGTGACGACGTGGCCGCAGGTCCTCAATCCGCTGTTGCGGCGTGAGGACCTGGAGGCGTCCGCCACCGCGTGGGCGATGGAGCAGATCCTGTCCGGAGCGGCGTCGCCGGCACAGCTCGCCGGCTTCGTGATCGCGCTGCGGTCCAAGGGTGAGACGGTGACCGAGGTCGAGGGCCTGGTCGCGACCATGCGCGACTTCGCCACCAGGATCTCGGTGCCCGGCCGGACGCTGGACGTCGTCGGTACCGGTGGTGACCAAGCCCACACGGTGAACATCAGCACGATGTCCGCGATCGTCGCCGCGGGCGCCGGCGCGAAGGTGCTGAAGCACGGCAACCGCGCGGCGTCGTCGGCCTGCGGTGCCGCGGACGTCCTCGAGGAGCTGGGCATTCCGCTCGACCTGACCGCGGACCAGGTGGCCGAGGTGGGGGAGCGGGCCGGGATCACGTTCTGCTTCGCCCCGGCGTTCCATCCGGCGCTGCGGCATGCCGCCGTACCGCGCCGTGAGCTCGGCGTGCCGACGACGTTCAACTTCCTCGGACCGCTCGCGAACCCGGGGAACCCGTCGGCGCAGGCGGTCGGCGTCGGCGACGGCCGGATCGCCGGGCTGATGGCCGGGGTGCTCGCGCGGCGCGGGATCGACGCGCTGGTGTTCCACGGCGATGACGGACTCGACGAGCTGACCACGCGGACGACGTCGCAGGTGTGGATCGTCGGCGGTGGCCAGGTCGAGGGGCCGGTCACGCTGGACCCGCGGGAGCTCGGCATCGAGCCGGTGTCCGCGGATGCGTTGAAGGGCGCGGACGCGACGTACAACGCCAAGGTGGTGCGAGCGCTCGTCGACGGCGAGCCGGGGGCGGTGCGGGACGTCGTACTGCTGAACGCCGGCGCGGCGCTGGCGGCGTACACGCCGGAAGCCGGCAGCGTGACCGAGCGGATCCGGACCGGGATGGACCGGGCCGCCGAGGCGATCGACTCCGGTGCCGCGAAGGACACGCTGGAGCGGTGGATCGCTGCCTGCGCCGAGGTGCGTGGCTGATCCTGCTGATTTGTGGTGAAAGGCCGGCGAGGGTGTCCTCGCCGGCCTTTTCCGCTACTTCTTGACCTTGATCTGGGTGACCTTGTAGCGCCAGACGTTCTGCCAGGCCGGGGTGGAGCCGGCCAGGTCGGCGATCGACACGGCCGCGGTACCGTCGCCGCGGTCGACGACCGCGATCATGAACGTGGAGAACGTCTCCTTCAGCTTCGGTTCCTTCACGGCCACCTTCGCGACGATCTCGTGCCCCGGGTGACCGTCGACCGTGATCACCTTGTGGGTGGTGCCCTTCAGGATGTTCGGGTTCTGGTACAGCCTGCCGATCGCGCGGGAACCGATCTGGATCGCGGCCTGCTTACGGCCGGCCGGGGTGTTCTGGAACGGGATCTCCGGCGGGAGCTGCCCGAAGGCGACATAGTTGCCCCAGGTGCCACCCTTGCCGTCGTAGTTCTTGTGCACGGTCAGCCAGACCGCCGCGCCGCCCCACAGCCCGGTGCGCTCGTAGGTGTTGCCCCAGGCCGAACTCATCACCGGCATCGAGTCATTGTTCGAAGCAACGATCTCGGTACCGAGCACCTTGCCGAACGGCGTCGGCGTCTTGGAGGGTTTCACCGACGGACTCACCGTCTCCAACGGCTTCCCGCCCGTCGGCAGGGCCACCGGGGTCACGGCGTCCGCCTTGCTCCAGACCCAGCCGACACTCAGCCCGGTAGCCGCCAGCGCAACCAGCACCAACACCGCAGCCCCAACTGCCCGGGCCCGCCCGCCACTCCCCGAGACCCCGCTCCCGCCACCGGACGACCCACCACCGGAGTACCCAGCCGAATGCCCACCCCGCCCAGCGGAGTGCCCACCCTGCCCAGCGGAGTGCGCGGCCGCCCCAGCCGAATGCCCAGGCTGCCCGGCCGAATACCCGCCCTGTCCAGCGAACTGCCCGCCCTGTCCAGCGAAATGCCCAGCCTGTCCGGTCTGCCCAGCGCCGCCCTGCCCGGCTGAGTGCCCGGCCTGACCACCGAACTGCCCGCGCTGCCCAGCCTGCTCACCTGCGCCTGGCCCGCCCTGCGGCGCACCGTGCTGACCAGCGTGAGATCCACCAAGCTGACCTGAGGGCTGACCGCCCTGCGTCCCACGATGCTGACCCGCCTGCGGTGCACCAGGCTGAGGTCCCGTCGCCTGCGTCTGCCAGCCCACCTGCCGCTGCCCCGGCTGCTGAGGCGCCGCCTGCGCAACACCCCACATCTGCCCCGAAGCCGACCCCACCTGCGGCGCACCGTGAGCCGGCCCGGCCTGACCTTGCCCAGCCTGGTTCTGCCCAGTCTGAGCCTGAGCCTGAGCCTGCCCGGCCTGAGCTTGTCCAGCGTGAGGCTGCCCGGCGCGAGGTTGTCCCGGCTGGGCTTGCCCACCCAGCGGCTGTCCGGAGCCTGCTGGTCCGTTTCCTGGCTGTCCGAGGCCCGGCTGTCCGAAAGCCGATTGCCCGCCACCTGGCTGCTGCGCCTGCCCAGACTGGCCTTGTGCGGCCTGTCCTGCCTGGCCCTGCTGGCCCGGCTGCGACTGCCGACCGCCGTACTGCGGACCAGCAGGCGGAGCCGCATGCTGCGGCCGCGGCTGCTGTCCGTCTGACCGCTGTGCACCCGGCTGCGAACCCGGCTGCTGCGAGCCTGGCTGCTGTGTGCCTGGCTGCTGTGCGCCTGGCTGGTGCGAGCCCGGCTGCTGTGCGCCCCGGGCGCTCGCCTCCTGCGCACCCTGCTCTTGTGCGCTCGACTGGAGTGCACCGTGCCCCTGGGCAGCCGACTGGAGTGAACCCTGCTGCGGTGTGCCCGGCTGGTGAGCGCCCGGCTGCGGACCGGCCTGCAGGGGTCCCGACGGCTGCGTGCCGGGCTGCAATTGCTCGCCGGCGTGTGGCTGTCGGGGTTGGCTGGTCCAGTGCGGTTGCTGGGGCGGGGCCGCGTGTTGTGGGCGGACCTGTGCTGGCGGAGGCGGCGCCGGAGCAGGTGACTGCCCGAACAACGCATCCGACGAGGAACCAGCCTGATCCGGGTTCACCGGCTGATTGGGGCCCCGCGCGGGCCACGGATCAGGAGCAGGCGGAACCTGCGGCGTACCCGCCAGCGGATCTCCCGCAGCCGGACGTGCCGAGCCACCCGGCGGACCAGGTTCGCGGGGTGCCTGCGGCGTACCGGCGAGGGGATCTGTTGCCGGGCGTGCTGAACCACCGGGAAGACCTGGTTCGGGCGGTGCTTGCGGTGTACCGGCCAGTGGGTCTGCCGCTGGGCGGGCTGAACTGCCCGGCGGGCCCCAGTTGTCCGGCGTGGCGGGGTGTTCCGGGGTACCCGGTGTCCCGCCGGCGGGCGGGGGTGGGGTGTGTCCGGAGGGAGGGGTCTGGTTCTCGTTCTCAGCCAACTTGAATTCCCTTGAAGGCCTCGGCCGCGGCCGTTTTCAGGTCTGGGCGGTCGTTCGGGATGCCGCTGACGTACGCGACGGCTGTTCCGTCGCCGAGGTCGAAGACGGCGACGGTCAGGGTCAGCACTCGGTTCGGAACGGCGGCCGACTTCGCGGTCACGGTCTGCTGGTAGAACCAGCCGGGCCTCTCGGTCCGCTTCACCGCGCCGTTCGCGATCGTCTTGTACGTGACCGGAATGTCGCCGTACATCGTGCGCTGCAACTGGGTCGACAGCGTCGCCGCCGTCGCCTTCGGGTCGCCGTTGAACCCGGAGCCGGTGCCGAGCCCGCCGACGAAGATGTCCGCGCTCCAGTCGTCGCGGGTGCCCGCGGCGTCGCGCTGCAGCAGGATCCGCTGGCCGCCCGCGTTACGCACCTCCGGGACGAACAGCTTGTGATCCGACCACGGCGGGTTCCGGCGTGGGAACGAGATCGCGTCCGACGAGATCCGCCCGATGCCCTCGTGCAGCTTCGGGTTCTTCGACTGGCCGGGTTTGGTGCTGGACTGGTTCGTCGGCGTGGGGGAGGCGCTCTGCGTCGTCGTACCGTTCGGGTCGGGGGTGGCCGTCTTGTCGCCGTCGCTGGTGATCAGGACGATCGCGGTCACGATCAGCAGTACCAGGCCGACGCCGCCGCCGACGACCAACGGCAGCTTCCCGCCGAACGGACCGCCGCCACCGGAACTCTTGGACTTCTTCTTCTTGCCCTGGTCGCGCTTACCGACGCCGGAGCTGAGGTCGGTCTGGCCGCCCCAGGCCTGGTTGCCGTCGTCACCCCAGGCACGCGGAGCCGTCTGCTGAGCGCCTTGCTGAGCACCCCAGGGCTGAGCTGTCGGTTGGGCGGTCGGGTGAGCGGGCTGCTGGGGGTCGCCCCAGCCGTTGCCGCTCTGCTGAGGGCCGCTCTGCTGAGGGCCGGCCTCCTGTACTGGCCAGGTCTGGCCGCCCCACGGTTGGTTGCTGCTCTGCTGGGTGTCCGCAGTCGCTTGCTGCCCCCACAGGCCGGATTCCTGTACGCCGTGCTGGTCAGCGACACCCCAGCCGTTGTCAGCCGGTGGTGCCTCGCTGCCCGCCGCACTCTGCTGCGAACCCCACGGCTGCCCGGCCTGCTGCCCGCCGGACTGGTCCTGGTTGCCGGGCTGCTGTCCGTTCCAGCTCTGGTTCTGGTCGCCGGTGCTGGGCTGCTGGTCGCCCCAGAGTTGGATCGGCTGCTCCTGCGGCGGGTCCGCTGCCTCGGGCACTGTCCAGAGCGGGCCGGCCCTCTCCTGTGTCTGCAGGTCCTCGTCGTCCTGGCCCTCGACACCCCATGCCGGAACGTCACTCGACTGCTGGTCCTGCTCGTCGCCGGCCTGGCTGCCCCAGTCAGGCTGCAGTTGCGCACCAGCCTCGGCGTCCTCGGCCGCCAACTGGTCCGCTTGCTCGTCGGCCGCTTGCACTGCCTTCAGCTCAGCAGCATTCGCAGCAGCCGCGTCCGCTGCCTGCGCTGCGTCGGCTGTCTGCGTCGCGGTGGTGGTTGGCGAGGAGGGGGCCTCGGCTGGGTCGTCGGTCGGGTCTGGTGCGAGCCTGAGAGTCCAGCCGCTGGGCTCGTCCTCCTGTTGGGCGTTTGCTGCTGCTTCTGCCTCGAGATCCGCAGCGACTTCGCGCTGGGTCCAGTGCTCTGGCGGTGCGGGGGCCAGCTCCGGGGCGCCCCAGGTCGCGCGGGCGCGTTCGGCGGGGCTTGGGCCTTGGTCGGCTGGGGCCGGAGTCTGTACGTCGGGTTGCGCGACGCTGATCGGCTGGGTTGCCTCTTGTGCCTGCTCGTCGGGGGAGACGGCGCGCAGGTGTGGTCCGCCGTTCGCGGCCAGGTCGTTGCCGGGCTGGGCGTCCCAGAGCTGCGGGGTCGCCGCCGGCTGCCACCAACCGCCCGCGTCGCCCTGGTCGGATCGAGCAGGCTCACCGCCTCCGGCGGGCTGAATCGAGCGCAGCCCCAGACCAGACGCCCCCGTCTCACCCACAGGCTGCGCAGAACCCTGCCGCCCCACCTGCAACTGATCAGACTCAGCCGGGTGAGCGGACTGCGAACCCACAGCCCGGGACTGCACGGCGGACGACTGCACCGGACCGGATTGCACCGGACCGGGTTGCGCCGGGCCGGGTTGTGCGGGACCGGACTGTGCGGGACCGGGTTGGGTCGGGCCTGCGTGGGTTGTCGGGGATTGCTGGGCGGGTTCGGCCTGGTCGTAGGACGTGAACTGGTCTGCTGACCAGGGCTGCTGGTCTGCTGTCCACGCCTGGTGCTGCGCGGGCTCGTGTGCGCCCGTTGTCGCCTGCTCGTGCGCGCTGGGCTGCTGCGCCGGCCAGGGCTCCTGCTGGGCGGGCCACGGTTGTTGCTGGGTCTGCTCGAGGTCGGGTGAAGGACCAGTCTGCTGTCCCGGCCATGGCTGGACCTGGGTCTGCTCGGCGTTGGGGTCGGGCTGGTCGTACGACGTGAACTCCGTGGGTGACCACGGTTGCTGGTCGGCCGTCCACGCCTGTTGTGGTGTGGAATCGGTCGGCTGCTGCGCGGGCCAGGACTGTTCCTGCCCCGACCACGGCTGGACCTGGGTCTGCTCGGAGTTCGGGTCGGGCTGGTCGTACGACGTGAACTCGATAGGCGACCACGGCTGTTGGTCTGCCGACCAGGCAGGTTGTTGTGCCGGGCCGGTGTCAGGCTGCTGCGCCGGCCAGGCCCGCTGTTGGCCCGACTGCGGTTGCTGCTCCGCTGACCACGACTGCTGCTCGGTTGACTGCGGCTGGGCCTGGGGCTGCTCGGTGTCGGAGCCGGGTTGGTCGTACGACGTGAACTCGGTAGGTGACCACGGCTGTTGGTCCGCCGACCAGGCAGGTTGTTGCTCCGGGGCGCTGTTGGGCTGCTGCGCCGGCCAGAACTGCTGTTGGCCGGACTGCGGTTGCTGCTCGGCTGACCACGGCTGGGCCTGGGGCTGCTCGGCTGACCATGGCTGCTGGTCGGCTGGCTGTGGCTGGGTCTGGGGCTGGTCGGTGTCGGGGCCGGGTTGGTCGTACGACGTGAAGTCGGTAGGTGACCACGGCTGCTGGTCCGCCGACCAGGCCGGCTGTTGTGCCGGGGCAGCGTCAGGTGTGGTGGGCTGCTGCGGCTGCCAGGCCTGCTGTTGGCCGGACTGCGGTTGCTGCTCCGCTGACCATGGCTGCTGGTCGGCTGGCTGGGGCTGGTCGGTGTCGGGGCCGGGTTGGTCGTATGACGTGAAGTCGGTGGGTGACCACGGTTGTTGGTCCGCCGTCCAGGCGGGTTGTTGCGCTGCGGCGGTGTCGGGCTGCTGCGCCGGCCAGGCCTGCTGTTGGCCGGACTGCGGTTGCTGCTCCGCTGACCACGACTGCTGCTCGGCTGACCGCGGCTGCTGGTCTGCTGACCACGGCTGGGCCTGGGGCTGCTCGGCTGACCATGGCTGCTGGTCGGCTGGTTGCGGCTGCGGCTGCGGCTGCTCGGCCGGTCGCGGGTGGGTGGGGGCAGCGGTCGGCGGGGTGGCTGGGCGCGCGGCGGTGTCGGGGTCGGCGGCGGGTGACGTGTCGGCGGGGGTCGTGGGCCGGCTTGGCTCGGCGGCCTGGGGGTGGTCGGCAGGCCGGCTGGGCTGGGCGGGGTCGCTCGGGTCAGCTGGGTGGCTGGGGTCGGCGGTTTCGGCCGCGAGTTCGGCGGCCTGGTCCTCGTGTGCCGTCTTGTTGGTCCACTTCTCGCCGTTCCAGAAGCGGATCATGTTGGGCTGGCCGGTGGGGTCGGGGTACCAGCCGACGGGTGGGTTGCTCATCCGCGTCCTCGCCGGACCGTCGGCGCGTACGCGCGGACCCTGTCGGCAACGAACTGACCCCAGACGTTCATGTGTTCACCGTAACTTCAGCGCGTGTCAGTCGGATCGGATCGGCCCGCTCCTCAGACACCGTCCTCCTGGCCCAGGCTGAAGGCCGCCTCCAGGTCGTGGCTGGAGTACGCGCGGAACGCGATGTGCGTCTCCGTGCTCACGACGCCGGGCACCCGGTTGACGTGCTCGGGGATGACGGTGGCCAGGTCGTCGTGCCGTGCGACCCGGACGAGCGCGATCAGGTCGAGCCCTCCGGTCACGGAGTACACCTCGCTGACGCCGTCGATCGCCGCCACCTGCTCGGCGACCTCCGGGATCCGCGCGACATCGGCCTTGATGAACACGATCGCGGTGACCATGCCGTCCTCTCCTCAGAACCCATACAGAACTGTTCAGACTCACACCTCAACCCGCTGAAGCATAGTGTGGCCGAGACCCCGAACCGTCCCCGCCGTCGCCTCCTCCGCGGCCAGCATCTAGCCGACCCGGGCCGGTCCCAGCGGGCGGAGGTGCCGGCGTCGCTCGGTCGGATGGTGGTGGGCGTCGGAGCGGAAGTTGTCGAGCCGGTTCAGATGCCGGCCCGCGCCGCTGACCGGGCAGGTCCAGGTGCCGTCCATCTCGACCAGCCGGACACCGGGGAGCTCGAGCCAGCGCAGGATCAGCTCGATCTCCTCCGGCGACGCCGCCGCGACCGGGCCGATCCCGGGCAGCACCGTCTCGGCCGACGCCCGCAACATCTCCAGATGCGGCCGCGGGTCGGTCCCGCGCGGGCTGAACCCGGCCGCCGCGAGCCGCCCGCGACGGATCACGTGCAGCTCCCAGCCGCCGTCCTCGGTCCGCCTGGCGGCACAGATCTCCGCGCAGCCGGTCACCGACGCCATCCGCTGCATCCGCGCCGAGCTCCGCACGAACGCGCTCAGCCGGTCCCGGTGCACGGCGGCGTCCTCGAACCGCTCGTCCGCCGACAGTACGTCGATCCGCTTGTCGAGCGCCTCGACCACCGGAGTCGGGTCCACGGTCAGCGCCGAGCGCAGCGCGGTCACGAACTCGCCGTACGAATCCATCGAGATCCGCCCGTCGCACGGCGCCACGCACCGGCCCATCTCGGCCAGCACGCACGGCGACAGCTGCGGGGTCCGCGACATCCGCGCGGTGCACTGCCGGATCGGGAACGCCTCGTGCAGCGCGGCCATCGCCCGCTCGGCGGTCTTCCGCGAGCTGAACGGCCCGAGATACCCGGCGTCGTCGTCGCGCACCTGTTTGACCATCGACAACCGCGGAAACGGTTCGACCGTGACCTTCAGCCAATGCTGCCGCTCCGGGAACTTCGACCGCCGGTTGTACCGCGGCTTGTGCTCCGCGATCAGCCGCAGTTCGCGGACCTCGGCCTCCAGCGGCGTCCCGCACTCGATTCCGCGGACGCCGGTGGCGATGCCGACCATCTCGCCGATCCGGTTGCGGGTCTCCGAGGCCGTGAAGTACGACCGGACCCGGGTCCTCAGGTCCTTGGACTTCCCGACGTACAGCACCTCGCCGCGGTCGTCGGTGAACAGGTACACACCCGGTGCGTGCGGCAACGACTCGGCCAGGTGCCGCTTGGCCCGGACGGCCGGCGCGACCCGGGACGAGAACGTCTGGAGGTCCTCCAACGTTTGCACGCCCAACGACCCGACCCGCTCGAACAGCCCGTGCAGCACATCGACGGTCGCGCGGGCGTCGGACAGCGCGCGGTGGTTGGGCGTGGTCGTCGTACGGAAGAGTTTGGCCAGCGTGCCGAGCTTGCAGTTCGGGGCCTCGTCCGGGGTGATCACCCGGCGCGCCAGCAGCGCGGTGTCGACGACGGCGAAGTCGGGCCAGTCGTACCCGTGCACCAGCGACTCGTGTTTCAGGAAGCCCATGTCGAACGGCGCGTTGTGCGCGACCATCACACACCCGTGCGCGAACTCCAGGAACGCGGGCAGCACCGACTCGATCCGGGGGGACGAGGCAACCATCAGGTCGCTGATCCCGGTCAGGACGGCGATGAACGGCGGGATCGACTCCGGCGGGTGCACCAGCGTCTGGAACTCGCCGATCACCTCACCGGCCCGCACCTTCACCGCGCCGATCTCGGTGATACCGCCCTCGCCCGGCGGGTTGCCCGTCGTCTCCAGGTCGACGACGCAGAATGTGATGTCCCGCAGCGGCGTCCCGAGGTCGTCGAAACTGTGCTGCACACCGCGGATCGGCACCGTCGGATCCTGGGGCGGTGTGCGCACTGGGCTGGTCATGGCCACGACGCTAAGAGCCGCCACCGACAATTCCGCAGGTGACACGCAGACGAGTCGACTAGGCTCTCTGTATGCGTACACAGGCGATCACCGCGATCCCGGGCCGCGAGCCCGTCCGCTGTGGTCTGCGTCACTGGCCCAGCAGCTGCTGCCAGGTCGTCGTTCCGGCCGGACTGCGGACCGGTGACTGAGGCAGGCACCGCCGCGAGCTCCGCCGCTACGACTTTGCCTGAACCGGTGCGGCAGCGCGTCCTGTCCCTCGCCGCGCAGGCCCTCGGCCAGCTCCCCGCCACCGACATCCCGGCTCCGCTGCGCCGGTTCGCCAGCTTCGCGCCGGCCAAACGGGCGAAGCTGTCCGCGTCGGTGCTCGGCCCGATCCTCGAGACCGACGACCACTTCCGGCGGCTGACGGCCTTCCAGGTACGGCGTGAGCACCCGGAGCTCGGCGACGCGGTCGCGGAGGGCGTACCGGTGCCGGCGGCTGACCCGGTGGAGGTCGCCGCGCTCGCGTACCTGCTGCGCCCGGACGACTGGGAACAGCACGTCGCCGCGGCCGCCCAGGTCCCGGTGGAGAACCCGCGCGCCGATTCCCAAGCGGTCAGCCGGCTCACCGATCAGCTCGACCAGGCCCGCACCGAGACCCGTCAGGTCCGCGAACGGCTCCGCGAACAGGTCAACGAGCTCAAGGCCGAGAACGTCACGCTGCGCCGCAAGCTCAACGAGGCCAGGCAGCGCATCAGCGGCCTGCAGACCGAGCTCGAGCAGCGCACGGAGCAGGCCGAGACCGCCGACGAACGCGTGGACGCGGCGCGGGCCGAGGTCGAGCGTGAACTGCGCAAGCTCCGGGCCCGGATCACCGAACTGGAAGCGGTCGAGCACGCGGCCCGTCGTACGGCGGGACAGGAACGGGAGCTCGCCACCACGCGTACCCGGCTCCTGCTCGACACGTTGCTGGAGGCAGCGAGCGGGCTGCGCCGTGAGCTGGCGTTGCCGCCCGGGGGAGAGCTCCGCCCGGCGGACACGGTGGCCGGCTCCGAGCCCGAGGCGGCCCCGGTCGGGCGTACGGCGCCCGAGGACGACCCGGCGTTGTTCGACGAGTTGTTGTCGTTGCCCCAGGTACATCTGATCATCGACGGCTACAACGTGACGAAGACCGCCTGGCCGACCTCCCCGCTGCACTCGCAGCGTCAGCGTCTCGTCACGGCGTTGGGCGCCCTGGTGGCGCAACGTCGCGTCGAGGTCACCGTGGTGTTCGACGGCGCCGAACTGTCGGGGCCGGTGCAGCTGAACCCGCCGCGCGGCGTACGGGTCCGGTTCAGCCCCGCCGGGGTGATCGCCGATGAGGTGATCCGGCAACTGGTCCGTGCCGAGCCGCCCGGCCGCCCGGTCGTGGTCGTCTCCACCGACCGCGAAGTTGCCGAGAGCATCATCAAACTCGGCGCCCGGTCGCTGTCCGCGACCAGCCTGATCTCGCGCATCGCCCGCACCTGACACCAGAAACTGTCGGTGGGGGTCTCTAGCGTCCTTCTCAGCCGGATGCAAGTCCGGGTGCTTCCCCACTTGGAGGATGTTGTGCTGATCGACTGCGACGCCTGTGTGATGAAGGGTCCGGGCTGCCAGGACTGCGTCGTCACCGTTGTGTTGGGATTCTCGGAGGAACGGTCCGGCAGCCTGCACATCGACGACGACGAGAAGGCCGCGCTGGACGCGCTCGCCGACTCGGGCCTGGTCCCGCCGCTGCGCCTGGTGCATGCCGTGGACAGTGTCGAGCCCGGCGCCGTCCCCAAGGAACAGACCGGCTGACCCGGAGCCGACACGCCGAGGACACGCCCGAAGACGCGACCGTCTTTGTCAGGACCTTGGCGGTGCAACGGTACTGCCCGACGCGGCCGAAACCCCTGCAAAGGAAGGCGAAACGATCGTTTGGCCACCAACCGGCTTCGTTAATTTTCCATCAAACCCGAGGGGCGAATTGCACTGGTCACGAAACGGTCACTACTGTTACCTCTCGTTGCCTCAGGGTGTCGGCCGCTCCGGCCGACCGGGCAGCGGTAATGCCGAGGGAGTGATCCGGCGGACCCCGCGGACGTGACGTCCGCGGCAGGCCTGGTCAACGGGGACGGCGCGAGCAGAGGAAGGGACCGACCGGGCTGTGTCCATCGGACGCATCAACCGCACCAAGGGAATCGCCCTCGCCGCCATCACCAGCACGGCCGTCGCCGCGGGTGTGATCTTCATCCAGGGAGCGGCGGACGCCGACCCCAAGCCCACCCTGGAGGAGGCGAAGAAGCAGGTCGCCGCGCTCCAGCACCAGGCCGAGGTGGCCGGTGAGTCGGCGAACGACCTGCGCGGTCAGATCACCGCCTCGTCGGTCCGGGTGAAGGCGCTGCAGGCCGGTATCGCCAAGCAGCAGGCCCAGGTGGACGCGGTGAAGCGGCAGATCGGCTCCCTGGCGGTCGCCGGGTACCAGACCTCGGGCATCTCCACGACGGCGCAGCTGCTGCTGTCGAACAACCCGGACCAGTTCCTCAGCCAGGCGTCCACCGCCCAGGCCTTCGCCGGTCAGCAGAACTCGGCGCTCCGTCGCTACCAGGTCGCGCAGGGCAAGCTCACCGACCTGCAGGCCAGCGCGCAGACCGAGCTGGCCGCCCTGCAGGCCGTGCAGGCGAAGCAGGACGCGTTCAAGAAGCAACTGCAGGCCAACCTCGACAAGGCCGAGGGCGTCCTCGACAAGCTGAGCGACGCCGAGCGCGAGCGGATCGAGGAAGAGAACGCCAAGGAGGCGGAGGAGGCGCGTCGCCAGCGCCCGAGCCGCGACGGCGAGCGCACCGGTGACGACGAGGACATCCCGAACGTGCCGGCCAGCGGCCGCGCGAAGATCGCGGTCAGCGCCGCCATGTCCCAGATGGGCGACCCGTACGTCTGGGGCGCCGAAGGACCCAGCTCGTACGACTGCTCCGGCCTGACGCTGTACGCCTGGGGCAAGGCCGGCGTCTCGCTGTCGCACTCCTCGAAGGCGCAGATCAACGAGGGCCGCCGGGTCAGCAAGTCCGAGCTGATGCCCGGTGACCTGGTCTTCTTCTACTCGCCGATCAGTCACGTCGGGATGTACATCGGCAACGGCCGGATGGTGCACGCGCCCCGCCCGGGGAAGAGCGTGACGATCGCTCCGATCGACGAGATGCCGTACAGCGGCGCCGTCCGTCCGGGCTGACCTGCGACCTTGACATACTCTGCGGCTCCGGGGAGGGATCCCCGGAGCCGATTGGTTTGGTATGCCGTACTGTCGGAGGAGGCCGGGTGTCCCCCCTGACTGGGGCAGGTGAGCAGCGAGGGGCCGAGGTGATCGACGAGGACGGCGACACGGTTCCGCTGCCGATGATCCCGTCGGCCGGTGACCCAGAGCAGCCGAGTGACCACCGGCAGCAGTCGTACGCCGACGGTCCGGGCCGCCCGCCGTTCGGGCCGATCCTGAAGAAGGTTGCCCTCGGTCTGGCGATCTGCCTGGTCGCCGGAGCCGGGTACGCCGGTCTGCAGCACATCGCGAACGCCCCGGCGGACCCGGGCGCGCCCACGGCGCAGCAACCGCCGTCCGCCACGCCGACCACGCCCGACCAGGCGCAGGCCGGCGTCCAGCGGGCCGTGGCGGGCGAGGCCGTGCTGCAGAAGATGGCCGACGCGATCGAGAACGAGGACCGCGGCGAGTTCCTGAACACCATCGACCCCAAGGCCACGGCGTTCCGGGCCAGCGCGCGGACGATTTTCGGCAACCTGTCCGCGCTCCCGCTCGGCACCTTCCAGCTGCGCTACGTGAGCGACGACATCGGCGCGCTCACGCCCGATCGGCAGGCCGAGCTCGGCGGGACGCAGTCCTGGCTCGCGCAGGTCGAGGTCTCCTGGCAGCTCGCCGGGTACGACGTGAAGGCGGCCCGCGAGACGCTCCCGGTGACGTTCGTGACGCGCGACGGGAAGACGTACGCCGCGTCGTTCTCGGAGCGGTTCGTGGCCGGTCAACGCCGGCCGGTGTGGTCGCTCGGCGCGCTCGAGCTGGCCAAGGGCAAGCACAGCCTGGTGATCAGCCTCGGCGCGGGTTCGGAGGCGGAAGCAGAGGCCAGGAGTTACGTCTCGGTCGCCGACAAGGCGGTCGAGTCGGTGAGCAAGGTCTGGGGCAGGAGCTGGCGCCAGAAGGTCGTCGTCTACCTGCCCGCGAAGCAGTCCCAGATGGAGTACGTCCTCGGCGCCCGGCCGAACACCTACACCCAGATCGCGGCCGTCACGATGGCCGAGCTCGACACGCCGGCCGTCGGCGCGCCGGTGCGGATCGTGGCGAACCCGAAACTCTTCGAGGAACTGGGCAAGCAGGGCCGCCGGATCGTGCTGACCCACGAGACCACCCATGTCGCGTCCACCGCGACCGCGTCACCCGTCCCGTTGTGGCTGGCCGAGGGTTTCGCGGACTACGTCGCGTTCAACGCCGTACCGGTGCAGGACGAGTCGGCGGCCAAGGAGCTCTTCAAGGCGGTGCGCGCCGGGCATGTGCCGGCCTCCTTGCCGACGACGGAGGCGTTCGCGGCCTCGGCGAAGGAGTTGCCGCAGGCATACGAGTCGGCGTGGCTGGCCTGCCGGCTGATCGCCGAGCGGGAGGGGGAGGAGAAGCTGGTGAAGTTCTACCGTGCCGTGCACGCGTCGAAGAGCTCGACCGGTCTGGCCGATGCGTTCCAGTCGGTGCTGGGGATGACCGAGGCCGAGTTCGTCGCCGAGTGGCAGAAGTACCTCGAGAGGCTCGCCGGTGGTTAAGCGGGCATCCAGCCCGTGGGCGCCGCGCGCCGCGGGCGGGCTGCTCGCGCTGGCCCTGGTCTTCACGATCGCCGTCACGACGCCCTGGCACCTGATCGACCTGCCGAAGCCGGCTGCCACGCTGGACTTCACGACCGCCGAGATCGCCCGCCAGAACGCGTTCCGCCACGAGCTCCTGAAGTGGTCGACGACGTCCTGGATCATCTCGGTGGTGGTCCCGCTGGTGATCGGGTTCAGCCCGCTCGGCCGCCGGCTGTACGACGCTCTGCGCATCCGCCCGTGGTTCCTCGCCGTACCGGTCGCGGTCGCCGGGATCGCCCTGATCACCAACCTGCTGACCGTCCCGACCGACGTCCTCGCGCAGCGGGTCAGCGTGAAGTACGGCCTGGCCGTGGAGAACTGGCGGCTGTGGGTCTGGGACCGCGGCGTCAACTGGGCCATCACCTCACTCGGCGTCGCGGTGGTCGCCGTCGTGCTGATCGCGTTGGCGAAACGCCGGCGCCAGGGCTGGTGGTTGCCGGGGGCAATCGCGGCCGGGCTGCTCGTGCTCGGGGTGTCGTTCGCGTACCCGGTCCTGATCGAGCCGCGTTTCAACAACTTCACGTCGATGCCGGCCGGTGCCCTGCGCAACGACTTCCTCCAGCTCGCGGCCGAGGACGGCGTACCGGTGAAGGACGTGCTGGTCGCGGACGCGTCGAAGCGTACGACGGCTTTGAACGCGTACGTCTCCGGCTTCGGGTCGACCCGCCGCCTGGTCGTCTACGACACGCTGCTGAAGGACACGCCGCCCGCACAGGTCCGGCTCGTGGTCGCGCACGAGCTCGGTCACGCCGCCGAGGACGACGTACTGCACGGCACGCTGATCGGCGTTCTCGGTACGGCGTTCGGCATCACGTTGCTGTACTTGGTGCTCGGGGCCCGGATGGCCGACCCGCGACGGACCGGGGTGTTCGTCGCGCTGGTGGTCGTCGCCACGACTGTGGCGAGCCCGGTGCAGAACCTGGTGAGCCGCAAGATCGAGGCCCGCGCCGACTACCACTCGCTGCGGCTGACGAACGACCCGCGCAACTTCGTCGCGATGCAGCACGACCTGGCCGTCCGGAACATCTCCGGTCTCGCCCCGAGCCGCTGGCGGTACTGGATGTTCGCCAGTCACCCGACCTCGCCGGAGCGGATCACGATGGGCCGCGCCTGGGGCGAGCAGAACGGGATCACGGTCCCGCCACTGGCGAAACGATGACCGTCCTCGTCGTCACCAACGACTTCCCGCCGCGTCAGGGCGGGATCGAGACGTTCGTACGGTCCCTCTGCGACGAGTTGCCCGACGTCGTCGTCTACACCTCCCGCGAACCGGGCGACACGGCGTACGACGCGACGCTGCCGTTCCCGGTGATCCGTGACCGTACGTCGACGTTGTTGCCGACGGCCCGCGCGACGAGGCGGGCCGTGCAGTTGATGCACGAGTACGACGCCGACCGGGTCCTGTTCGGCGCCGCCGCACCGCTCGGTCTGATGGGGCCCGCGCTGCGGCGGGCCGGTGCGCGGCGGATCGTTGCCATGACCCACGGACATGAGACGTGGTGGGCCGGCGTACCGGGGGTGCGGCGGGCGCTGCGCCGGATCGGTGATGCGGCGGACGCCCTGACGACAGTGTCCGCGTGGTGCGCGGAGCAGATCGCGCCGGCGCTGTCACCGGCAGCGGTACGGCGGATGCACCGGCTGACCCCAGGCGTCGACACGAAGCGGTTTCATCCGGGGTGTGGTGGTGAGCAGATCCGGAAGGGTCTGGGGCTGGACGGGGTTCCGGTGGTCGCCTGCGTGTCGCGGCTGATCCGCCGGAAGGGGCAGGACACGTTGATCCGGGCGTGGCCGAGCGTCCGGCAGGAGGTGCCGGATGCCGCGTTGCTGCTCGTCGGCGGTGGGCCGGACCGCGAGTATCTCGAGGAGCTGGCGGCGAGCGTCGGCGTGGCGGACGCGGTGGTGTTCACCGGCGCGGTGCCGTGGGCCGAGATTCCGCCGTACGTCGATGCGGCCGATGTGTTCGCGATGCCGTGCAGGACGCGGCGGTTCGGGTTGGAGCCGGAGGCGCTGGGCATCGTGACGTTGGAGGCGTCGGCTGCCGGTAAGCCTGTGGTGGTGGGGGACTCGGGCGGGGCGGCCGACACCGTGCGGCACGGTACGACGGGATACCTGGTGGACCCGTACAACCCGGCGGCTGTGGGCGTGCGCATCGTCGAACTGCTGACGAACGCCCAGCACGGCGTTGCTCTGGGCGCGGCGGGCCGGAAGTGGGTCGAGGACGAGTGGTCCTGGCGACGGACAGGCTCCACGCTGCGGGAGCTCCTCGGCGTGTGACGGGGAATTGGTGGACAACTCGCGGTCGACGTCGTGTACTCTGACCGACATGCACCGGATGTTCCGACTTGCCGCAGCCGTACGAGCTTTCCGCTCCCCGGCTGCCGCTGCCTGACATCCTCAAACCTCCACCGGCGACCGGAAACGGTTCGCCGGTGTTGTTGTTTTCGTAGCCCGGTGGTCTGGTTCCGGTCCTGAATCGACAAGGACACGAACCATGAGCATCAGCAGGACTTTCATCGACTTCTTCCTCGACCGCGAGCACGTCCCGACGACCGGGTCCACGCTCATCCCGCGGCTCGGTGATCCCGTGCTGTTCACGACCTCGGGGATGCATCCACTCACGCCCTACCTGGAAGGCGAACCCCATCCACTGGGGTCCAGACTCACCGGCGTCCAGCGATGCCTGCGAACCACCGATCTCGACGAGGTGGGGGATCCGACCCACCTGACAGTGTTCGAGATGCTGGGCTCGTGGTCGCTGGGGGACTACGGGAGCAGCCAGACCCTCAGGTGGGGGTACGAACTGCTCACCACTGGCTTCGGCCTCGACCCGAAGGACCTGTACGTGACCGTGTTCGGCGGTGACGGCCAGGTGCCGCTGGACCAGGAATCGCTACGCACCTGGCAGGAGCTCGGTCTGCCGATCGAGCTGACCACCGACGACAACTGGTGGTCGAACGGCCCGACCGGTCCGTGCGGTCCCGACTCGGAGATCTTCGTCTGGACCGGCGACGGCGAGCCGGAGGGTACGCCGACCACCGACCGCCGCTGGCTCGAGGTGTGGAACCACGTGATGATGCGCTACCGCCGCCACGACGACGGATCGCTCGAGGAGCTGAAGCAGCAGAACATCGACACCGGGCTGGGCCTCGAGCGGCTGACGATGCTGCTGGAGGGCAAGCGGTCCGTGTACGAGACGAGCTTGTTCGAGCCGTGGATGCGGCTGATCCCGAAGCTCTGGACGCTGGACGAGCGGTCGCAGCGGATCGTCATCGACCACCTGCGGTCCAGCATCGTCATCGTCGGCGACGGCGTGCACCCCTCGAACACCGGCCGCGGGTACGTGTTGCGCCGGCTGATCCGCCGAATGCTGACGATCCTCTGGCACGACGACGACTCGCGCTCGCTGTCCGACGTGCCGATCGAGCTGTTCGAGCACACCCTGAGCCACTTCCACCAGGGCGAGACCGTCACGCTGATCCGGCGGATCCTGATCGACGAGGAGATCCGGTTCAGCAACCTGCTCGACCGCGGCCGCAAGGTGCTCAGCCACGAGCGCTTCCACAGATCGCTGGACGAGACGGACTACGAGTACCTGCACGAGACCCACGGCCTGCCGCGGGAGCTCGTGGATTCCCTGCGGTAGCCGGTGATCTAGATGGGTTCGAGGACGTCGGTGCGGGGAGTGTCGGAGTCGGGTACCTCCGGAGGCGCGACCTTCCCCACCGACGACTGGGCCACGAAGGCCCCGGCCAGGACGATCACGCCGCCGATGATCTGGTTCGTCCGCAGCGTCTCGCCGAGCAGGACGAGCGCGAAGACGCAGGCCGCGACCACCTCGACGTACGCGACCGCGCCGCCGACCGCCGCCGACAGCCGCTGGACGGCCGCCGCTCCCGCCAGGTAGGCGACGACCGTGCTCACCACGATCAGCCAGGCGGCCATCACCCAACCGGGTGCATGCCGCTCACCGATCGCGACCGTGTCCACGAGGACGTGCCACGGCGTACCCCACGGCGCCGAGATCAGGGTCAGTGCGACGGCGCCGACCACGCTGCCCGCCGCGGTCATCACCAGTGGATCCGCGGCGCCGGTCAGCTTGTCGATCAGGATGAAGTACGTCGCCTGGCACGCGGCGGCGCCGAGGCCGGCGAGCAGGCCGATCAGATCGATCCGCAACCCGGACCAGATCTCGGCCACGGTCGCGAGACCGACGAGCGCGATACTCACCCCGATCGCGGCCGACCGCGGGACGGCGACCTTCTGGCCGAACTTCAGCCACGCGACCACCAGCACCGGCCCGGAGAACTCGAGCATCAGCGCCACGCCGACCGGCAGCCGGCTGGCCGCGATGAAGAACAGGGTCTGGCACCCGGCGATCCCGGTCAGGCCGTAGAGCACCAGCGCCTTCCAGGACGCCCGCGCCGAGCGCAGACCGGCGCGGCCGCGGAAGATCAGCACGAGCGGGACGAGCAGCGCGGCGGCGCCGAGGATCCGCAACCAGGCCGCCTGCTGCGGCGTGACCCCGGCCCCGATCAGGGCCTTCGCGAACGGTCCCGACCCGCCGAAAGTGACCGCGGAGAAGACCGCGAACGCCAACCCCACCGACTTCGTGCTGTACATGGGCATAACGGTCTCATGCCCATTACAAGCCTGTCGAGTGCGATTCTCACAGGACGTTCACCGCGCGGGCCGCGATCACCGCGACCGTGAGCAGCGCGATCGCCGACTGGACGCCCATCAGCATCTTTGTCCGCGCCGACAGCGGCATCGTGTCGGTCGGGCTGAACGCGGTCGCGGCAGTGAACGAGACGAACAGGTAGTCGGTGAATCCTGGCAGCCAGCCCTTCCACCCGGGCCGAGCGCCGGCATCACCCAGCGCGGCAGCGCGTTGATCTGCGTCGGCACCAGCAGTTGCAGCACGAGCACAGCAAGAACAGCCAACGAGGCCGGCCACCGCCGGGTGTGGCGGTTGCTGGAGGTGTTCGTCACCTCAGCATTCTCGCGCGGCTCGACGGCTATCCGACGGAGGCGTCGATGACGGCCTGTCCGACTTCGGTACGGCGGTAGTGGACCTGGTGACCGGTACGCCGTCGCGTCGCGAGCCCTGCGTCGTACAGCGCGGAGAGGTGTTCGGCGACCGTGGCGAGGGCGAGGCCGTACTGCGCTGCGAGGGCACTCGTCGTGGCAGGCGGGTCAAGCGCCACGAGAAGTGTGGCGCGGGTGCGGCCCAGCAGGCGGGCCAGCGGATCGGGAGGAGCGGGGGAGTCGGACCACAGGCGGGCGGCGCCGCGGGCGGGGTAGACCAAGGTCGGGTGGTACGCCGGGTCGACGACGATCACGAGGTACGGCCAGGCGAAAACCCCGGGCACCAGCAGGAGGCCCTGGCCGGTGAGGTCACGGTCCTCGGAGCGGTACCGCGTGGCGATCAGGCGGTCGTCCTCCCAGGCCAGGGTCGGATGCAGGTCGTCGAACAGCCGGGCCAGGCCGCCGTCGGTCAGTTGCTGCCCGCGGTACGCGATGTCGTCCTCGAGGACCCGGCTGATCAGCGGCCAGTCCGGCTTGATGAGGGCCTCCCAGGCAGCCTCGATCTCGTCCGCGAGCCGCTCACGGGTGCCGGCCAGGTCCGCCAGCATCGTGTCGATCTCCGGCGCGGCGGGGTTCTTCAGCTCGTCCCGTGACCGGATCAGCTCGGTCCGCACCGTCTCCAGCGGAGTACTGCGGACGCGGGCGATCTCGGTCGCGAACTTCGCCCGGGAGGCTTTCGGCGGCGGGGTCAGGAAGTCCGGCGTGAACCCGACGCGGGGTTGCACGGCCTTCAGTCCCCGCAGGTCGAGCCGTCCGGCGGCCTCCCGTTTCGCCGCGATCCACTCGCCGTACAACGGCCGGTGCTTCGATCCGTTCAGCACCCGCACCGCCGACATCGTCTCCCACAACGGCGAGGCGCCGAAGCGGCAGCGCAGCGCGTCGGCCTGCGTGAAGCGCAGTACCGTCACGAGACAGAACTTTCGGCCACAACCAAAAGTCTACGCACCATGGACCAGCGTGCTCCACGCTCGCACCGTGAGGTCCTACCGCGCTGTACTCCGCCTTCCCGGCATGCGTGCCGTGTACGCCGCCCACACCGTCTCCATGCTCGGAACGGTCGGCGCGCAGGTGGCGCTCTCGATCCTGATCTTCGAACGCACCGGTTCACCGTTGCTGTCGGCACTGGTGCTGGTGTGCTCGTTCCTGCCGTACGCCGTCAGCGGCGCACTGTTCTCGTCGATGACGGACCGCTTCCCCGCCCGACGCGTACTGGTGGTGTGTGACCTGCTCAGTGCGACCTGCGTCGCCGCCATGTTGCTGCCCGGGATGCCCGTCGCGGGACTGCTCGGCCTGTTGCTCGCCACCGGGATGATCGCGCCGATCTTCGCGGGCGCCCGCGCGGCCAGCCTGGCGAACCTGCTGCCGCAGGACCTGTTTCCGGTCGGCCGGTCGTTGCTGCGGGCAATCGGTCAGACGGCGGTGCTGACCGGTTTCGCGGTCGGCGGGATCGCGGTCGCGGCGATCGGCGCGCAGTGGTTGCTGGTCGTCGAGGTCGTCACGTTCGTGTCGTCGGCGGTGCTGATCGGGACCGGTACGCCGTACACGCCGCCGGGGGAGCGGACGAGCAACGCGGTCCGCGACTCGTGGGCCGGGCTGCAGTTGCTGTTCGCCGACCCGAAGCTGCGCAACCTGGTCCTGCTGACCTGGGTGGCGCCGGCGTTCTCGTCCGTCCCGGACGGGCTCGCCGTCGCGTACACCGCCCAGATCGGTACCGCCGCCGCGGCCGCCGGTGCGTTGTTCACCGGGTACGCGGTCGGCGGAGTGCTGGGCGAGCTCGTCGTCGCACGGTTCACCCCTTCCGTGCGGCGACGGCTCGTCGTCCCGTTCCTGCTGACCAGCCAGCTGCCCGCGATCGCGTTCCTGGCCGCACCACCGATCCCGGTCGCGGCGGTCCTGCTCGCGATCTCGGGTGCGGGCTACGCCTTCAACCAGGGCGTCGACCCGCTGATCCTGCAGTCCGTCGATCCGGCGTACCGCGGCCGCCTGTTCACCGTCCAGACCAGTGGCCTGATGGCGATCCAGGGCGTCAGCATCGCCCTCGGCGGCGTCGTCGGCTCCTTCCTGGCCCCGAACCTGACGATCGCCGGAGCCGGCGTCCTCGGCACCACGATCACGTTGCTGATCGCCCGTCAGGCGCTGACGCCGGTCAGGCGCTCGCGCGAACAACCAGTGGCGCCGTGACGAGGCGGCCGGGCTCGTCGGGGTCGCCGCTGATCTCGCGTAGCGCGCGGGCGAAGAGGCAGCCGGCGATGTCGCGGAGTGGGATGCGGGCCGTGGTCAGTGGCGTGTCGAGCATGCTCGCGAACGGGAAGTCGTTGAAACCGGTGACCGCGACGTCCTGACCGACCGTGATCCCGCGCCGCTGCAGTGCTCGCATCGCGACGACCGCGAACGCGTCGTTGTCGGCGACGAAGACATCGGGTGGTTCCGCGTCGCCGACGTACGCCGCCACCGCGGCGAGCGACCCGAACGACCGCGCCACCGTCGACGGGAACTCCCGGACGAACCCGTCGTGCCGCTGATGGACCCACGGCAGCGGACTGTCCGTGCCCAGGTACACCGCCCGCTTCCGCCCGGTCGAGCGCAGATGCGCCGCGATGCCGGCCATCGAGGCCTCGTTGTCCACGTCGACCCAGCACTGCCGATGCTCCGCCGCGGTCCGTCCGAACGCCACGAACGGGAACCGCCGCCGGCTGAGGAACTCGATCCGCTCGTCGTGCGGCATCGTCTCGAGGACGACGATCGCGTCCACCTGCCGCGCAGCGATCAGCTTGTCGTACAGCGCGATCTCGGCCGCGCTGTCGGCCGGAGTCTCGACGACATGGACGCCGTACCCCGAGACCGCGGCCGCCTTGACCAGCCCGCCGAGCAGGCTGTGCAGGAATCCGCCCAGGCCCGGGTTCTCGTCGTCCACGAAGTCGTCCTCGAAGGACATCGGCAGGCCGATGACCTGGCTGCGGCCGGACGACAGCGCGCGGGCCGCGTGGTTCGGGATGTACCCGAGCTCCTGGATCGCGGCGCGCACGGTCTTGACGGTCGGTGCCGCGACCCGGTGTGGCGCGTTCAGCACATTCGACACCGTCATCGCCGATACCCCCGCCAACCGGGCGACGTCCGCGACGGTCGTACGCCGCGGCTTCTCTCCAGCCAATCGTTCCCCCTTAATCACACACGATCCGGGCCGTCCCGCCGACCGGTACGTCGATCGCCCACACCTCAGGCGGCGTCGTCGTCTCTCGGTGCACCTCGTGGCCCGAACAGTCAGACACTACGAGGTCGACCAGCCGGCCGCACGCACCTTCGACGTACAGGCGCGGCTCGGCACCACCGTTGACCACGACGGTGCACGGCTCCTGTACCCGCACCACCGGGTTCGTGTACACGGCAACCACCGTCTCCGTCGCACCGACCGCGCGAACCTGCGTGTACCGCGCATCCGGTCGCGACGGCAGCAGTACGCCGTGCAGCAGTGCGTCGGCGTGATCGCGCATGAATCCGAGCCAGTGCCGGACCACCTGCTCGTGCCCGGGCGACAGCGCGTCCAACTCCATCGACACCTGCGGCGTACTGAACAACGCATCGATGAACTGCTGCGCAACGTTCTCCACGGACGCCGACGGGCTCCACATCAGCATGTCGGAGTGCACCGCGCGGTCACCGGCGAGGAGGCGGCAGTCGATCGTGCGGACACGGTTCTCCACCGAGTCGAGCGCGCAGTCGCCGGCGCGCAGGAACGTGCCGAACTGCCAGAGCCTCGGGTGCACGTAGTCCTGACGGAACTCGATCAACAGGTCGGGCCGCAGCTTCCGTAGCTCGTCGGTGACGGCCTGCAGGAACCGCTCGACGCCTTCGTCGACGGAGGAGCAGTCACCGCCCGCCGCCGGAGGGACGCTGCTCCGGGCCCAGGAATCGATGAAGTCGATCTTCAGGCCGTCGACGGCCCAGTCACGCACCGGACGGATGCAGCACTCCAGCAGGTGTTCGCGCACCTCCGGATAGCGCGGGTCGAGGACGGCGGTCACTTCGCCGTCCGCAAAGCCGAGTGTGCGGTCCTTCAGCCTGTCCCAGGCCTTCGAGTGCACACCGATCAACGCCGGCGCGATCCACAGCACGTACTGCTGGCCGAGCGCGTGCACACGACGTACATGCTCGGCCATGTCGGGGAACTTCTGGCCGGTCGGCTCCCAGTCGCCGCAATACGCGTACCCGCGCCGCGTGTCGTCGGTCTGCCAGCCGTCGTCCACGATCACCGCCTGGGTGCCGTACGCCGAACCCGCGCGAGCGTGCCGCTCGACGGACTCGGCCGAGACGTGCTGGTGGTCGCTGTACCAGGTCGAGTACATCGCCTGCCGCGCGACCGGCGGTACGTCGGCGATCCGGTCACCCACCTCGGCCGCCCACTCCGCCGTCACGGCACGCAACGCCTCGGCGAAGTGCTGTGACCGCAGATCGATCCGCAGCGCAAAGCCGTCGCCCTCGACGTCGGTCACGGTCAGCTCGATCAACTGGTCCGCGCTCTCCTCGTTCACCCCGACGGCGAAGTCGCACCCACGGACGTTCGACGACAAAGAGACCGTGGCGATCGCACTGTCCTGTCCGTTGACGACCGACGCGACCGGGGCCGAGCGGACGGAGCGGACCTCGCGGTGCGAGCCCCAGTCGCTGGGGAGGTGGCGCCGGGAATCCTGCATCGGCCGCCAGAGCGTCACGGCGTCCTCGGCCGGCCAGGTCCAGCGCAGCGTCACGGGTCCACCGACGCCCGCCTCGGGCGTCACGTCGTACCGGAGCACACCGGGCTCGGCCGCGGGACGGGGGGTGATCGTGCCGGGGCCGGTGAGGCTCCCGGTCCGCACGGTGCGACCGTCGGGGGAGCGGATCTCAAATGTCGTCACGTGCTGGACTATAGCGGTAAAACCCAACGCTCCGAAGTATTGACGAAATTGTCTGGCGTCTCTAACTTTTACCGCTAATATCCGCCCTCTTCGAGGAGCCACCGAGATGCCGACTAATGAAAAACCCTTCGGGCGACCGATGACACGTCGTGGTTTCCTGTCCAGTGCTGCGCTCGCCGGAGTGGGCTCGAGTGCGTTGCTGACCGCCTGCGCCGGAGGTAGCGCGGGCGGCACCTCGAGTTCGGCCGGCAAGACCGGCACGGGCGGGAAGGGCGGCAGCGTGACCTGGGCCTCCTGGGCGAACCCGGGCGAGGCCGAGCGGTTCCGGCAGATCTCGAAGGACTACGAGGCCGCGCACGGGACCAAGGTCACCTTCCAGGTGGTCGTCGGCGACTACGGCGCCAAGCTGCTCACCCAGCTCGCCGGCAGCAGCGCTCCGGACGTCTTCTACGTACAGGACTCCGGCATGCAACGGCTGATCCAGTCCAAGAAGGTCGCCGATTTCACCGAGTTCACGGCGAAGGCGGACGCGCCCGTCAAGATCGACGACCTGTACCCGAACCTGATGGGCTGGTGCAAGCCTGCCGACGGCAGCCCGGGCACCTATGGGCTCGTCGTCGACTGCAACCCGATCGTGTTCTGGTTCAACAAGGACATGTGCGAGGCCGCCGGCATCACCAAGAACCCCGCGCAGCTGCAGGAATCCGGCGGCTGGAACCGGGACGCCGTCGACGACTTCCTGACCAAGATCAAGGCCACCGGCAAGCGGGGCATGGTGCTGGAAGGCGGCTTCGGCCCCATGCTCAGCTGGATGACCGCGTTCGGAGGCAAGGTCGTCGACGGCGACAAGATGATCTTCAACGAGGACGCGAAGTCGATGGAGACCCTCGAGTGGCTCTGGGAGGGAATGGCCAATGGCAACATCACCTACGGCGGGTCGCTGCCGAAGGGGCAGGCCATCGACGCCCTGTTCTACAGTCAGCAGCTCGCCAGCTGCCAGGTGGGACGCTGGATCCTCCCGAACCTCAAGAAGCTGAAGTTCGGCTACGACATCGCACCGTTCGCGTCCGCCGACGGGAAGACCGTACCGCCGGCGATCGTCTACACAGCGGCGATGGCCGTGAACGCCAAGGCCAAGGACCCCGAAGCCGCGATGTACTTCGCCACCCGGTTCGTCAACAAGGACGGTCAGAAGGCCCGGCTCTCCGGCGGAGGCAACGCGGTGCCGGCCGTCGCGGGTCTGGACGAGGTCGTGATGGAGAACAAGCAGCCCGAGCACTGTGCCTGGTTCACGGACGCCGCCAAGAAGGGCTACGCCATCCCGTCGGCCATCGCGTCGAAGGCGGAGGTCGGAGCCAACCTCGGCACCGAGATGGACAAGTCGATCAAGGCCGGTGACAACGCGAAGACGTGGGCCGACAAGATCTGCAAGTTCATCAACAACGGGAAGTGAGACATGGCGCTCGCATCCGATGTGAAGCGCAGACGGCGGACCGAAGCGCTGTGGGGCTACGCCTTTCTCACCCCTCAGCTCATCGGCCTGATCGCCTTCATGGTCGGGCCCCTGATCTTCGCCATCGTGCTGTCGTTCTCGAGCTGGGACGGTCTGGGCTCGCGCACGTTCGTCGGCCTGCAGAACTTCACCGGTGTCTGGGAGAACGCCCAGCTGCGGCAGTCCTGGCTGAACACCGCGTGGTTCACCGCCCTCCAGGTCCCCGGACTGCTGATCACCGGCTTCTTCTTCGCGTTCTTCATTCAGAAGGCGGGTCGGTTGACGCCGTTCTACCGGATCTTCTTCTTCGCGCCGCAGGTCACGTCGACCGTCGCGGTGGGCGCCATCTGGCTCTGGCTGCTGAACCCCGAGATCAGTCCCATCAACTCCCTGCTGAAGTCGATCGGGCTGCCCAACCCGCCTGACTGGCTGCAGGATCCAGGGACGGCGATCCCTGCGATCGTCCTGGTGTCGATCTGGCAGGGCCTCGGCTACATGATCGTGATGTTCGTCGCCGGCCTGCAGAGCATCTCGCCCACCCTGATGGAGGCCGCCGACATCGACGGCGCCTCGGAATGGCAGAAGCTGCGCAAGATCACCGTGCCGCTGCTGTCGCCGACCATCCTGTTCCTGTCGATCACCTCGATCATCGGGTCCTTCCAGGTGTTCGACTACATCTACTTCTTCTTCGACACCACAGCGCCGGCGAACGCCCACACGATCGTGTACGACATCGTCAACATCGCGTTCCGTGAGTTCAAGTTCGGGTTCGCCGCGGCAATCGCGGTGTACCTGTTCCTCGTCCTGCTGGTCCTGACCGGCCTCCAGTTTCTTGCGCAGAAGAGATGGGTGCATTACACCGAATGACTTCCTCATCAGGCGAGATCGGCGCCCGGTCCCTCGAGCGGGCGCGTCGAAAGAATGCTTCTTATGGGTTGAGCGGGGGGCGGTTCAAGCCGTCCTGGATTCCGCTGCACCTGCTGCTGGTCGCGGGCTCGTTGGTGATGTTCGTGCCATTCCTGTGGATGTTCTTCTCGGCCATGAAGCCGCTGGACGAGATCTTCGCCCAGCCGCCGACACTGCTGCCGAAGGTCTGGCAGCCGGAGAACTTCGTCACCGCGTGGCAGGGCGCCGACTTCGCGCGCGCCTACTTCAACAGTGCCTACATCGCCGGCCTGGTCACGATCCTCACCCTGATCACCTGCTCGATGGCCGCCTACGCCTTCGCGCGGATCCGTTTTCCGGGGCGGAAAATGATCTTCGGCATCTTCCTGGCCACGATGATGGTTCCGTTCCAGCTGACCGTGATCCCGCTGTACGTCATCATGGGCCAGCTCCGCTGGATCGACACCCACCTGGCGCTGATCGTCCCGCCGGCGTTGTTCAACGCGTTCGGCGTCTTCCTCCTCCGCCAATACGTCCGCGGCATTCCGCTGGAGCTGGAGGAAGCCGCCTCGATCGACGGCGCGGGGCGGGTCCGGATCTTCACGACCATCATCCTGCCGCTGCTGCGTACCCCACTCGTGGCCCTCGGCATCTTCGTGTTCCTCGGGCAGTGGAACTCGTTCTTCTCCCCGTTGATCTTCCTGAACAGCGATCGGAACTTCACGATTCCGCTCGTGGTCAACCAGTTCAAGGGCGCCTACTCCTCCGACTGGACGAGCCTGATGGCGGCCACGACCATGGCGGCCCTGCCGATGCTGCTGATCTTCATCATCGCCCAGCGTCAGATCGTGCAAGGTATCGCGCTGTCCGGCTCGAAGACCTGACAGCCACCGCCTGTCCGGCATCAGCCAAGCGGGTGCTGCCGGACAGGCGACCTACTTGGCGTCTTGGCCTTCAGCTCGTCGTCCGGAGCGACCGGAGCAACACGGCTCCCTCCGGTCTGGTCACCGGAGCCGTCTGGTGCTAGCTTCTCCAACGTTGTACACATCGTTGGACTCGAAGGAGGGTGAGTGAATGAGCAGCCTCAGAACCTCGTTCGTCGCGGGCCTGACAGGACTTGTGGCCCTGGCGTCGTCGCTCGGCGCAGGCGGTGCGGCTTCCGCGGACCCGCCGCGCACGGCGACACCGGTCTTTTCTCAGCTGGCGGCCGATCCGGGCGTGGTTCAGGTGGGCAGCGAGTTCTACGCCTTCGCCACGGGTGCGTTGACCCGTGCATTGCACGGCGAGTCTGAGCGTGGGCCGTGGCAGTTGCTCGGCACCGGCCTCACCCGGCGACCGGAGTGGTCAGTGGCGGACGGAATGTGGGCGCCTGACGCGGTGCACGTCTCCGGGGATCGCTGGGTGCTCTACTACGCGGCCCGGGTGAGCGGGCTGGGACCCAACCAGCGCTGTATCGGCACGGCGATCTCGACGACAGGCCCGGCCGGCCCGTACGACCCGGGCAATCTGCCTCCGATTGCGTGCCCGAAGGGTGCGACGTGGCCGGACGGGGTGACCCCGCTGATCGCGTCGGATCAGCCGGATACCGGCGATCTGGACGGCTTCATCGATCCGGTGCCGTTCCAAGCGTCCGATGGGCGGCGATACGTGATCTTCAAGAAGCAGCGACCGCCGGTCACCATCTTGCGGATCGTGGAAGTTCAGGCCGACTGGCTGACGCCGGTGGCGCCGAGCTCGGTCATCGTGACCCGCACCGATGGGCAGATCGAGAACGCGGTCATGGTGGAGCGGGCGGGTAGGTTCTACCTGTTCGCATCGTGGGACAACTGGGCCAACTGCGATTACCGCACGGTGTGGCTCACCTCTGGCAGTCCGACCGCCGGCTTCACGTTCCCAGAGGGCTTTCCCGACCGGACCAGCGTCGCCGGCGGCACGTTGATGAAGAGTTCCGACAACGGAGTCTGCGGACCGGGCGGCGCCGATATGGTGGTCAACGCCGGGACCGGTGGGGATGCCGACGACACGGTGATGCAGATGTTCTTCCACGGCTGGATCTGTGATCCCGCGACAGTACGGCCGTGTGCCGACAACGCCGACGTGGCAGCGACGGACGGCGAGATCCGCACGCTCTACTCGGCGATGGTCGGGTGGCGCAGCGACGGCAGCCCCTTCGTCGTGCGGTACGAAACGCCAACGAGCTGACGTGAGCGCCAACTGACACGGGCACGAGGGGTTCGGGCGGGCAATCCTCGGGTGCTACTTGGCGTACAGGGCCTCGACGTCGGCGCCGTGTTTTTCCATGACGATGTGGCGGCGCAGGGAGAGTTTCAGGGACAGTTCGCCGGTCTCCTGGGTCCAGTCGGTCGGGAGGATCGAGAACTTCTTGATCGCCTCGGCCTGGGAGACCGAGCCGTTGGCCTCGTCGATCGCCTTCTGGATCTCGGCGATCAGGTCGGCGTCCTGGGTCAGCGCCGCCGGGTCGGTCGGCTTCCCGCGCTCGGTCGCCCACGGCACGATGTTCTCCGGGTCGATCGTGATCAGCGCGGCGATGAACGGCTTGCCGTCGCCGACCACCATGCATTGGCTGACCAGCGGGTGCAGGCGGATCTGGTCCTCGAGCAGCGTCGGCGCGACGTTCTTGCCGCCGGCCGTCACCAGGATCTCCTTCTTCCGGCCGGTGATCTTGATGAACCCGTCGACGTCGAACTCGCCCAGGTCGCCGGTGTGGAACCAGCCGTCGGAGTCGATCGCGCCGGCGGTCGCCTCGTCGTTCTTCCAGTAGCCCTGCATCACCTGGCCGCCCTTGAAGCACAGCTCGCCGTCGTCCGCGACACCGACCGTCACACCGGGCAGCGGCCGGCCGACGGTGCCGATGCGGATGTCGTCGGGCAGGTTCACCGACACCGCGGCGGTGGTCTCGGTCAGGCCGTAGCCCTCCAGGACCGGTACGCCGATCCCGCGGAAGAAGTGCCCGAGCCGGTCGCCGAGCGGGGCGCCGCCCGAGACGGCGTACCGCACCTGGCCGCCGAGCACGGCCCGGAGCTTGCCGAACACCAGCCGGTCGAACAGTAGGTGCTTGGCCTTCAGCCCGAAGGACGCGCCGCCCTTGTCCATCGCCTGCGAGTAGGCGACCGCGGTGTCCGCGGCGGCGTCGAAGATCTTGCCCTTGCCGTCGGCGTGCGCCTTCTGGCTGGCCGAGTTGTACACCTTCTCGAACACCCGCGGCACGCTCAGGATGAACGTCGGCCGGAACGCGCCGAGGTCCTCGACCAGGTTCTTCACGTCGGCGCTGTGGCCGACCTTGACCCGCTTCATCACGCAGCCGACCTGGATGATCCGGGCGAACACGTGCGCCAGCGGCAGGAACAGCAGCGTGCTCGCGCCGGTGGTGTCGAACAGGTCGTCGAGGATCTTCACCGCCGGCCCGAGCTCGTCGAGGAAGTTCGCGTGGCTGATCTTGCAGCCCTTCGGGCGGCCCGTCGTACCGGAGGTGTAGATCAGCGTGGCCAGGTCGTCCGGCGTGACCGCAGAGCGGCGCTTGTCGAACTCGGCGTCGGAGACGTTCTGGCCCAGCGCGGTCAGCTCGTCGACGGCACCGGCCTCGATCTGCCAGACCTCCTGCAGCGCGGGCGCCTCGGCCCGGGCGGACTCGACGACCGCGCCGTGGGTCGCGTTCTCGACCACGGCCGCGACGGCGTCGGAGTCGGTCAGGATCCACTGGACCTGGGACGGCGACGAGGTCTCGTAGATCGGCACGGTGACCGCGCCGATGCTCCAGATCGCGTAGTCGACCAGCGTCCACTCGTACCGCGTCGGACTGAGCAGGGCGACCCGGTCGCCGTGCTGCACGCCGGCCGCGATCAGGCCCTTGGCGACACCCGTCACCTGCTGCGCGAACTCCGCCGCCGAGATGTCGGTCCAGCCCGACCCCGTCCGGCGGCTGAACACCGCGGTGTCAGGATGAGAGGACGCGTTCGCCCACACGGGGTCGCTCAGGCTCCCGGTGGGCGCTTCTGTCACAGCAGGAACGGTGTACTCACGCATCCGCGTCTCCTCAGTCGGTCACGAATTGTCGACTTCCGGCGCACGCTACAGTCACCTACCCGTAAGTAGCCAGATTTATGTGACCCACGGAACTAGGTTCGGCACATGCCCATACTCGACATCAGTTGCGACGACCTGGTCGTTGCTGATCCAGCCTACGTCGCCGAGCGGCTCGGTTCGGACACCCTCTGGCGCGAGTGGTGGCCCGACCTGACCCTGACGCCGTCCGAGCGGCGCGGTCCGGAGGGGGTCCGGTGGGCCGTCACCGGCGCCGCGATCGGTACGGCGGAGTGGTGGCTGGAGCCGGTCCGCGACGGGGTCGTCGTGCACTGGTACCTCCGTGCCGACCCGGTCCGCGCGGTCCGCGGGCGGGCTGCCGAGCGGCTCAAGGAGCGGTACGTCGCGGCGTACCGCGAGCGGCTGTGGCGGTTCAAGGACGAAGTCGAAGCGGGCCGCGCGGCGGGCGAACGCCGTACCGGATCCGATCCCGCGATAGTCTCCGGGGAGGACGCGGATCCGTCGGGGGATCCGGCCGTCCCGCATCAGACCCGTCCCAGGCCGGCTAAGAGGTGAATCGATGGCGGAACAGACCACCTCGACCATCCAGGTGAACGCGACCCCCAAAGAGATCATGGCGGTGATCGCGGACTTCGCGGCGTACCCGGAGTGGGCCGACTCGATGCGGGAGACCGAGGTGCTGTCCACCGACGAGGCCGGCCGGCCGAACAAGGTGCGTTTCAAGGTGGACGCCGGCGCGATCTCCGACGAATACACGCTGGCCTACGTCTGGTCCCGCAACGAGGTGACCTGGACGCTGGTCGAGGCGAAGATGGTCAAGGGCATGGACGGCGCCTACGTGCTGAAGGATCTGGGAGCTGGGGGGACCGAGGTGACGTACCGGCTGGCGGTGGACGTGGCGATCCCGATGATCGGCATGCTCAAGCGGAAAGCCGAGAAGGTCATCATCGACACGGCCCTGAAGGGCTTGAAGAAGCGCGTCGAGTCGTAAGCCAGTGACTCGGGTTCTGCTGTACACAGGTAAGGGCGGCGTAGGCAAGACGACCTCCGCTGCCGGGACGGCCACGCTCGCCGCACTGCGCGGGCTGCGGACGCTGGTGCTGTCGACGGACGCCGCGCACTCGCTGTCGGACGCGTTCGACTCCGAGGTGGGTCCGGAGCCGACCGAGATCGACGACCTGCTGTTCGTCCAGCAGATCGACGCGCAGCGCAAGTTCGAGCGGTCCTGGGGCGACATCCAGAGCTACCTGCGCTCGGTGCTGCACATGGTCGGGGTCGACCCGATCGAGGCCGAGGAGCTGACCGTGCTGCCGGGCGCCGAGGAGGTGCTCGCGCTGCTCGAGGTCCGCGACCACGTCCGGTCCGGGCGCTGGGACGTGATCGTCGTCGACTGCGCGCCGACCGCGGAGACGCTGCGGCTGCTCGCGCTGCCGGAGGCGCTGAACTGGTACATGGACCGGATCTTCAACGCCGAGCGCAAGATGATGCGCACGTTCCGCCCGTTCCTGAACCGCGGCTCGAGCATCCCGATGCCCGACGACACCGTGTTCGACGCGCTGCGCCGGCTGCAGAGCGACCTGTCGGACATCCGTACGCTGCTGGCCGGGCCGGACGCGTCGGTGCGACTGGTGCTGACCCCGGAGGCGGTCGTCGTCGCCGAGGCGCGACGCTCGCTCACCAGGCTCTCGCTGTACGGGTACCGCGTGGACGGCGTCGTGGCGAACCGGGTGTTCCCGGCGGCCGGTGCCGACACGTGGCGGCGGCAGTGGGTCGCCGCACAGCGCGGGATCCTCGAGGAGGTCGCCGACTCGTTCCGGCCGCTGCCGATCTGGGAGTCGCCGTACCGCGTCTGCGAGCCGGTCGGCGTGGAGGAACTGGCCGCGTTCGCGGTCGAGATGTACGGCGGGGACGACCCGTTCGCCCGCGCCACCGACGACACGTCGCTGTGGGTGGATCGGCACATCGACACCGACGGCCGGACCTACACACTGACGATGCCGTTGCCGTTGGCATCCGCGGACGAGCTCGAGCTGGCGCGGCACGGGGACGAGCTGATCGTCACCGTGGGGTCGTACCGGCGCGTCCTGCCGCTGCCGGCCGCGCTGGCGCGCGGTGTGGTCGCCGGGGCGCGACTCGACGAGGGGCGGCTGCAGGTGCGGTTCGCGCCGCGGGAGGCCGGGCGGCCCGCAGTACCCGAGGTGCCGAGCGGCGCCGGGCCGCTGGAGTCCGCGCAGGAGCTGGCGCAGGGGCTGGCGGCGGAGTACCACGAGCAACTCGCCCGCCGCGAAGCCGCGATCGGGGAAGGCCGTTGAGCAAGGACCCCGTCGGCTCGGTCGCTGAAGAGGCCGCCAAGCTGTTCGCCGTACTGCAGAACGCGGCCGCGGATGCTCCGCCCGCTGACGAGACCGCTGACGGGACTGCCGGCGAGAAGCACGAGCACAAGTTGGGGCCGGACTGTGTGTGGTGCCCGGTCTGCCAGCTGATCCACAAGGTCCGGAACACCAGTCCGGAAACGATCGAGCAACTGTCGACGGCCGCCGCGCATGTCCTGGGCTCGCTGAGATCTCTGCTGGAGGCCGCCGCGGACGCGGCCCGGCAGGCGCGGGAGGACGCAGCGTCGCGGACCTCGCCACCAGAGGAGGAACCGGCCCAAGAATCGACCCGGTCCCGGGTGGACCGGATCGACGTGAGTGAGGACCCCGAACCATGGGACTGACGATCGGCATCGATGTCGGCGGGACGAAGATCGCCGCCGGCGTGGTGGACGAGCAGGGAGTGATCGGCGCCCGCGCGCACCGCGACACCCCGGCGGACTCGGTGGACGCGACCGCGGCGGCGATCTGCGACGCGGCGGCCGAACTGATCGCCGGCCACGCGGTGGAGGCGGTCGGCATCGGTGCCGCCGGGTTCGTCTCGTCGGACCGCTCCACCGTGCTGTTCGCGCCGAACCTGGCGTGGCGGGACGAGCCGCTCGGGGCCCGGGTCGCCGAGCAGCTGAAGATCCCGGTCGTGGTCGAGAACGACGCGAACGCGGCCGCCTGGGGCGAGTTCGCGTTCGGTGCGGCCAGGGACGTCGAGCACATGGTCTGCGTCACGGTCGGCACCGGTATCGGCGGCGGCGTCGTGATCGAGGGTGAGCTGCTGCGCGGTGCGCACGGTGTCGCGGCCGAGCTCGGCCACATGCGCGTCGTACCCGGTGGGCATCGGTGCGGGTGCGGGGCGCGGGGCTGCCTGGAGCAGTACGCGTCCGGACGTGCGCTGGTGCGCGAGGGCCGGGCGCGGGCGGAGTCCGGTTCGCTGGTGGCGGCGCAGATGCTGAGCGTGTGCGGGATCACCGATCCGGCCGAGCTGACCGGGCCGATGATCACCGAGGCGGCGATGCAGGGCGACCCGTGTGCCGTCGACCTGCTCGAGGACCTCGGCCGCTGGCTCGGCGAGGGGCTGGCGAGCCTCGCGACGATGTTCGACCCGACGCAGATCGTCATCGGCGGCGGGGTGAGCGCCGCGAAGGACCTGCTGACGACGTCCGCGCAGCGGGCCTTCGAGAAGAACCTCCCGGCCCGGTCGAACCGCCCGCACGCCGCCTTCGGCCTCGCCGAGCTGGGCAACGACGCGGGCCTGATCGGCGCCGCCGACCTGGCCCGCCGGCCCGTCCCGTCGCTCGGGAAATCCCGGTGATCTCGGCGACCGGGGATACTGGAGTGACGGCGGGGGTCACGAGGAAGGTCGAACCTTGGCTCTGACGCAAGCTCTGACGATCGGGATCGACATCGGCGGGACCAAGGTGGCCGCCGGCGTGGTCGACCCGGAGGGCAACATCCTGGACCGGCTGCGCCGCGACACGCCGACGAAGGACCCGAAGGAGACCGAGGACGCGATCGCGGACATCGTCCACGACCTGGAGTCCCGGCACGACGTGATCGCGGTCGGTATCGGCGCCGCCGGGTTCGTCGACGGGACGCGGTCGTCGGTGCTGTTCGCGCCGCACCTCGCCTGGCGGCACGAGCCGCTGCGGGACGCGGTCGAGCGCCGGCTCGGCCTGCCGGTCGTGGTCGAGAACGACGCGAACGCGGCCGCCTGGTCGGAGTGGCGGTTCGGCGGCGGCCAGGGCGAGAGCCACCTGGTGTGCGTGACGCTCGGCACCGGTATCGGCGGCGCGATCCTGAACGACGGTGCGCTGCAGCGCGGGAAGTTCGGTATCGCGGGCGAGTTCGGGCACATGCAGGTGGTGCCGGGCGGTCATCGGTGCGAGTGCGGCAACCGCGGCTGCTGGGAGCAGTACGCCTCCGGCAACGCGCTGACCCGCGAGGCACGCGAGCTGGCGCTGTCCGGGTCGCCGGTCGCGCACAACCTGCTGCGGGCCGCCAACGGCGATCCGCGGCTGATCAACGGCCCGATGGTGACCGAGCTGGCCAAGGACGGCGACCCGGTCGCGGTCGAGCTGCTCGAGGACGTCGGCCGCTGGCTCGGCATCGGCCTCGCGAACCTCGCCGCCGCGCTGGACCCCGGCACGTTCGTGATCGGTGGCGGTGTGTCCGACGCGGGCGAGCTGCTGCTGTCGCCGGCGCGGGAGGCGTTCAAGCGGACGTTGACCGGCCGCGGCTTCCGCCCGGAGGCACGGATCGTCCGTGCGGTTCTCGGTCCGGAGGCCGGTATGGTCGGTGCGGCCGACCTGGCGCGGGAAGAGGCGACGTGGTTGCGCCGGGTCCGGGTGAAGACCACGGCCGTGACCGCGAAAACGGCTGCGGCGCGCGGACGCTCGACCCGCCTGGAGCGCGCGGCTCGCAAGTCGGCGGGACGCCGTACCGGAATGCGCACGGACCCCGACCTGCACCACGCCGACCTGAACGGCGACCCTGACGCATGAGTGGTGGCGCCCTCCGGGTGCTGTCGTACAACGTGCACCGCTGGGGTGACGACCGTACGGCGCTCGCACGGGTGGTGAAGGCCTGCGCGCCGGACGTGATGCTGGTGCAGGAGGCGCCGACCTGGTTCGGTACGCGGAAGAAGCGGCGCGCGATGGCGGCGACGTTCGGCCTGCGGTACGTCGCCGCGTCCGCGCGCAACGTGATCCTGGTTGCCGACGGCATCGAGCTCGTCGAGCCCCTGCACTGGCGGATCTGGCGACCGTTCGTCCGCCGGCGCCTGAACTTCATCGCCACCCAGCTCCCGGGCGGAGCCGTCGGCGGTCACGTGCTCCTCGGCAGCACCCGGATCGCGGTCGTCTGCTGCCACCTGGGCCTGCACATCCTCGGCCGCCGGCGCGAGCTCGAGCAGATCCTGCGCCGATGCCGCGCGTTCGGTACGCCGTACCTCCTGGCCGGCGACCTCAACGAGGAACCCGACGGCCCGGTCTGGAAGCTCCTCGCCGAGGAAGGTCTCACCGACCTGGGCGCCGACGCCGGGCCGACCTTCAGCTCCACGAACCCCCACAAACGCATCGACGGCGCGCACCTCTCACCGACCGTCCACGGCCGCATCCTCCCGACGCCGGCCGCACCCGAGGACCTCGCGGCCGCCTCCGACCACCTGCCGCTGCTGGTGGAGCTCAGCTCTTCTTCCGGCTGAGGAAGGCGAGCATGGCCTCCTGGGCCGCGGGGGAGCCGAACAGGGACGCGGACAGCTCTGCCAGGTCCTTGCCGCGGGCATCGATGTCGGCGAGCAGGTCGCGGTTGAGGAGCTTCTTGGTCTCGCGGAGCCCCTGAGGGACGCCCTTCAGCAGGGACGTGAGGACCGTGTCGACGGCGGCGTCCAGGTCGGCGTCGGGCACGGTCAGCGTGAGCAGCCCCAGCCGCGCGGCCTCGAGGGCGTCGAAGCTGTTGCCGGTCAGGAACGTGTACGCCGCCGCGCGGTCCGTGAGCCGCGGAAGCACGGTCAGCGAGATCGTCGCCGCCGCCAGCCCCAGGCGTACCTCGGTCAGTGCGAACGTCGCGCTCTCCCCGGCGACGCTGAGGTCGGCCGCCGCGACGATCCCGATGCCGCCCGCCCGCACCGGCCCGGCCACCCGCGCCACCACGGGCTTCGGGTTCGCGACGATCGCCCGCTGGACGTCGACCATCCGCTGCGCGCCGACGCCCATCCCGACCGTCGTCGCCTCCGACAGGTCGGCGCCCGAGCAGAACACGTCCAGCGCGGACCGCACCACGATCACCCGCACCGCGTCGTCCGCCCCGGCCGTCTCCAGGTGCGCCAGCAGATCGCCCGTCAGCTGCTGCGACAGGGCGTTCTTGTTCTGCGGCGAGTCCAGCGTGATGACGGCCACACCGTCGGCAACGTCCAGGTGCACGAGTTCGGTCATGCCGTCATCCAAACATCTCTACGGCCCGGAGGGGGAGGACCTGGGGTTGAGGGGATCGGCGTGCCGGTGCGTGATCTTCCACGCACCGTCCTCGACGCGGAAGATCATTGTGGCGCGCAGAACGTGCGGGACCGGCGCGGGCTGGGTGACGTGGTGGACGGCGCAGCGCTCGATCGCGACCGTGTACGCCGTGTCCGCGCCGGCGTACCGGTCGAGGTACTCGAACTCGACGCGGTTCCCGGTCGGCCGGAACTGCGCCGACGCCCACTCGTACCGCGGGCCGATCTCGGACCACCCGACCTCCTGGCCGCCGAAGCCGCCGAAGATCGAGGTGTGCTCGCTGTGCGACACCAGCGGCAGCCACAACGACGGGTCGCCGTTGACGAACGCGGTGTTGGCCTCCTCGAAGCGGCGCAGGAATGTTGCGAAGTCCTCCATGACACCAGCCTCACCCCTGCACGGGGTCACTTCAGCGCGGCGTACTCCGGCGACAGTTCGCGGGCCAGGTGCTCGACGAACAGCCCGACGTCCGTGACGATCCCGCGGGCCTGCGACGACCCGCGGTCGGCGAGCTTGGTCACCGTCGCGGGGTTGATGTCCACGCAGGTCAGCGGGATCGACGCGGGCAGGATGTTGCCGGTGGCAACCGAGTGCAGCATGGTCGCCGCCATCAGGCAGTACCCGACGCCGTCGAGCTCGGCCCGCATCGCCCGCTGGCCCTCGAGGACGTCGGTGTAGACGTCCGGCAGCGGCCCGTCGTCGCGCACCGAGCCGACCAGCACGAACCGCTTCCCGTTCCGCACCAGGGCGTGCATCACCCCCGACGTCAGCACGCCCTGCTCGACGGCCGCCGCGATCGAGCCCGCCTTGCGGATCGTGTTGATCGCGCGGATGTGGTGCTCGTGCCCGTGCTCGACGCCCCGGCCGCGGGCGAGGTCCACGCCCAGCGACGTCCCGTACAGCGACGACTCGATGTCGTGTGTCGCGAGCGCATTGCCGGCGAACAGTACGTCGACGTACCCGGCCTCCACGATCGCGACCATGGCCGGTGCGGCGCCGGTGTGCACGATGCCGGGGCCGCCGACCCACAGCACCTTCTGCCCGTTCGCCTTCGCCTCGCGCATACCGTCCGCGACCTGCTTGACCAGTACCCGCTGCGGCTTCTCCGACGACACGTCCGACTCCATGAAGCCGAAGCCCTCGTCGGTGTTCACCGCGATCGGGGGAGTGACCCGCACACCCTGCGCGCTGGTGATGATCCGCATCCCGGCGCGGACGTCGGACATCGGGATCGTCCGGACGGTGTCGCCCTCGACCAGCAGCCCGCAGTCCATCTCCGGGTTCTGCACGCCGACCCAGCGGCCGCCCAGCCGGACACTCGTCGGCAGGTTGGTGGTCGAGTAGAACCCGTCCGGGAACACGCCGTCCTGGGACACCTCGGTGATCTCCGGGGTCCCGGGGTCGACCAGGTTCGCGCCCTTGGTCTGGATCCGCATCAGCAGCCGCTGCAGCGACTCCTCGTCCTCCGCGCCGACGGTCATACGCACCGTCGACGGGTCGTCCTTGTCGTACCCGAGGTCGAACCTGTCCAGGGTGTACTCGCCGCCGTACCCGCGGATGTCGTCGAGGACCCGGGACAGCAATCCGGAGTCCATCAGGTGACCGGTGATCTCGACGGTCTCGGTGACCTGCACGGGTACCTCCCCAAAGCTCGTACGGACGTGTCGGATTGTCCGACGATCCGCACTCTAACTCAGACGACAGCCCCGTCGTCGCCGCCGTCGCCGGGCGGCAACCGGTCCTTCATCCGGAGCACCAGGGTGAGGAACCCGCCGATGAAGCCGGCGACCGCGACCGTCGTGATCCGGCCGGTGCCGAAGTCCAGGACGGCGGCCGCGATCAGCAGCAGCGGGCCGCCGATCAGGCCGAGCCAGGCGAGCCGGCTGATCCAGTCCAGCCGCGGCCCGCGCGGCGGCTCCGGCGGGACGAAGTGGTCGTGCGGATCGTCGGCCCTCCGCGGCGGCCGCTCCTCTTCTTCCTCGTCGTCGGTCTTGTCCTCGACGGTGAGTCCGGACGGTACGTCGATCAGCGGCTCGTACTTCTCGTCCACGTCCTCGCTGACCGGCCAGCGCGGGACCGGGTCGCCGCCGTCGTGACCCGGCGCGGACGGCTTGCTGAACTGCTCGACCAGCGACTGCCACTCCGCGTCCTCGGTACTGCGGTCGATCACCGGGCGGGCCCGCTCCACGGCCTCGGCGTCGACGAAGAGCTCGTCGAACCCGACCGGGATCCGGACCGGCTCCTCGGCCTCCTCGGGCGCCACGACCTCACTCAGCGCCTCGTTCTGGTTCTCGCAGTACGCCGCGATCCCGGCCGCCGCCAGCGCCTCCAGCACCGGCCCGGCGACCAGTGGGTCGATGCCTCCGAGCGACGCGTACGACGTCGCGGTCAGTCCGTTGTCACGCATCCCGCTGACCGATCACGAGGCCGCTCAGCCGGCCGATGAACGCTGTGGAGTCCGCGAAGATCCGCGGTGCGTCGTTGTCCAGGGTTGCCACGTGGTAGCTGTCCTCGAGCAGGGTC
Source organism: Kribbella shirazensis (assembly GCF_011761605.1). Classification (GTDB taxonomy): domain Bacteria; phylum Actinomycetota; class Actinomycetes; order Propionibacteriales; family Kribbellaceae; genus Kribbella; species Kribbella shirazensis. Next base: position 6,463,291 of record NZ_JAASRO010000001.1, on the reverse strand, counting down.
TCGGTCACGTCGCGGGACGAGATCGAGGACAGTACCGTCCGTCCCGAGCTCGGCTCCACCACATGATCGACAGTACTGCGGAACAGCAGGACCGGCTGTGTGACCTTCGCCAGGTCGGCCCGGGTGATCTTCCACAACTGCGACAGCGACTGCAGCGCACGCAGCGGCATCCGGTCGTACGCGCCCTCGTCGACGCCCGGCTTCTTGATGTCGTTCGAGATGCCGGGGAACGACGGCACCAGCCTGGACAGCACCGGAAGCAGCGCGAGGCGCTTGTCGTCGGTCTGCACCGACGGGTTGATCAGGACCAGACCGGAAATATCGGTGCCGTGCTCCTCGGCCAGCCGCAGGGTCAGGCAGCCGCCCATCGACAGCCCGACCGTGAACACCTGGTCGTGCTCCTTGCGCAGCCGCTCCAGCTCGTTGTCGAGTACGGCGTACCAGTCGGGCCAACTGGTCTTGTTCATCTCCGGCCAGCTCGTCCCGTGCCCGGGCAGTCGCGGCACCGCCACGCCGTACCCCTCGGCGGCCAGGTGCTCGGCGAACGGCCGCATCGACCGCGGCGAGCCGGTGAAGCCATGGCTCAGCAGGACGCCGACGGCGGCGTTCTCCCCGGTGCCGGGACTGCGAAACTCCTCCGCGTGGGCTTGCACTGGCACGCTCGACTCCTTAGGGCATGACTCGCCGCTCACGGTCCTCACAACTGCGCCGCTCGAACTGGGCCCGAGGCGCGTGACAATCGTCGCATCTGGGCTGCACTCAGTCTGCATCCAGTCTGCATCCAGGTGACAACACGGTGAGCAACGCCCACATTCCTGGCGGTGACATTGCCTGAGGGGGAAGCTGGAACGTAGTCTCCGCACCGGAACGGTCGGCGCGCCGTAGTCGTCGCGAGACCGCCACCGGCAGGCACTGGTGCCGGACGAGGGTACGGCCGACGATGGTCTGGTGAGTGTTGTCGGGTGAGTGTGTGTCGGGCGAACGACGGAGGTCGAGGCGGATGCTGTACCTGTTCCTCAGACGGTTCTTGGTCGCACCACTGATCAAAATGCTCTTCCGTCCCAAGGTGACCGGGCTGGAGCACGTGCCGACCGAGGGTCCCGCTCTCCTGGTCAGCAACCACCTGGCATTCTGCGACTCGATCTTCCTGCCGGTCTCGGTGCCGCGGCAGATCGTCTTCCCGGCGAAGTCGGAGTACTTCACCGGGCCCGGGCTGAAGGGCAAGTTGGTCGCCACGTTCTTCCGGTCGGTCGGCCAGATCCCGATCGACCGTTCCGGCGGGCGCGCCTCGCTGGCCGCGCTGAACACCGGCCTGAAGATCCTGGAGGACGGCGGCCTGTTCGGGATCTACCCGGAGGGCACGCGCTCGCCCGACGGCCGGCTGTACAAGGGCAAGACCGGCGTCGCCCGGATGGCGATCGTGGCCGGCGTACCGGTGATCCCGGTGGCGATGATCGACACCGAGAAGCTGCAGCCCGGCGGGCGGATGCGGCCGAACCTGTTCTACCGCGAGAAGGGCCGGCTGCTGCCGCGCCTGGTCCGCCCGGGCGTCGCGTTCGGCAAGCCGCTGGACTTCTCCCGCTACGAGGGCATGGAGCGGGACCGCTTCGTGCTCCGCTCGGTCACCGACGAGATCATGTACGCCCTGATGGACCTGTCCGGCCAGGAGTACGTCGACATGTACGCCGACAAGGCCAAGGAGCTGATCAAGGCCGGTGAGTCCGTCGACGAGCACCTCCGCCTCGGCGACACGAAGGCCAGCTGACAGATTTCGCCGCGGCGCCCGGCGAGGATGGACGCCATGGACAGCGACCTGAACGTTCTCGGTGAGCCGCTGGAGGAGTGCGGGACCGATCCGGTCACCGGGTTCTACCGCGACGGTTGCTGCACGAGCGGGCCGGAGGACCTCGGCAGTCACACCGTCTGCGCGGTGATGACCGCGGAGTTCCTGGCGCATCAGGCCTCGGTCGGGAACGACTTGGTCACACCGCGTCCGGAGTACAGCTTCAGCGGGCTGCAGCCGGGGGATCGCTGGTGCGTGGTGGCGGTCCGGTGGCTGCAGGCGTACCACGACGGAGCGGCGGCTCCCGTCGTACTGGCGTCCACGCATGCGCGGGCGCTGGAGACGATCCCGCTGGCCGTACTGCGGGAGCACGCGGTCGACGTACCGCCGGATCCGGGCGCCTTGACCTGAGACGATCACCGTCCGTTCGACTGGTTCGCCTAGAGTTGGCTGCATGCAATTCGCGACGTTGACGACGGGGCAGGTGCCCGGGGTTCCGACACTGGACGAGCTGCGCGGGCTGAAGCCGCTGCAGCAGCCCGAGTGGCCGGACCAGGATGTGCTGGACCAGGTGATCTCCGAGCTCCGGACGCTGCCGCCGCTGGTGTTCGCCGGTGAGTGCGACGACCTGACGACGAAGATCGGCGCCGTCGCGCGCGGCGAGGCGTTCATCCTCCAGGGCGGCGACTGCGCCGAGACGTTCGCGGGCGTGACCGCGGAGAACATCCGGGCCAAGCTCCGGGTGCTGCTGCAGATGTCCGTCGTCCTGCAGTACGCCGCCAGCGTCCCGGTCGTGAAGATCGGCCGGATCGCGGGGCAGTACGCGAAGCCGCGCTCGTCCGGCGAGGAGACGCGCGACGGCGTGACGCTGCCGTCGTACCGCGGTGACGCTGTCAACGGCTTCGACTTCACGCCGGAGGCCCGGATCCCGGACCCGAACCGCCTCCGCGGGGTCTACAACGCGGCCGCCGCGACGCTGAACCTGACCCGCGCGTTCACCACCGGTGGGTACGCCGACCTGCACCAGGTGCACGCGTGGAACACCGACTTCGTGAAGTCGTCCCCGGTCGGCCAGAAGTACGAGCGGCTGGCGTCGGAGATCGAGCGCGCGCTCGCGTTCATGCGGGCCTGCGGCGCGACCTCGGACGAGTTCCGGACCGTGGACTTCTACGCGTCGCACGAGGCGCTGATCCTCGAGTACGAGCACGCCATGACCCGGATCGACTCGCGCACCGAGCAGCCGTACGACGTGTCCGGTCACCTGCTGTGGGTGGGGGAGCGGACCCGCCAACTGGACGGCGCGCACGTCGAGTTCCTCGCCTCGCTGTCGAACCCGCTCGGCGTGAAGATCGGTCCGACCACCACCCCGGAGTACATCCGGGCCCTGATCGACAAGCTGAACCCGAAGGGTGTCGAGGGGCGGCTGACGTTCATCACCCGGATGGGCGCGGGCAAGATCCGTGAGGCGCTGCCGCCGCTGCTGGAGGCGGTCCGCGACCACGGTTCGCCGATCGCGTGGGTGTGCGACCCGATGCACGGGAACACCTACGAGACGCCGAACGGGTACAAGACCCGCAACTTCGACGACGTGATGGACGAGGTCCAGGGCTTCTTCGACGCGCACCAGCAGGTCGGGACGTGGCCGGGCGGCGTCCACATGGAGCTCACCGGCGACGACGTCACCGAGTGCCTCGGCGGCGGTGAGGAGCTGGTCGCGGAGGACCTCGTGAACCGGTACGAGACCGCCTGCGACCCGCGCCTGAACCGGCACCAGTCGCTGGAGCTGGCGTTCCTCGTCGCCGAGCGTCTGCGGGGAGCGCAGGCGTGATCTCAGGCGTGATCGACCTCCGGTCGGACACCGTCACGCGTCCGTCGGCCGAGATGCTGGCCGCGATGACGTCGGCCCCGGTCGGCGACGACGTCTATGGCGAGGACCCGACCGTCAACCTCTTGGAGGAGCGCGTCGCGGACCTGCTCGGGCACGAGGCCGGGCTGTTCACGGTGACGGGCTCGCTCGCGAACATACTCGGCGTACGGGCCCTGGTCCCGCGCGGCGGCGAGGTGCTGTGCGAGGCGAGCGCCCACATCGTCCGCGCCGAGCTCGGGTCGCACGCCGCCGCGAGCGGTGTCACGACGCGGACCTGGACCGGCCCGTCCGGGCAGATCGACCTCGAGCAGATCCGCGCCCTGATCGCCCCCGACCTCGGCCCGTACTTCGTGATCACGGCGGCGGTCTCGGTCGAGAACACCCACAACTTCGGCGGCGGGTCGATCCAGCACGAGTACGACGCCCTGGCCGACGAGCTCGAGGCACGCGGGCTGCCGCTGCACCTCGACGGAGCGCGGCTCTGGAACGCTGCGGTCGCGACCGGGCGGACCGTCGCGTCGTACGCCTCCCGGGCCGCCGCCGCGAGCGTGTGCCTGTCGAAGGGCCTCGGCGCGCCGGTCGGCTCGGTGCTGGTCGGGCCGACGGAGCTGATCCGCGAGGCGCGGGTGTGGCGGAAGCGTCTCGGTGCGGGCTGGCGGCAGGCCGGCGTACTGGCCGCGGCCGGGTTGTACGCCGTCGAGCACAACATCGAGCGCCTGGCCGAGGACCACGCCAACGCCCGCGCGATCGCCTCGGTGCTCGCGGATGCCGCGCCGGGCTCGGTGAAGCCCGACCAGGTCGAGACCAACATCGTCGTCGCCGACCTCGCCGCCACCGGCAAGTCTGTCGCCCAGGTGGTCGAGGCTGCCCGGGACTCCGGCGTACTGGTCGGCGGTGTCGGCGCCACACAGCTGCGGATCGTCACGCACCTCGACGCGTCGGCGGCCGACTGCCGTACGGCGGCGGAGACGCTGGCCCGGATTCTCACCGGCTGACTGGTTGCGTGCGCCGGCGGGCGGGCGAGATAGGGTGCAACCGTTCGGGTCACAGCGTTCGGGGAGAGCCGTGCGAGAGATCGTCGTGTTCAGCGGAAGTGCCCACACCGAGTTGGCGGAGCAGATCTGTAGTGATCTCGGCGTACCGCTGTCTCCGGTCGAGATCCATCGTTTCAGCAACGACTGCCTGCAGGTGCAACTGCAGGCGAACTGCCGGCAACGAGACGTGTACATCGTGCAACCCCTGGTGCCGCCGACGCAGGAGCACCTGATGGAGTTGCTGCTGATGATCGACGCCGCCCGCGGCGCGTCGGCACAGCAGATCACCGCGGTCATCCCGCACTACGCGTACGCACGCTCCGACAAGAAGGACGCGTCCCGCATCTCGATCGGCGGCCGCCTCGTCGCGGACATGCTCACCACGGCCGGTGCGAACCGCGTGCTGACCATGGCGCTGCACGCACCCCAGGTGCACGGCTTCTTCTCGGTCCCGGTCGATCACCTGACCGCGATCGGCGTACTCGCCGACCACTTCCGCGGCCGCGACCTGTCCGACACCGTCGTGGTCAGCCCCGACCTGGGCAACGCCAAGACCGCGACCCAGTTCGCCCGCCTCCTCGGCGTCCCCGTCGCGGCCGGCAGCAAGCAGCGGATGGCCGACGACCGCGTCGTGATCGACGCCATCGTCGGCGACGTCGCCGGCAAGCGGGCGATCGTGCTGGACGACGAGATCGCCACCGGCGGCTCGATCATCGAACTCCTCGACCGCCTGAAGGACCGCGGCTGCACCTCCGCCGCCGTCGCCTGCACCCACGGCCTGTTCGCCGGCCCCGCCGTCGAGCGGCTCAGGTCGCACCCCTCCATCACCGAAGTCATCAGCACCGACACCGTCCCCCGCCCCGACGGCTTCCCCGAACTCGAAATCACCTCGGTAGCCGGCCTCTTCGCCGAAGCCATCAAACGCATCCACGACGGCGAATCCGTCAGCAGCCTCTTCGACGGCGTAGACCCCACCCACGCCCCACCCCAACCCAAACTCCCGTTCTAGCTGTTGCTCGCGGTGGGACAGGTGTGGTGGAGAAGGTGGTCTGACCCACGCGTGCTACGCGGGCGCTTCCTTCGTCGCGACGCTCCTCAGCGAGCCCGCCTGCACTCCAGCTGTCTCGTCAGCAGCCGTTCGCGTGGTACGTGATTCGCTCGCCGGCTGATCCGCGCAGCTCGACAGAGCTTGAGGAGAAGGTCGCCTCCATCCGCCCATCGGAGAACTCGAACGGAGTCGGATAGAGCGTCCCGCACTGATCGTGCAGGTCGACAGAGACCCAGATGCGATCGACAGGACCGACTTGCAGCACACGGGATGCTTGCTGGCGAGTGAGACAGATCCTCCCGTCCGAGCTACATGCCTGCCAGGTGTCGTGCGTGATGACCCGAGAAACGATCGACGCCGCAGCCATGACAAGCACCACGACGAGTGCACCACCGGCCATCCACGCAAGACGCGCTGAGGTGGTGCCCTGACGGCGCACAGCTTCATCCATGCCGCTGATTGTGCCGGGTGATGGCGCGGGTGGAGCTATCGTCGGGCTATGGCCGGCTGGGAGAGCCTGCGTGTGGATCTGCGGCGGTTGCTCGAGGAGTCACCGGATGCGCTGGTCGTCTTTCCCGGCCCAGACCGGGAGCGGTACGAGAAGCGGATCCGTATCGACCTGGCCGCCTGGGCGACCGACATCGCCGCCGAACTGAAAGCGAAGTACGGGGACTTCGTGGATCTGCAGGTCGGGGCGATGACGTTTCCGGCCCGGGAGCTGCGGATGAGTGAGTTCGCGCTCCAGCTGCGCGGAGTACCCGCTGAAGACGCCGGGCTCGACGTAGAACCCATGTCTCCGTTGAGGGTGCGGACCGGTCGAGATGCGCGCAGGGATGTGCTGATCGCCAATCGGACCGCGAAGGCGGAGGTGCTCCGCACGAACGGCCAGTTGTCGTCCGCGGTGACCGACAGCTCCGGTCGCATGGTCGGCCGGTACGTCGGCCCGCAGGCCCTACCGCTGGTGGGGTTCGAGATCGAGCCTCAGCAGAGCCGTCCTGTGCCGGTCTGGATCGGGACAGCGTCGGTGATTCCCAACTTGGGGTACGCCGTTCCGCCGGGACGGTGGGGCCTGACCGTCGAACTGCACGCCGAGAGCGGCAGCCTGCTGCTGGCGCACCTGGAGATCACGATCACCCCGTAAGCGCGAATCATCGGCTCGGGTGGCGGATGAGCCGACCGCAATGGCTGACGGCTCCGCCTTTGCGGAACCTTTTCGCCGCTATTTGGCGAATTGTTTCCGGAGAGCAGCACTTGTCGAGCCACGCGGAGCGACGCACAAGCTGATTGGCGCCAATAGGTGAACCACCCCGGGTTTGATGCACACCTCCTTCGTTGGGAAGGTGGCATCCATGCCGAGGAAGTACGACGAGCAGACCAGGGCCAAGGCGGTCCGGTTGGTGACCGAGCACCGGGGTGATTACGCCAGTGAGTGGGAGGCGATCACCACGGTCGCGGGCCGGCTAGGAATGACACCGGAAACGCTGCGCCGGTGGGTTCGCCAGGCAGCGGTCGACGCCGGTGAGGTTGATGGGGTGTCGACGGCGCAGGCGCGGGAGATCCGGGAGCTGAAGCGGAAGAACGCCGAGCTGGAGCAGACGATCGAGATCCTGAAGGCGGCGACGAGTTTCTTCGTGCGGGAGAGCGACCCGCGACAGCGGTGATCTGCCGGTTCATCGCCGAGCACAGGGCTCGGTTCGGGGTCGCTCCGATCTGCGCTGCGTTGAGTGCGCACGGCTGCCAGATCGCTCCGAGAACCTACTACGCCTGGGCCCGGCGGGCGCCGTCGAAACGTGCTCTGTGGGAGCTGACGGTGACCGAGGTGCTGGCCGGGTATTACGAGCCTGACGAGCACGATCGGAGGGTGCCGGAGTCGCTGTACGGGTCGTTGAAGATGTGGGCCCACCTGAACCGCGAGGGCGTCGAGGTGGCGCGCTGCACGGTCGAGCGGCTCATGAAGGCGAACGGCTGGCAGGGTGCGACCCGCGCGAAGAAGCCACGCACGACGGTCCCGGATCCGGCCGCGGACCGGGCACCAGACCTGGTCAACCGCCAGTTCCGGGTGCCGGCACCGAACCGGCTGCTGGTCGCGGACTTCACCTACGTGCGGCTGGCCGGCGGCGCGTTCGCCTACACCGCGTTCGTGATCGACGCCTTCGCTGGCTTCATCGCCGGCTGGGAGTGCTCGATGTCCAAGCACACCACGTTCGTCGAACGCGCCATCAGACAGGCTGCCGAACTGCGCCTCAGAGAAGGGAAACCTCTGCAAAACAAGACGATTCACCACTCGGACGCAGGATCCCAATATACCTCGCTGCACTTCACCGAGACCCTGCAACTGCACGGTCTCAGCCCCTCGATCGGGACCGTGGGCGACGCCTACGACAACGCCCTGGCCGAGACCACGATCGGTCTCTACAAGACCGAATGCATCCGCGACGACTCCCCCTTTCGCCGCGGACCACTGACCGGCCTCAGCAACCTCGAGGCCATCACCGCCGACTGGGTCCACTGGTACAACACCAGCCGGCTCATGCACCGCCTCGACCGACGCCCACCCGCCGAAGCCGAGGCCAACTACTATGCACAAACCCGAGACGACCGACCGGTCGCACTCACATAACCGAGGGTGCATCAAACCCGGGGTGGTTCAAGGATCCTTGGTATGGCGGATACGGTGCGGATGGGTGTTGTCGGGGCTGGGAGTATTTCGGTACGGGGCCTCCTTCCGCATCTGTCGCAGCCCGATCTCGCGGGCCGGGTGGTGCTCGGCGCGGTGTGTGATCCGGTGCCGGGGCGGGCGGAGGCGGCGGCTGGGAAGTTCGGGGTGGGGCGGGCGTTCACGGAGTACGAGGAACTGCTGGCTCGGGGCGACGTCGACGCGGTGACGATTGCTTCTCCGATCGGGTTGCACTACGAGCAGGGGAAGCTCGCGTTGCAGGCGGGGAAGCATGTGCACTTCAACAAGACGATGACGTTGACCGTTGCGGAGGCGACCGAGCTCATCGAGCTGGCGGCCGCGAACGATCTGCGCATCGTGGCATCGCCGGGGGAGATGTTGCGGCCGCATCATGTACGGACGCGGGAGCTGATCGCCGAGGGTGCGATCGGCACGGTGTCGTGGGTGAGTTGTGGTGCGGCGTTCGGGACGTACCACGAGAACGAGTCCGTGCGCGGCGGGAACGACGTACTGACGAACATCGATCCGTCGTGGTACTTCCGCAAGCCGGGCGGCGGGCCGGTGTACGACATGACGGTGTACGCACTGCACACGGTGACCGGCATCCTCGGGCCGGCGCGGCGGGTGACCGCGATGTCCGGCGTACGCGTCCCGGTGCGCACCAGCGGAGGGGCCGACGTCCAGACCGACGCCGACGACAACACCGTGATGTTGATCGACTTCGGCGACAACCTGTACTGCGTCGCGACCGGAACGGCCGCCGGCGGGATGCGCGGCGGCTTCGGCGGAACCTACTACGGTACGGCGGGAACGATCGACGGCCTGCTCCTCAACGGCGAACCGTTCGACTTCCCCGACCGCAATCCCGATGAGCTCTCGCCCCGCGGTCCCGGCAACCAGGCCCTGCTTCCGCACGTGACCGGTGTGCACCGGGAGATCGAGGAGCAGCACGTGTACGAGGACGTGATGCAGCTCGTCGACTGGGTCCGCGAAGGCAAGCCCTCGATCGTCACCGCCGAACACGCCCGCCACGTCATCGACATCATCGAGTCCGCCTACCGAGCCGCCGCCACAGGCCAAACCCAGGACCTCACCACCACGTTCTGACCGCAGGCTCAGCGAGCGTAACGCCCGCTGCGGAGCGCGTGCAGCCAAGCAGCCAGACCCTCCAGATCCCCGACATGCTCCTTCCCGACGGAGATCCGCCGGCTCCGACGCCCTGGGCCGGATGCAAGAGTCACGACATCGAACCATTCGAGATCAGCACGCACCGGCCGCCGCGGATCAGCCGGCCGCCGACGGATCGAGCCTGGTCCCTTGATGACCTGAACCTCGTCCCAGGCAAGGCGTTCCGCCCGAGAGAGACGCCCAGCGTGTCCACGATGAGGATGGGCTGACCGAAGAGAAGCATGCGCGTCTGCGGCCAGATCTGTGCGATGAAGCTCGGTGCCGCGACAACACAGAACAGTGGAAGCCACAACCAGTCCCTGCGACCGAGCAGGGCCAACACAATCACCACTAGTGCGCTCACCAGCAAGAAGGTGGGAAACAACATCCTCACCCCCGCGACCCGCCGCCGCGGGGCGATCCGCACCTCACCGGTCCTCGCGAACTCCGCCGCCCAGTCCGCCACCCCAGCCTCACCCGCCACGCCCGACCACCCCTCCGTGAAGGCCCTGACGTCCCGGACCGCCTTGATGGTAGAGGTGCCGCATCTGTTCGCACCACCTCTTGCCTTCGCGACAGGGTCCGGTGTCTGGGAACACGCAACGGCGTGTTCCCAGACACCGTGGGGTGTCGCAGACCGGTTAGCTGTCGCAGCAGTGGCGGTGGAGCCATTCGGGTTCGTGCCACCAGTACTTCGTGTCGTGGGCGTGGGCGTGTTCTCGGGTGAGGGGTTGTGGGGCGTCGAGGGTGCGGACGGCGGGCTTTGCCTGGTTGGTGGTGGTGTACGGGGCCAGGAGGTCGTCGACGGTGTGGAGGTTGCCGGCGAGCATGACCTGTTGTACGGCGGCGGCTGTGCGGATGTCGGCGAGTGGGTCGCCGGTGACGAAGGACAGGTCGGCCTGCGCGCCGGGCTTCACCACGCCGAGCTTGTCCTCCAGGGCAAGCCACTTCGCGGGGTTGTGGGTCGCCGTCGTGAGTGCCTCGTACGGCGTGAAGCCGCCCGCGACCATCGCGCGGAGATTCGCGTGCAACGACACCGCGATGTTGTCGAGGGGCGTGTCGGTGCCGGAGATCACCAGCCCGCCGCCGCGGTGGATGCGAAGCACCATGTCGACGTTGCCGCGCAGCAGTTCGCGGGTCGTGACGCCGGCCGGACCTCTTGCCGTGTTGACCTCCGTCATCAGCGCGGCGTACTCCCAGGACGGGAAGAGGGTCGTCGTACGGCGGTCTGTGAGCAAGGACGGATCGTCGACGTGTGCCATCGTCGAGTTGAACAGGGTCGGCGTCACGGACAGCCCGGCCCGCGTGAACAGTGTCACCACGTCGGCGTACGCGCGGCCCAGCCGGCTGACCGTGTGCGAGTACCCGAGCCGGTTCGTCGCGCCGGTGTGCTCCATCCCGTCCATGCCCAGATGCTCCGCGGGATAGAGGTAGTGCGACGACAGCTGCAACCCGAGCTGGTGGACGAAAGCGATCGCGCGCCGCTGGTACTCGATCGGCAACCGCACGTACGTCTTCACCAGGTCGTACGCGAGTCCCTCGACACGATCGAGCTCCAGACCGAGCTGCCGCAGCGACAACGTCGGCCGCATGAAGTTGTAGTACACCCGCGAACCGTCGATCGCCTCACCGGTCGCGAAGTACCGCGGGCCGCGCAGCGACCCGTTGACCAGAGCCTCCCGGGTCTCCTGCATCTGGTACACCGGATCGCCCGGCGACCGCGTGGTCGTGATCCCGTACGCGAGCCACAGGTTGCCCTGCCGCGCACCCCACGCCCGCCCGCGCAGGTGCCAGTGGTTGTGCGCGTCGATCAGCCCCGGCATCACCGTCAGCCCGGACGCGTCGATGTCGGCCTGCCCGCGATGCGCCCGTACGGCGACCACCCGCGACCCCTCCACGACGACATCCACATCCTGGCGCAGTGTGGTCGCCCGCCCGTCCCACAACGCACCCGCGTGGATCGTGACGTGCTGGTTGACCGTGGCCCGCCGGTACTGCAGATCCAGCGGCACCGTCGACGGACGGCCGCCCGTGATCATTGTCCTGCGCAACTTCCCGTTATTGAGGTACAGCAGTGTGCGGTCGTCCTGCCACACCGGCGAGTCCGTCACCTCGTCGGTCACCGCCCACGGCTCGCCGGTGTAGCGCCCGCGCGCGTCCACGGGTACGACGTACAGCAGGCTCTCGACCACGAAGGCCAGGTGCTTGCCGTCCGGCGAGAACACCGGACCGTCGTCACCCCGGGTCGCGAGCGAGCGGAACGGCATCGGCTCGACGTACTCGAGCGCCGTCGTCGCGACGTCGACGTACAGCAGCTGGCTCGTGCCTTCGCGGAAGCGTTTGGAGAACGGCTTGACCGCGGCCAGGACCAGCGTCTCGCCGTCCCGCGACCAGCTCACCCGGCCGGGCTGGAAGAGCGTCGGCGTGAGCTGACGGACCTGACCGGACGCGAGATCGAGTACCCACGCGATCCCGTCCTGATCCTGGTAAGCGATCCGGTTGCCGTCCGGTGCGAAACGCGGCGCGGTCTGCGCTCCCGGCAGGCCGGACAGCTTGGTGTCGGTGCCGCTCGCCAGGTCGTGCAGCCACAGATCCGCCGTACCGTCGCGATCGCTTGCGTAGAGCACCTTCCGGCCGTCCGGCGAGAAGTCCGGATCCGAGTTGAAGTAGCCGTCGGCAACTATCGTGCGCGGCCGGCCACCGCTTGTCGGCGCCACCCAGAGCGCGTTCAGCGCCCGGAACGCCAGCCACTTCCCGTCCGGCGACACCGTCGGACTCGCGATCCCACGCACCGCACGGCGGCTCGTCGACTCCAGGTCAGGCGCCTTCGGCCGCGGCCGCCGCGACGTCACCGGGACGGTCGCCGTGAACGGTACGACCCTGTGCCCGCCGCCGGCGCGATACCGCTGAACGGTGCCGTCGGCCGTGTAGAAGAGATCCGTGGACGACCACGACGGCGGCACCGCGAAGACGTCCTTCCCCGTGGTGACGATCTGCTGGTCGACAACCAGATCGCAGGTCGGCCCGGTCAGCCGGACGTACGCGAGCTTCCCGTCCGGCGAGTACGACGGCCCGAACAGGCTGATCCCGGTCTGCGCCGCGACCACCGTCGTCCGCGCACCGGAGGCGAGGTCGAGCTCGACGATCGAACTCGTGTCGACGGTGAACGCGATCTTCCGGCCGTCGGCCGACACGGTCGGCTCGGCCTCCTCGCTCGCTTCGTCGGTCAGAGCCGTGATCGCGCCGGTCGCGAGGTCGAGGCGATGGATGCCGTAGCTGCCCGCGGTGGCGCCGGGGCCGCCGGTGCCGCCACGGTCGGAGGAGAAGACGATCGACCGGCCGTCGGGTGTCACGTGCGGTTCGCGGTGGTCGTGCCGCCCACTCGTCAACTGCCGCAGGCCGCTGCCGTCCGGGCGGATCGACCAGAGGTGGAAGTTCCCGTCGCGGTACGACTGGAACACGATCGTCCGCCCGTCCGGCGACCAGCGCGGCCGGGTGGCGTCCTGCAGGTCGTCGGTGAGCCGGCGCGCGACGCCGCCCGCGGCCGGCGTCACCCAGATCGCCGTCACCAGGTCGAACGCCAGCCATGCGCCGTCCGGCGACACCGACACCATGAAGTTGGTGCCTTCGGTGAGGGTTGCTTGATTCCCGGCGGCGGCAGCTCGAGCGGCGGCTTCGGGGGCCGGCAGCTGTACGGCGCCGGCCGCCGCCACACCACCGCTGAGTTGCAGCGCACGACGCCGCGAGATGCTCCAGAAGCCCGGGTTCTCGGTCACGTCATCGGTCATGATCCGTTTCCAATCCCTAGAGGCGGGTGGGGACGCGATCGAATCTGCCAGTACCGTCCAGTGCGCACGATCCTGACCGGCGCGCCTCGCGCCCAACGGCCGCTACCGTGCGACGAACGGCTGACCGTCTATCGTCTGCGGCATGCCATCTCTGTCTCCACGGGCCCGGGCGCTCGCCGCGGCCGGGCTCTGCTTGGTGATCGCCGTCGCGGCCGGCCTCGCGGTGGACATCCGGCTCGACCGGCACTGGATCCTGCGCGGGCTCACCCTCTTCCTGGCGCTGTGCTGCGCCGCGCTGCTGCTCACGGATCAAACCCGCCGGTTACGGCAGATCGTCACGGTGATCGGGCTGGCGATGTTCGGCCTGGTCATCCCGGTGTCGCAGACGGCGTGGTCGAAACCGCCGGAGATCGACTTCGCGCTGCAGGTCGCGACGGACGCGAGGGACGCGGCGGAGAAGGACGCCCGGAGCGCGGTGTCGGTCGCGGACGTGAAGGCGGCGGCCGAGGCGCGTGGGGGAGCGGTCGGATCATTGCCGACCGAGAAGGCCGCGCAGGTGCGCGGCGCGGACGCCTTCCCGCTGATCGTCCGCGCCAAACGCGACCAGGGCCGCCCCTGGGCCTGCCTCGAATTCGTCAACGGCCTCGAAGCCAGGGTCCGCCCCTGCTGAGTCCCGCAGCCTCCATGCGCTGGGTCGTCCACTTGATGGGCAATCGATTTCTTGCCGAACCCGGGCGGGCCTAAGGTCGCGGGTATGACTCTTGGGAATCTGACCGGCATCAGTGCGCTCGCCGACGTCGAGTCGCGCTCCATCAGTGCGGAGAACCCGACCGGCGAGCCCGGTCAGGGTGGACGGCGGACCGAGGGGACCGGCGCCCGCGCGGCCCGCGATCTCGGCCAGGGCTGGAAGGTCTCGCCGTCGATCGAGATCGGGCCGGGGGAGACCGCGACGCTGGCGGACATCGCCGGATCGGGCTGCATCACGCACATCTGGCTCACCACGCACGTCGACCACTGGCGCCGGCTGGTGCTGCGGACGTTCTGGGACGGCGACACCGCGCCGGCGATCGAGACTCCGGTCGGTGACTTCTTCTGCTCCGGCTGGGGCAGGTTCGCCCAGGTCAACTCGCTGCCGGTCGCGGTGAACCCGAACGGCGGCTTCAACTGCTACTGGGAGATGCCGTTCCAGACGCAGGCCACGCTCACGCTCGAGAACACCCACGACGAGCCCGTGGTCGTGTACTTCCAGGTGGACTACTGGCTGGGCGCCGTACCGGACAACTCGGCGTACCTGCACACGCAGTGGCGGCGGAGCAACCCGCTGCCCGCCAAGACGGTGCACACGCTCCTGGACGGCGTCGAGGGGCCGGGGCACTACGTCGGCACCTACCTGGCCTGGGGCGTCAACAGCACCGGCTGGTGGGGTGAGGGCGAGGTGAAGTTCTACCTCGACGGTGACGACGAGTTCCCGACCATCTGCGGCACGGGGACCGAGGACTACTTCGGTGGCGCGTGGAACTTCGACGTACCCCACCTGGGCGGGTACACCGAGTTCAGTACGCCGTACCTCGGTATGCCGCAGGTGATCCGCCCGGACGGGCTGTACCAGAGCCAGCAGCGCTTCGGCATGTACCGGTTCCACCTGCCGGACCCGATCCGCTTCAAGGAGCGGCTGCGCGTCGACGTACAGGCCCTCGGCTGGCGCTCCGGCGGTCGCTACCTCCCGCTGCAGGACGACATCGCGTCCACCGCGTTCTTCTACTCGAGCAGGACGAGCACGGCGCGACCCGACGCGCCGACGTACGACGTGATGGAGATCTGCTGACACGGCGCCAGGCCTATACTCCACGGCTGTGACGTTCACGGGGGGACGTAGCTAGGGAGTGCCGGGATGCGCCGCGTTCTGTTCGTCGCCGGCTGGGCGATCGCCGGTGCGCTCGTATGGGCGATCATCTTCGGGTTGGCTCTGTTGTGGAAATCCGACGACCCCGCCGACTTCGCCGAACAGGCGACGTTCCGCACCGAGAAGGTGGTCGCTGTTGCCGGTGCCGCCGTGGCCGACGGCCCGTGCGGCGAGAGCAAGGACGACAAGGGGACGCGGCACACCCACGGCACGTCGTACGAGGTCGACCTGACCTGGACGGGCGCGGACGGAGACACGCACGACGGCGTGATGACGACCTGCAACCGTCCGGATGAGGGCGAGCAGCTGACGGTGTGGGTCAGTTCGCGGGACGCGGTCTTCAACAGGTCGCCGTTGGCGATGTACAGCTCCGTCCCCATCGCTGGTGTGCTGTTCGCACTGGGCGCGTGGGGATGGACCTGGCTGACGAAGGACGAGCGCCGCCGCCGCGCGCGCGGGACCGAGACGCTGCGCCGGAAGCTGCGCCGCCTCCGGCTCCGCCGGCTCCGGCTCCGCGAGCTCCGGCGAGCGAAGAAGACCGACCGGCCCCGCGGCTAGCCAGGGATCGGCAGGGAGCCGTGGAGTGCCGTGCTGGTGAGGACGACCAGGGCGGCGGTCCAGGCGAGGGGAGCTTCGCCGGCGGGCTCCAGGTCCCGGTTGACCTTTTCCGGTAGGGCGCCGGTGGTGGTGCGGTGGTCGGCGAGCCAGTCGAGGAGGTTGTTCGCGGTGGCGTGATCGCCGCGGGCGGCGGCGCTGAGGGCGAACAGGGCGGTCTGCGGGGTCCACGACACGCCGTCCGCCCGCCAGTCCTCGCCAGGGGTCACACCGCCGTTGGGCTGTGTCAGTACGGCGTGCGCGCTGTCGATCGCCGTACTGACCACCGGCCGGGCCGGTGCGAACGGCGGACCGAGGACGGTCACGATCGCGTCCCGGCCACCCCCGACGGAGATCGGCTGGACCCCCGGCTCGACGAAACTGGTGGCCTGCGCCGGGGTCCGCGGATAGTCCGGGCCGAAGACCCGATCAGTTGCCTCCGACAACGTTTCGAACGCGGTCCGCCAGCGGGCGGCCTCGGCAGGACGCTGCAGCTCGGTCGCGACCTGCACGGCCGACCTGAGCCCGGTGAGCAGCGGAGCCACCGTGCCGAGCGTCAGCTCCTTCTCGTGCCGCTCCCAGTAGTCGGACGAGGGAGCGGGCAGCCCGTCAGGAGCGAGCTCGGCAACGATCTGGTCGGCCGACTCGCGCACCATGTCCCAGTACTGACCGCCCGCGCGACAGAACCAGGTGGCCCACAAGACCCACCCGGACCCGTCGAGCTGCACGGCCCGCCCGTCGTGCACCGGAGCGCCGGTCTCGGTGTAGCGAGCCTCCCACTGACCACTCCGCGGCCGCACGCCGTTGAGGAACGTCAGTACGTCGAACGCCTTGTCGTACTGCCCGACGGCGCACCGCGCGGCCGCCACGAACGACGCGTCCCGTGGCCACACGTAACGCCACGGCCCGTCACGACCGGCCAGCGTGACTCCACCGGGCAGCGTGAGGCCGTCGAGATCGGCCAGCGCATGCTGGACCAGCTCATCGGACGCCTCGAGTGACGAGCCGGCGTGCAGTGCCCGCGCCCCGGCAGGGCTGCCGTCGGACACGAGACGCGGCTGCGGGTTGCGATCGAGGTTGCGAGCGGTCCCCGCGGCCAGAGTGACGAGCAGCACGGCGATCACGGCATACGGGAACCACCGGTCGCGGCGCCGGTCGCCGTCCCGCATGGTGCCTCCTACTGGGCCAGGTGCTGCACTTCTGCCTCGAACTTACGCCGTGGCGCCAGCTCGACCAGATACATCGCCGACACCACCAGGGCGCCACCGACCAGCATCCGCCAGGTGAGGCTGTCCGAACCGAACAACACCGCGAACGTCGAGGCGAACACCGGCTCCATTGTCATCGCAATCGCCGCGCGGGTGGGCGTCAGGTGTGCCTGTGCCCACGTCTGCACGATCAACGCGAGCGCTCCGGCGACCAGCGCCATGTAGACCACGCTGACCCAGTCGCTGCCGTTGCCCGGCACCGAGAACCCGCCCGGCACCGCACCGATACCGCAGACGCACGTGATCACGATCATCTGCAGCGACGACAGACCGAACGCGTTCTTCGACGTCGACCACGCCCCCAGACCGATGATGTGCAGTGCGTAGAGGCCGGCCCCGGCCAGGGTCAGCAGCTCGCCGTGGCCGAGGCTGAATCCGCGCAGCGACAGGACACCGAGGCCGACGGTGGCGAGGATCACGGCGACCCACGCCCAGCGGCCGATCTTGTGCCGCAGGATCACGGCGCCGAGCAGCGGCGTGAAGACGACGTACATCCCGGTGACGAAGCCGGAAACGCTCGCGGACGTGTGCCGCAGGCCCTCGGTCTGCACGAGCTGCGCGATGCCGTAGGTGATGCCGAGCGCGACGCCGCGGCCGCGGTCCAGGCGGCTCAGCCGGGCGATCGCCGGCGGGTGGACCAGGATCAGCGCCACCGACGCGATCAGGAACCGCAACGCCAGGTAGTCGGCGACGTCCATCCTGGTGAGCAGGTCCTTGGTCAGGAAGAACGTCGACCCCCACGCCGCGGCGACCGACAGCAGGGCCAGTACGGCGAGGCGCGGGTGGTTCACGCCGTACATCAGACCAGAAGGCCCGCAGCCGAGCCAAAACGGCTGTCAGAGCCTGTCAGAGAACCGTGATGACGATGGTGGTGCCGGGCTTGACCTTCTTGCCGGCGCCCGGGGTCTGGGCGGCGACGATGTTCAGCCCGAGGTTGAACGGCGCCTTCTCGACCCGGACCTCGAACCCGGCGTCGCCGAGGATCTTCTGCGCCTCGGCGGTCGTCTTCCGCTTCACGTCCGGTACCTCCCGCAGCGGCGGGCCGAGCGAGACGACCAGCGAGACCTTGTCCTTGGCGAACAGGGTGCCGCTGTTCGGGCTCTGGCTGATCACGTTGCCCTCGGCGACCTTCTCGTCGTACCGCGTGCTGCGCCCGACGACGAACCCGAGCTTGCGCAGCGCCTTGTTCGCCTCCTTGTACGACTTACCGGTCAGGTCCGGCACGCTGATCGGCCGTTTCCCCTTGCTGACCGCGAAGTTCACCGCGGTCCCCGGCTTCACGACGGTGTTGAACTTCGGGCTGATCGCGATCACCCGGCCCTGCGGGACGGTCTCGCTGTACTGCTCTTTGATCTGCCCGGTGATCAGCTTGATCGGGGTCAGCGCCTGCTGCGCCGCTTCCAGCTCCAGCCCGACGAGCTGCGGCACGCGGTACCGCTCCGGGCCCTTGGAGACCGTGAGCCCGATAGTGCCGTCCTTCCGGATCCGTTCGCCGGCCGCCGGGTCGGTGCCCATGACCTCGCCCGCGCGGACGTTCTCCGAGTAGTCCTGGTTGTCCGTGGTGGTCTTCAGCCCTGCCTTCGCGGCCGCGTCCGCTGCCGCCGCGGGCTCCATGTTCACGAGCTCCGGCGTGGTGGTGTAGCGGTGGATGCCGTAGTACCAGGCCGCCGTACCGATGCCGATCGCCGCGGCAAGGATGATGATCAGCGCGATCGGGCCGCGCGACCTGCGCGGCCGCGGCGCTGCCTTCACGGGGGGCGGCGGCGTCCTGGCCGGGGCACCCGTCGGCCGGCCGTCTTCCACCGGTACGACGATCGTGTCGTGACGGATCGGCTGCTCCTCGAGCTCGTGCTCGAGTGTCGGAATGCCGCGCGTGTAGCCGTCGTCGTACCCGCTGTCCTGCCGGATCTGCTGGATCGGCACCGTCAGGTCACCGGTCAGGTCCGGGTCGTCCGGCAGACCCTCCTCGAGCGCACTGCGCACCCGGTGCACCTGCCGGCTGAACACCCGCGCATCGGTCGGCCGCAGATCCCGGTCCCGTGCCGTGGCGCGCTGCACGAGCGCGTCGACGTACGGCGGGATGCTCGGCTGCTCCAGCGACGGAGGGGGTACGTCGTTGTGCACGTGCGCGTAGGCGACCTGGATGGGCGTGTCACCGGAGTGGGGCTTGTTGCCGGTGAGCATCTCGTACAGAAGGATGCCGGCCGAGTACACGTCCGAGCGGGCGTCGGCGCTGCCGTCGGTGACCAGCTCCGGCGCCAGGTACGACACTGTGCCCATCAGGAGGCCCTGGGTGGCGGTGTTGCCGCTAGCACTCACCGCACGGGCCAGACCGAAGTCGGCGACCTTCACCGCACCCTTGTCGGAGATGAGCACGTTCTCAGGCTTGATGTCGCGGTGCACGATGCCGGCGTCGTGCGCGGCCGACAGCGCGGACAGGATCGGCGTCAGCAGATCCAGCGCGCGGGCGGGGGAGAGCGGTGCCTGCTCGCGGATCACGTCACGCAGCGTGCGGCCGGGCACGTACTCCATCGCCAGGAACAGCGTGCCGCCGTCGTCACCCTGGTCGAAGACCGCCACGACGTTCGGGTTCGACAGGCGGGCGGCGGCCCGGGCCTCGGCGACGAACCGGCGGGTGAACTGGGCGTCGTCACCCAGTCCGTCGTGCATCACCTTCAGCGCGACAGTGCGGTCCAGGCGCATGTCGAGGGCCTGGTAGACAGTGGCCATGCCGCCCTTGGCGACGCGCGCGCCCACGCGGTACCGACCGTCGAGCACGCGCCCGACGAGGCGGTCGCTGATCTGCGTGTCCACGTCGTCCGTCACTTGCGGTGAGCCGCCTCTCCCCAAACCGTTCTGCAGAGAGTGTAGATAACGGCTCAGCGTTACCGAGCCAGGCTCACCGCAGGGGATCCCACCCGCGTTCCAGCTGCGCCTGGATCCGCAGGACGTTCTTCACGTACACCTTCGTGTCGGGGTACATCCCGTTCTTCTTCACTCCGCCGAGGCCCTGGTAGTAGCCCGCCACCGCGATGTCGAGCCGTGCGGCGCCGGTCAGGCGGCTGAGCAGTACGACGCCCGCCGTGACGTTGTCGCGCGGCTTCAGCAGGTCCAGGTCGCGCCCGACGAGCCGGGACGTGAACCGGCCGGTCGACGGGATGACCTGCATCGCGCCGATCGCGTTGGCCGGCGAGACGACCCGCTGCTTCCAGCCCGACTCCTGCCAGCTCACCGCGAGCGCGAGCTCCGGGTCGACGCCGTGCCGCTTCGCCGTGCTCACGATCAGTGACCGCATCTCCGACCGGGTCGGCAGCTTGCGCTTCTTCAGGATGGCCCGGTTGCGGTTGGCCGCGGCGACGACCTTGTCAGAGTACGTGCGGCCGGCGAACGTGTTGTCGGTCCGGGCCTTCGGGCGCAGCTTCACCGGGACCTGCAGCGGCTTGCCGGCGTAGATGGGGTCGCCCGGCTTCAGCCCGTTCGCGGCGAGCAGGTTCGCCTGGGAGCACTTGTAGCGCTTCGCGATGCCCGAGATGGTGTCGCCGCGTTTGACGACGTAGGTCACCCGCCCGAGCTGGGAACGCTTCGCCGGCGACTCGGTCGTCGACCCCTGACCCGAGCCCCTGGACGAGCCCTTGGCCGATCCCTTGCCTGGAACCTTCAGGACCTCGCCGGCGTAGATCGCGTTGCCGTTGCCGGGCAGCTTGTTCAGCGCGACCAGCGTGCCGACGGTCGTGCCGTAGCGGCTCGCGATGTGGCTGAGCGTGTCACCCTGCTTGACCTTGTACGCGCCGAAGCCTGGCGAACCCGCGGTGATCACCGCCGCGGCCAGCACCGGTACCGCGAGACCGCTGAAAACCCGTACGACGTTGCGCATCGCAACCAACTCCCCGTGTGAACGTCAGTTGACCGTATGTGCTGAGACGGGTGTGACAACAGGGGCGGATGGGGTTCCTGTGACGCCTGTAACGTAAAGGTTACAATTCAAGGCTGAACTACATCGTTGTCGTTCACAATCTTTCCGGTTGCTCGCGGCAACCGTGAGTCAGTGACCGAACCTGCTGACCAGGAAGGGTTTTCCGAGATCCGGAAGGATGCCGGTGCGGACGTTCTCGGCCATCACCTGCGCCGTCACCGGCGTCAGCAGTACGCCGTTGCGGTAGTGCCCGGTTGCCCACAGCAACCGATCCAGTCCGGACGGGCCGAGGATCGGGGCGTTGTCCGGAGTGGCGGGCCGCAGACCCGCGATCGACTCGACCAGCTCCAGTTCGTCGATGATCGGCAGCACGGTCCGCGCGTCGCGGAGCAGCGCGAACACACCACCCGCCAGGACCCGGGTGTCGTAGCCGAGCTCGGAGGTGGTCGCACCGATCACCAACTCGCCACCGGGGCGCGGCACCAGGTAGACGGAGAAGCCCCGGGCCGTGGCTCGCACGGTGTGCCGCAGCGCCGGGCGGTACGCCTCCGGGACTCGCAGGCGCAGTACCTCACCCTTGACCGGACGCACCGGCGGCCGGAGCTCCTCGGGTACGCCGTCGAGCTGCGACGACCACGGTCCGGTGGCCGCGATCACCTGTCCGGCGTGCACCGTGTCCCCGTTGTCGAGCTGTACGCCGGTTGCCGTCGTGCCGGAGGTGATGACGCGGGCCACGTGCCGGCGGATGAGCTGCACGCCGGACAGCTCCACGGCGCGGAGGAGGGTCGCTACTGCCTGACGGTTGTCGACGGAGTGGTCGCCGGGGACCCAGACCCCGCCGGAAACACCTGTGGCGAGTAGAGGCTCGCGGCGGCGCGCGTCGCGACCGGACAGCTCCTCCACCTCGAGACCGAGCCGGCGTTGGTACTCGGCGAGCCTGCGGAGCGCTGCCACGTCGTCGGCGTCGTACGCGACGGACAGGGTGCCGGTCTGGTGCAGTCCGGCCGGCTGTCCGGTGAGCTCCTCCAGCTCGGCGGCGAAGGCGGGCCAGGCGTTGACCGATGCCAGGTTGAGCGCCAGCAGGTCGTCCTCGCCGTACTCCACCTCGGTGACCGGGGCGAGCATGCCGGCGGCGACGTTCGAGGTCTGCGCGCCCGGAGTGGGGTCGCACAACGTCACCTGGATGCCGTCCGCGGCCAGCCGCCACGCAATCGCCAGACCGATCAGCCCACCGCCGATCACCACCACATCGGACGTTCTGTCAGGCATGCCGCACAGCCTACGGGTGGCTCGACATGGCAGGCTTTGGGGTGTGACCGACCACACCGACCGCCTCGCGGATGCCCGGCTGTACCTGTGCACGGACGCGCGGGAGAAGCAGGGTGACCTCGAACAGTTCCTGGACGCCGCGCTGGCCGGTGGCGTGGACATCGTGCAGCTCCGGCAGAAGGAGATGGAGGCTGCCGACGAGCTGGCCGCGCTGGAGGTGTTCGCGGACGTCTGCCGGCGGCACGGCAAGCTGCTGGCGGTGAACGACCGCGCGGACATCGCGTTCGCGGCAGGAGCCGACGTACTGCACCTGGGGCAACGTGACCTGCCGGTGCACGCGGCCCGGGCGATCACCGGACCGGGACCGATCATCGGCCGCTCGACCCACACGTTCAGCCAGGTGAACGCCGCGGTGGACGAGGTCGGCTCCGACTACTTCTGTGTCGGGCCGACCTGGGAGACCCCGACGAAGCCGGGGCGGCAGGCGGCCGGTCTGGACCTGGTGGCGTACGCCGCCGGTCGCCGGCAGGCCAAGCCGTGGTTCGCGATCGGTGGCATCGACCTGGAACGCCTGGACGAGGTCCTCGAGGCGGGCGCGACCCGCGTGGTCGTCGTCCGGGCGATCACGGCCGCCGACGATCCGGGCGCGGCGGCCGCCGAGTTCAGCCGGCGTCTGCGGGAGGCCGGGTGAGTTCGAAGACCACACGGATCGTCGCCGTCGTGGTGATCGCCATGCTGGTGCTCACCCTGGCGGCGTCCCTGCTCGGTTGTGCGCCGGACAAGCAGTCGGCGTCCGGCGGCGTCGATCCGGAGAGCGGGCTGCAGTACGTCGCGGTCGCGGACCTGCCGAAGGAGGCGCGGGACACACTGGAGCTGATCGACCAGGGCGGCCCGTACCCGTACAGCCGTGACGGTGTGGTGTTCGGGAACTTCGAGAAGCTCCTGCCGAAGCACGACCGTGGTTATTACCACGAGTACACGGTGAAGACGCCGGGGGAGAAGGATCGCGGCGCCCGCCGGATCGTGACCGGCAACGACGGCGAGCGTTACTACACGGAGGACCACTACAAGTCGTTCCGCCGCATCGCGGAGGACGGGGGAACGTCATGAGCAAGTTGCGTGAGCTGCTGGCGGAAGGGCTGCGGCCGGGTGTCTACCGCTGGCCGTCCACTCCTGCCGTTGACGACGTACGGCGTGATGCTGCCGCCGCCGGGTTCGGGTTCGTGCTGCTCGACACCGGCGAGATCCACGACAAGACCGGGTTCCTGGACCTGTGCGCGACCGCGTTCGACCTGCCGCGCTGGTTCGGCCGGAACTGGGACGCGCTGGCCGACTCGCTGAGCGACCGGTCGACCGGGTCGCCCGAGGTGGTGCTGTGGACCGGTCTGCGCAACCTGCTCGAGCACGACCACGACACCGTCGACGTCGCGCTGCAGATCTTCGCGGAGGACACCACGAACTCCGGTCAGCTCCGGGTGCTCATCGACGAGCCGGAGTCACCCGATCTGCTGAGCTCACTGCCTGTCCTGTAGGCGCTCGCCCAACTCGTCCAGGTCCTTCGCGAACAGCAGGTTGCTGCCGCGGTTGCTCTCCCGCACCCAGTCCGCCAGCGGCTTGCTGGCCGCGACCCGGCCGGAGATGTCACCGACCACGGCGAGCCCCATCTGGTACATCACGAACTTCTGCGTGATCGCACCGGCCAGGCCGCTCTGCAGCTCGAAGAACTCGTCGCCCAGCTGGTCAGGGGTGAACGCGATCCACTCGGCCTGATGCGCGTAGTGCGCGTCGACGATCAGCTGCACGGCGTCGCTCTCCCCGCCGAGCGGTGTGTCGCTCATGTGTACCTGCACTCCAGCCAGCTGCACCATGGGACTCAAAGTACCCTAAATGCCCATATCTGACTATTTATAGGGAATTCTAAGGAACGTGCTCTACGCTGAGGGGATGGCCCAGGAGCTGTATTCGGTGGAGCAGGTCGCGAATCGCCTGGGGCTGCACGTCCGCACGATCCGGAACTACGTCCGCGACGGCCGCCTCAAGGCCGTCCGGATCGGGAAGCAGTACCGGATCACCCGCGAGGACCTCGAGGAGTTCACCGGTACGCCGGCCGCGGCGGTCGACGTGGACCGCTCCGCGCGGCACGTCGAGGCGTCCAGCATCGTCCACATCGACGCCGTCGACCGCGCCACCGCCGACCGGCTCACGACCCACATCCACGGCGCCCTGAACCAGCCCGAGGCGGTCCACCTCAAGGCCGAGACGATCTACGACGAGGAACGCGCCGTCCTCAAGGTCATCGTTCTGGGCAACCTGCCGGCCACCGCCGATCTCCTCCGCCTGATCAACCTGCTGGCGGACCAGTAGCAGGACCTACACCACGCGCGACGTGGCGGCGACGGCGAGATCCGTCAGGGCCTTGCGAGCGGCGTCGTCGGCCAGCGGAGCGCGGTCGAGGGCGTCGAGCGCGTCCTCGGTGCGGTCCGTGATGAGGTCCTCGCAGGCCTGGACGGCGCGGGAGTCCTGGAGGATCTCGCGCAGCAGCTGGATCTCGTCGTCGTCCAGGTCCGGACGGCCGAAGAGCCGGTCGAACTCGACCAGTTGGGCCTCCGACGCGTGGTCGACCGCGTACGCGATCAGGACCGTCCGCTTGCCTTCCCGCAGGTCGTCCCCGGCCGGCTTGCCGGTCAGCGCCGGATCGCCGAACACCCCGAGCAGGTCGTCGCGCAACTGGAACGCCTCGCCCAACGGCAGCCCGTAGCCGGACAGCGCCGAGATCAGGTGTGCGTCACCGCCCGCCAGCGCGGCCCCTATGTGCAGCGGCCGCTCGATCGTGTACGTCGCCGACTTGTACCGCAGTACCCGCAGCGCCAGGTCCATGTCCGACTCGCCGCTCGCCTGTGCGACCAGGTCGAGGTACTGCCCGGCCGTCACCTCGACCCGTACCGCGTCGAAGTACTGCTCCGCCCGGGCCAGCGCCGCCGCGTCGAAGCCCGACGTGTGCAGCAGCTCGTCGGCCCAGATGAGACACAGGTCCCCGAGCAGGATCGCCGCGCCGACCCCGAACCCGACCGGGTCGCCGCCGTACCCGGACTTCTCGGCGCGTTCCCGCTGCAGCGCCTCGAACCGCCGGTGGGCGGCCGGCGCGCCCCGCCGTACGTCGGAGGAATCCATCACGTCGTCGTGCACGAGCGCACTGACGTGCAGCATCTCCAGGCTGGCCGCGGCGGGCAGGATCGGGAGCGCCGGGTCACCGCCCGCGGCCCGGAATCCCCAGTAGCAGAAGGACGGGCGCAGCCGCTTGCCCCCACTCGTCGCGTCCCGCGCGGCCTGCACCTGCTCGGTCAGCTCCGGTCCGATCGCCGCCAGCCGCTGCTCCTGCCGGTCGAGGAACGCGCTCAGCGCGCGCTGGATCCCGGCCGGGACGTCCACATCGCCATCCACGTCTCGGAGCGTAGTCGGTGGGCAGACGGCGCCGACCACCGCGGGTAACCTGAACGCCATGGCCAACGGTCTTCCCTCGACGCTTCCCGGCAGTGCGCCGACCATCCGCGAGCTGCTGGCGTCCGGGGACCGGTCGTTCTCGTTCGAGTTCTTCCCGCCGAAGACGCCCGAGGCGGAGGAGGTGCTGTGGCGCTCGATCCGCGAGATCGAGCAGCTGCGACCGACGTTCGTCTCGATCACGTACGGCGCCGGCGGCACGACCCGGGACGGCACCATCCGCGTCACCGAGCGGGTCGCGCAGGACACGTCGCTGACGCCGCTCGGTCACCTGACCTGCGTCGCGCACTCCCGCGACGAGCTCCGGTCGGTGATCGGCGCGTACGCCGGATCCGGCGTCCGGAACATGCTCG
This sequence comes from Kribbella shirazensis, assembly GCF_011761605.1. Classification (GTDB taxonomy): domain Bacteria; phylum Actinomycetota; class Actinomycetes; order Propionibacteriales; family Kribbellaceae; genus Kribbella; species Kribbella shirazensis. Next base: position 6,437,129 of record NZ_JAASRO010000001.1, on the reverse strand, counting down.
CCCTGCGCGGCGACCCGCCCGGCGGCCCGAACCAGCCGTGGGTCGCGCACCCCGAGGGCCTGAACCACGCGATCGAGCTGGTCGAGCTGATCCGCTCGCTGGGCGACTTCTGCGTCGGTGTGGCTGCCTTCCCGGACAAGCATCCGGAGGCGGCCTCGCTCGAGGCGGACGCGCAGGTGCTCGCCGCGAAAGCGCAAGCCGGTGCGGACTACGCGATCACCCAGATGTTCTTCGGCGCCGACGACTACTTCCGGCTCGTCGACCGCGCGACCGCGCTCGGCTGCGACATCCCGGTGCTGCCCGGCGTCATGCCGGTGACCAACATCAAGCAGATCCAGCGGATGGCCGAGCTGACCGGCATGGCGCTTCCCAAGGCCGTGACCGACCGGCTGCTCGCCGTCGAGGACGAGCCGGCCGCCGTGCGCGAGGTCGGCATCGAGATCGCGACCGAGCTATGCGAGCGTTTGCTCGAGGGCGGCGCGCCGGGCATTCATTTCATTACGTTGAACAGATCGACCGCGACGCGACAGGTGTTCCGCAACCTCAGCTCATCGGTCGTATCCTGACGCAATGGCTGACCCGTCGGACCTGTTGATCGACCGTACTCTCGTCCTGCTCCGGCACGCCAAGGCGGTGCCGGCGGAGACCCATCCGGAGCTGCCGGACCTGGAACGCCCGCTGGCCGACCGCGGCCGCGCCGACGCCGGCGCGGCCGGACGGCATCTTGTTGCCCAAGGCATCGAAGCGGACCTGGTCCTGTGCTCGCCGTCGAAGCGCACCCGGGAGACCTGGAGGTACGTCGCCGAGGCCGGCGTCACCGCCAAGGACGTCTGGTACGACAAGCGGGTCTACAACGCCGACACCGACGGCCTCCTGGACGTGGTCCGCGAGGCCCCGGCCGAGGCCCGCACGGTGATCGTCGTCGGTCACGCCCCGGGCATCCCGTGGCTCGCCGACGAGCTCGCCCTGGACGGCACCAGCCCGGAGCGTGTCGAGCTCACAAAGAAGTACCCGACCACCGGTCTCGCGATCCTGCACCTCACCTGCCACTGGGCCGACCTCGCCGCGGACGAGGCCGACCTGGTGTCGTACGTGGTGCCGCGCGGCTAGAACCCGTTCAGGACGGCAGCCAGTGCGTCGTGCTGTTCACGGTGACGAGTCGCTGCGTCGCCCGGGTCAGCACGACGTACAGTGCCCGTTCGCCACCTAGCGTGTCGGCGACGATCCGGTCCGGCTCGACCACCACGACCGCGTCGTACTCCAGCCCTTTGGACTCCAGCGGGCTGACGGCGATGACTCGTGGGTCGTCGATCTCGGCCAGGACCGGGTCGACCACGGGCCGCAGCGCGGGCGGCACGATGACGCCGACGGTGCCCTCGACCAGCTCGAGCAGCTCGCCTGCCGCGTCGCCTGCCGCCTCGGCCACCTTGCCGGCGTCGAAGACCCTGTGCTCCGGCTCCACCCCGGTACTGCGGACCGCGTTCGGCAGGTCCGCGTCCGGAATGGACTGCCGGATCACCTCACCGGCGAACGCGTAGATCTCGGCCGAGTTCCGGTAGTTGGTGGACAGCCGGAACGTGTGCCGCTGCAGGTGGGACAGCATCGAGTCCATCGCCGCGCGCGCCTCGTCGGGGTCCGGCCAGGAGCTCTGCGCCGGATCGCCGACGATCGTCCAGCTGGCCTGCGGCCCACGCCGGGTGACCATCCGCCACTGCATGGGGGAGAGATCCTGCGCCTCGTCCACCAGTACGTGCGCGTACTCCTCGGGCTCCTCGGCCTCGCGGGCAGCCGCGGCCCGGGCGCGGCGCTCGGAGCTGGTCAGTACTTCGTTGACGCCGTCCGTCAGCCCTTCCAGCCAGTCGAACTCCTCGTCGTTGTTCTCCACGACCGGAGGACGACCCAGGAACGCGCTCAGCTCGTCCAGCAGCGCGACATCGGCGATGGTGAACTCAGGCGTCGTCCGGATCGCGGTGGCGAGCGCGTCGACCTCGACAGGTGTCAGGTCGTTGCGGGCCCAGCGCTGCAGACGGCGCGGGTCACCCAGCCACCGCAGCACCGCCTCGGGAGTCACCACCGGCCACCACTGGGCGAAGAACGTGCGGAAGGCAGGAGTGTCGGTCACCCGGTCACCGAACGCCTCGCGATCGCCGAGCGGCCCGTTGCGCAGATCCTCCGGGAACCGCTGCCACAGCGCGGCGATCAGACCCTTGCGCGCCTCGGTCGCCGCGCGGTTGCGGGCGGTGCGGCGCAGCGCGTTCCGCCGTACGTTGTCGAGCTGGTTGGCGTCCAGCTCGACGGTGGCGCCGCCGAGGAAAACGCGGAGCGTCGTCGGCGCGTGCGGGACGCGGTCGCGGGCGGCACGCGACAGGATGCCGCGCATCCGCAGCGAGCCCTTGATCGCGGCCACCGCGGCGTCGTCGACCGCAGTCGCCCGCACGCCGTCGACCAGCTCGCCGACGGCCCGCAGCGAGACGGTGTTCTCACCAAGGCTCGGCAGCACCCGCTCGATGTACGCCATGAAGGCAGCGGACGGTCCGACGACCAGTACGCCGCCACGCTCGAAACGCCTGCGGTCGCTGTAGAGCAGGTACGCCGCTCGGTGCAGAGCGACCACCGTTTTGCCCGTTCCCGGTCCACCACCGATGACGGTGACACCACGGGCTGGTGCCCGGATCGCCTCGTCCTGCTCGGCCTGGATCGTGGCGACGATGTCCCGCATCGTGCGACCGCGGGCCCGCGACAGCGACGCCATCAACGCGCCCTCGCCCATCACGGGCAGGTCCTCCGGCGCGCGTTCGGGCGCCAGCAGGTCGTCCTCGAGCCCGGCGATGCGTGGACCCTTGTTCCGCAGTACGCGTCGCCGGACGACCTTCTGCCGGTCCGTCGCGGTGGCCCGGTAGAACGGCTCGGCCGCGGGGGCGCGCCAGTCGATCACGAGCGGTTCGTACTCCGCGTCGCGGACACCGATCCGCCCGACGTACAGCTTGTCGAGCTCGGCCGCGCTCGCGGCGGGCGGCTCGTCGTCGCCCCGGTCGGAGTCGAGCCGGCCGAACACCAGGCCCTCGTGCTCGGCGTCGAGCTCGGCGATCCGGCGGGCGGCGGCGAACACCAGGACGTCCCGCTCGTAGAGGCCGGTCTGCTCCTCCTCGCGGACCCGGCCGACGTTCTGCGCCTGGCCGCGCTGGTGACCTTCGACGGCGATCCGCGACGCCGATCGGGCGGCCTCCTCGACCCGGCCGTACACCCGGTCGACGTGTTGTTGCTCAGCCGCCAGCTCAGCCTTCTCCACAGTGTCGTGGTTGTCGTGATCGGCCGATGTGGGGGATTGATCCACCGAGGTCCTCTCTACCGCCGGGCTCCTGCCCCGCTCAGAACACAGGAACAACCAATCTTAGTTCGCGCCCGTGTCCAACCCCACAGGGGTCCAGGACAATCCCTAGGCCTTCCCGATCGCGTCCGCCACGATCGCCGCGCCGAGCGTGGTCGCGGGGACTCCGGAGCCCGGATGCGCGCCCGCGCCGACGCAGTACAGGCCCTTCACCGGCGACACGTTCGCGGCCCGGCGGCGGGCGGTCCGGTAGCCCTCCCAGGCGACGCCGGCCCACCAGGACGGCGACGTCTGCCGCGACACCACGTTCTCCCGGACAGGGAGTCCGCGCGCGACCAAGAGGTCCAGTACGTCGTCGGTGGGGTAGCCGTGGACCAGCACGGACCACGCCTGGTGACCGGCCGGTGCCGTACCGCCTGTCCGTACGACGACGGTCGGTGTGCCGTGCAGTACGGTCTCGAACGGCAGCTGCGGCACCGGATCCTTCAGACCGAGATGTACGACGTACGCCGCCTGCGCCTGGTGTGTCGACAGGATCTTCTTGCGCACCTTCTTGGCCGCCGGATCGTCGACGAGGCACTCGTACAGCTCGCGCGGGTCGACGTCGCTCACGACGATGTCCGCGGCGATCTCCTCGCCGTCGGCCAGCCGTACGCCGGTCACCGCACTGTTCGAGGTGGTGACGCCGACGACCTCAGCACTGGTGCGAACGGTGATCTTGCGTTCGCTCGCCCGCTGTACCAAGGCGTCGGTCAGTGCGCCGAAACCGCCCGCGATCGTCCAGCGACCGAACGTGCGTTCCAGGTACGACCAGACGCCCATGTACCCCGGTGTGAGGGTGGCTTCCGATCCGCCCTGGGCCGCGAAGTGCCGCAGTACCGCCCGGGCGCGGTCGTCGCTCAACTCGCGCTGGGCGACCTTTTCCAGAGACTGCCAGGGTTTGAGGGCACGGACGGTCTTGAGAGGCACCTTGTTCTCGAGTGGCGGCTCCAGCGAGGTCTTCCGGAGGATCTGCCACGTGTCGCCGTACGCGTCGACCAGAGCGGTCCACTGCTCGGCGACAGCACCACCGGCCAGGCCGGTCCAGGCTTCCTCCTGTGCGCCGCGGTCGCTGACCGGCAGGTCGAGGACGGAGCCGTCGGCGAACAGGTGACGGCGCGGCTCGGTCACCGGGTCGAGCTTGACCAGGCTCTCGATCGGACGGCCGCTCTTGCGGAACAGGTCGCGCAGCGCGGCGGGCAGCGTCGTACTGGCCGCTCCGGCGTCCCAGGTGAAGCCGTCCGCCTCGACACGGCCCAGCGCGCCACCCAGACGCTCGCCGCGTTCGCAGATGGTGACCTGGTGGCCGAGCTTGGCCAGTCGCACAGCACTCGCGAGACCGGCCAGGCCGGCTCCCACGACAATCACGTTCGCCATCAGACAGCACTGCTTCCGGTCGCAGGGACACCACGTTTCGCTCGCCAGGCCTTGAAGCGCTGATACCCGCGCCGGATGAACCGGAACGCGAGGTAGACGCCGATCAGGCCGAGCAGCAGGAGTATGCCCGCGATGATCAGCGCGGCCTCCGGATGGAACACGGCGAGTGACACCACACCGGCGACCACGACGTCCTCACCGGACGAGGCGGCGATGTTCGTGACGGGCTCGGGGGAGGTGTTGATCGCGAGCCGCAGACTCGACTTCACCGCGTGCGAGAGCAGCGCCACCAGACCGCCGGCGGTGGCGATCACGGCCTGCTGCAACGTGCTCGCCTCGCCGGACATCAGCGCGGCGATGATCGTGGCGACGGTCGGCCGGATGACGGTCGAGATCGCGTCCCACGCGGAGTCGACGTACGGGATCTTGTCGGCGACGAACTCGAACGCGAAGAGCACACCCGCCGCGATCAGCACCGGGGTCGTGGTCAGTGCGTCCGGTACGTCGCCGGCGCCGGCGAAGCGGCCCAGCAGACCGAGGATCAGCACGCAGGCGTAGGCGTTGACGCCACTGGCCCAGCCCGTCGTGACCGCCAACGGCAGCGCTTCCATCGTCGTACTCCGTAACCCAGGGTGGCCGGCGCAGTTCCCGGCATGATTTCGTCAGTATCGAACCCGCTCCCGCGAGTTTTGGTTAACCGTTGACATCCGCGTCGCCTCGACTCACAGTGACTAGGCTGCCAGTCTGTGTGACCGGCACCCGCCCTACGGGTTCAGGAGAACATCATGCTGCGTCGTTCGAAGATTCTTGCCGCACTGGCTGCGGTAGCGCTGCCGGTCGCCCTGACCGGCGTGTCGTCCGAAGGTCCACCCGCCCTCGCGTCCACGGCGGCCTCGACGCCGGCACCGTCCGCCGCCGCCTCGGCGTTCAGCGCGGCGGCCGCGCAGTACGGCGTACCGGAGTCGGTCCTGCTGGCCGTCTCGTACGCGGAGTCCCGCTGGGACGACCACGCCGGTGCGCAGAGCACGTCGGGCGGCTACGGCCCGATGCACCTCACCGCACCCGGCGCGGCGAAGGCCGCGGACCTGTCCGACAAGCAGAAGGTCGCGAGGGCCGAGTCCCTGCGCACGCTGTACAAGGCCGCCGAGCTGACCGGGCTGGACCCGGTCGCGCTGCGCAAGGACACCACGGCCAACATCCACGGCGGCGCCGCGCTGCTGGCGTCGTACCAGAAATCGCTCGGCCTGCCGGTCGGCGCGAACACCTCACCGGCCGAGTGGTACGGCGCGGTGGCCTCGTACGCCGAGGCGGGGGACAAGGCCGGCGCGGCCGGGTTCGCCGACGACGTCTACGCGATCATGGCCCGCGGCGCGGCGCGGACGACGAACACCGGGCAGCAGATCGTGATGCCGGCCGTCGCGGTGACGCCGGACAAGACGCAGCTCACCAAGCTGTCGCTGCCGGACGGTGTGAAGGCCGCCGCCTCGGACGTGGAGTGCCCGCCGTCGCTCGGCTGCGAGTGGCTGCCGGCGCCGTACCAGGACCTGGGCGGCGGTGACTACGGCAACCACGACCTGGCCGACCGCCCGAACACCGGCAAGATCGACTACATCATCGTCCACGACACCGAGGGCGGCTGGCGGGGCGTGCTGAACCTGGTCCAGGACCCGACGTACGTGAGCTGGCAGTACACGATGCGGTCCTCGGACGGCCACACCTGGCAGCACGTGAAGGCCAAGGACGTCGCCTGGCACGCGGGCAACTGGTACGTGAACATGCACAGCATCGGCATCGAGCACGAGGGCTTCGCGGCCCAGGGTGCGACCTGGTACACCGAGTCGCTCTACCGCAACTCGGCCAAGCTGGTGCGCTACCTGGCGGTGAAGAACAACATCCCGCTCGACCGGGCGCACATCATCGGCCACGACCAGATCCCGGGTACGGTGCCCGGCAATGTTCGCGGCATGCACTGGGACCCGGGACCGTACTGGGACTGGGAGCACTACATGGACCTGATCGGCGCGCCGATCTGGGGCCAGTCGGTGTTCCCGGTGCGTGAGGGCTCGATCGTGACGATCAAGCCGGGCTTCGAGGACAACGTCCAGGTCCTCACCAACTGCACCGGCGCCGGGACGACCTGCACGCCGCAGGGCACCAACTTCGTGTACCTGCGTCAGGCGCCCGACGACAACGCACCGCTCGTCAAGGACCTCGGTCTGCACCCGGACGGGTCCGACAGCACCACAGTGGTGTCCGACATCGGAGCGCGGGTGGCAGCTGGTTCGAAGTACGTCGTTGCCGAGCGCAAGGGTGACTGGGTCGCGGTCTGGTACCTGGGTGCGAAGGGCTGGTTCAAGAGCCCGGCGTCCGCGCCGGACGCGTTCGCCAAGCCCGGGCTGGTCGTGAAGCCGAAGGCCGGGAAGACGTCGGTGCCGGTGTACGGACGTGCGTACCCGGAGCAGTCGGCGTACCCGGCCGGGATTCCCTACCAGACGGTGACTCCGCTGCAGTACTCGATCGGCGCGGGTCAGGCGTACCCGGTGGGTGATCTGGACATCGAGACCGACTACTACCGGGCCGTGACGTTCGCCGGGCAGCCGCCGGCGGACAAGGTCCAGGTGCTCGGGAAGGACAAGTACTACCAGATCTGGTTCGGCCACCGGATGGCATACGTCCGGGCCGCCGACGTGGATGTGAAGCCGGCCGTCTAATCTAGCTGCCGTGATCGACGAAGCCGTCCAGCAACTGCTGGGCGGCTTCGTCACGTCAGTGCGCTCTGTCGCTGCCGTCGAGGCGGTCTGGCTGCACGGGTCACTGGCACTGGGGGACTACCAGTTGGGGCGCAGCGACCTCGACGTGGTCGCCGTCGTCTCCGCACCGGTGTCCTCGGCCGTGGCCGACGTACACCAGGAGCTGATCAGCCGGGATCCGCTGGCCGAGAAGCTGCACTGCTCCTACATGCTGACGTCGCAGCTGGCCGATCTCTCGGTCCGGCACCCGACGTTCGCGCAGGGCCGGTACTTCGACCGTCCGGTGACGCCGGTGACCCGCCGGGAGCTTGCCATCGGCAACCGAACGCTCTACGGCCCGGCGCCGGCCGAGCTGCTGCCCGCGGTCACCGACGAGGAACTCTTCGCCTTCGTCCGCCGCGATCTGCGGGAGTTCTGGCTGCCCGTCACCTGGAAGCGGAAGCCGTGGTACCGCGACGTCTGGGTCGACCTCGGCCTGCTCACGGTCGCCCGCGCGCACGTCACGCTGGCGACCGGCGACCTGATCACCAAGCGGGCGGCCTTCGACGTCCTGCCCCGGCTCGGTGCGCCCGCGGACGTGGTCGAGGACATCAGGCGCCGCCGCTACGGGCCGGCGTTCCGGACCGGGCCGTGGTGGCGGCACACCCGCGCGTCGCTGACCCGGCGCTTCCTGCGGACCGCGATCCCGGCAACGCTCAGTTGACGGTGACCGGCGTGCCGTCGGTGAGCTTCAGGAGTTCGCCGTACGTCGTGGGGAACACCGAGTGCGGGATGCCGGCGGCGGCCCAGATCACGTCGTACTGCTCGAGCGCGGTGTCGACATACGTCGGGACCCTGCCGGGGTGCCCGACCGGGGCGACCCCGCCGATCGACTGACCGGTGTGCTCCTTGACGAACTCCGGTTTGGCCCGCTTCAGCTTGCCGATCCCGAGCTCGGCGGCGACCTTCGCGGTGTCCACGCGGTGCGCGCCCGAGGTGAGGATCAGCACCGGGGCACCGTCGCCGTCGAAGATCAGGCTGTTGGCGATCGCGCCGACCTCGCACCCGAGCTCCGCCGCCGCGGCCGCCGCGGTCGGCACCGCCTCGTCCAGGATCACGATCTCGCCGGTCGCGCCGGCGGCCCGGAGCGCGTCGGCGACCTTCTGCACATTCGGATGACTGCTCACCCTGGTGAGCTTAGGCGAGAGTTGCGGCACCGAACGAAACGTTGAACCGGTCGCACCAGATCGCGACACTGCGGAAGCTCTCGAGCTTCACGCCGGCGGGGATCACGTAGTTCTGGTTGCCGTGGTTGCCCTTGAGGTCGCCCAGGTTCTGGTAGCTGCCGTCGTCGAAGACGTGCCAGCCGGCCCGGCCCGGGGTGACCTTCGCGTCGCTGAGCCAGACCTTCAGGTCGGGGCCGTCGGAGGTGTCGAGGTTCTCGATCCGGAGGATCCGGCTGCCGTCGGGAAGGGCGATGACGGCGACCTTGCCGGAGGTGCGGTGCTCGTGGGTGATCAGCGCACCGGTCAGCAGCACCTTCGGCCCGGCGGGCGGGGTGGAGCGCGGGACGGACGGCTTCGGCGACTCGACGGAAACTGTCGGTGGCGTCGTCGACGATGAAGTCGTGGAGATCGGAACAGCGCCGGGCAGCGCCTCGTCGACGACCTTGTCGGTAAGCACCCGCCACGGCTGGAAGAGCGGCAGCGCCACCGCTGCCACCACGACGGCGACCGCCGCCGCGGCGATTCCGGCTGTCCGTGTCCGCATCGTTCGTCCCTCCGTTGTGGAGTTCCCAGTCTGGCGGCTCGAGGGCGCCCGTGGCGGCGCGCCGGCCTTACGGCCCGTTGACGACTGTCGGCGGGCGGCGATACGCTTCCAGTGTTCGAACAGATGTTCGATTGCCTCGGTTCCGGTTTCGTCGGGAGGCCGGCCCGGGGCGAGCCGGACAGCTGGACGGCTCCGGTGCGGAGTTGCGGCCGCATCGGAATCCGGTGGCCCCGGCGGACCGGGCAGCGGGGTGGTCCTCGACCCCCATCCCGCGCTCGGCCGCCGGGCCGCCGACCCGGAGCCGGCCGTCGATCAGGAACACCGTTCGGTACACAGGAGGCGATGGAGCATGTGGGAGTTCGACGACGCCGTCGAGGTGCACTCGGTGTCCGTGGACGGTGTGCAGACCCCCGACCAGTTCCTCTGGCGCGGCCGCCTGTGGCGTGTCCGCTCCGTGAAGTCGCACTGGACCGAGACGGCCGCCTGGTGGGAGCGCGGCGTGATCGGCACCGGTGACATCCACGACCCACAGGTCGCCCGTGCGTTCGCCGGCCCGGCGGACAACCGGGCCGTCCTGGCGTACGACGCCCGCGCCGATCGCCGGACGGCGCCCGACTCGCTCGCCCGGATCGACGCGGCCACGGTCGCCGAGGTCTGCTCGGCGGCCCGCAGTACACGTTCCACCCGCACCCGAGCCGGCGTGGCAGCGGCGGCCAACCCCCGTTCGCGCCCCGCTGCCACGCTTCCCTCCCCGTCGCAGGTGACCCCGGCGGCCGTCGGCGTCCTGGACGCGGAATGGGGCCCGGAGCGGGCCGTGTTCCGGGTAGAAGCGGGCTGCGGCAGGTACGGGCGGCAGGAGATGTTCGATCTCGCCCACGACCCGGATTCGGGCCGTTGGCAACTGGAGAGGGTGACCGACCGATGACTGTTTCACCGGTGTCGCCGGCCGCGGCCGGCGCGGCCAGCCGAGAGCTGTTCCGTGCCCGCGCCGCCTTGGCCGAGGCGACCGAGACCAGTGACCACCTGATCCGCTACTCGAGTGCCCACGTCGCGGCGCTCCGGGTCGCGGCCGCGGTCCTCGCCGTCCGCGCCCGTCCGGTGCGCTCGGGTAGCCGCCGCCGGGTCCAGCGCAACGCCTGGGTGCTGCTCGCCGAGGTCGCGCCGGAGTTCGGCGAGTGGGCGACGTTCTTCGCCGCCGGTGCCGCGCAGCGCGCCGCCGCGGAGGCAGGGCTGGAGCGTGCCGTCACCACCCGCGAGGCCGACGACCTGGTCCGCGCGGTGGAGACGTTCTACACCCAGGTCGAAGCCAGCCTGCGGCTCTCCACCACCCCGGTGCTCACCGCGACCACCGACCCGCAGTCCGTCCTGACCCAGTCCTGGATGCAAGCCAGCTGACGTCCCCCGCAGTTGAGGAGATCCCGACCGTGAGCGAACCCTCGAGAGGCCTGGGCAAAGACCTGTGCGGTCGCGTCCACGCCCTCACCGGTGCCGAGTGCTACCTGCCGGACACCCACTACCCACGCCCACACCAGGCCCTGTCCGGTGACTCCTGGCACGACGGCCTCTGCACCCGGTGCGCCGGATCCGGCCTTCACGCCGACACCCTGTGCCCGTCCTGCAACGGCACGGCCTTCGAGCCGCTGACCCTGCCGGAGACGTACCAGCCCGGCTGAGCCTGGCACGGCCGACCGCACACCGTCTAGGGTCGGCGGGGTGAGCGGACTTCCGGTGTTGGATGTCGAGGAGCAGCGGGTTCTCGGGAGCTTGCTGGAGAAGCAGTCGACGGTGCCGGCGTCGTACCCGTTGACGGCGAACGCGTTGCGCACGGCGTGCAATCAGACCAGCAATCGCGATCCCGTCGTGGACTACGACCAGGGAACGGTGGAGCGGGTCGCCCGCGGGTTGCGGGACCGTGAGCTGGTGCGGATCGTCTGGGTCGACACCGGTCGCCGGACGTTGAAGTACCACCAGATCCTCGACGAGAAGCTCGAACTCGCGGAGGACGAGCGCGCGCTGATCACCGTGCTGCTGCTGCGCGGCGCCCAGGCGCCGGGCGAGCTGCGGACGCGGACCGAGCGGCTGCACAAGTTCGACGACCGGAGTGACGTCGAGGAGTGCCTGCGCCGCCTGGCCGCGCGCCCCGAGCCGCTCGTCCGCGAACTGGAACGCCGCCCCGGTCAGCACGACCGCCGCTGGATCCACCTCCTCGGGCCGGTGCCCGAAGTGGAAGCGGTTGCCGCGGTGGAGCCCGTCGACCGCGACGCCGTGATCGCCGACGGCGTCGAGGCGCGGGACGCCCGGGTGCGTACGGCGTACGACTCCGTCGCGACGTCGTACGCCGAGGAGTTGCTGGACGAACTGGACGGGTTGCCGTTCGAGCGCTGGCTGCTCGACCGGGTGATTGCCCACGCCAACGGTCGGCCGATCGTGGAGGTCGGCTCCGGGCCCGGGCACATCACGGCGTACCTCGCCGATCGTGACGCCGACGCGACCGGGATCGACGTGTCACCGGAGATGGTCGCGGAGGCGCGCCGGCGGTTTCCGCGGCTCAGGTTCGAGATCGGGGACCTGCGCCGCCTCGCCCGTCCGCCCGCCAGCTCAGGCTGGACGGCGGTGCTCGCCTGGTACTCACTCATCCACCTCGCCGCCTCCGAGCTGCCGGAGGCCCTCGCGGCCCTGACCCGCCCGCTCGACCCCGGCGGATGGCTCGTCCTCGCCCTGCACGCAGGCGAAGAGGTCCGCCACGTCGACAAGCTGCTCGGCCACGAGGTCGACCTCGACTACGTCCTCCACGACGCGACCGACCTCGTGCCGGTCCTCGAAGCGGCCGGCCTCACGGACGTCGAGTGGTACCTCCGCGGCCCGATCACCACCCGGGCCGAGACAACCCGCCGCCTGTACGTCATCGCGCGCACGCCGTCCTGACGGGTCGCGCGAGGCCCGGATCCGGTGAGGCAGCAGCCCCCTCCTGTTGCTGCCTCAGCCGGATCGGCCACCGCTTCAGGCCTTGGCGTACGTCTCCGCAGCGAGCGACTCGAACTCCAGGCCGACGGCCGGGTCGTTGCCGACGACCCACGCGTCGTGTCCTGGCTCGATGACGTACGCGACCCCCGGCACCAACTGCGCCTTCGTGCCGTCGTTGTGGACGACCTCCATCTCGCCGGACAGCAGGGTGCCGACGTGCCGGACCTGGCACGAGTCACCGCCGATGACCGGACGGATGCACTCGGACCAGCGCCAGCCGGGCTGGAAGGTGATCCGGGCGACACTGGCGCCCGGCAGCTTGACGACGTTGACGCTCGTCTTGTCCGGTGTGCGTTGCTCGTCCGGCTCGTCGAAGGACTTACTGAAGATGGCCATGATCCCTCCCTGGTGATCTTGTCCTGAGAGTCGCGCGATTGCGCCTCCGGCGACAGGTCTCAGGACTTATGTACTGCTTACGACAGGCGGGCGGGATGGACGTGGCCGGGTGGAAGTAGGGTGTGGCGGGGTGGGGCGGTCGGGGGACATGAGCTGGAGGGTCGATGGTGGAGCGGCGGCGGCGGAGCGTGCGGACGGCGTTGGTCGGGGAGGCACTGCGCGTCGCGTTGGCGGGGCGTGCGCGGACCGATCCGGGCGCCGGGCTGGACATCGTCGACCTCGGCGGCGGGACCGGTGGGTTCGCGGTTCCGCTGGCTGTCGAGGGGCATCGGGTGACGGTCGTCGACCCGAGTCCGGACGCGCTCGCCTCGCTCGAACGCCGGGCCCGCGACGAGGGGGTCAGCGAACTGGTCCGTGGTGTCCAGGGCGACGCGGCGGAGCTGCTGGGGCTGGCGGGGGAGTCGACCGCGGACGCCGTTCTGTGCCACGGGGTCCTCGAGGTCGTCGACGACCCGATGCAGGCCCTGCAGGCGATGGCGTCGGTCCTGCGGGAAGGCGGCGTACTGAGTCTGCTCGTTGCCCAGCGCAACGCGGTCGTCCTGGCGCGGGCGCTGGCCGGTCACCTGGCCGAGGCGCGGATCGCGTTGCAGGACCCGGACGGGCGCTGGGGTGCGACCGATCCGATGCCGCGGCGGTTCGACGAGGCCGGGATCGCGGCGCAGCTGGCCGATGCCGGGTTCATGGTGCACACGGTGCACGGCGTACGGACGTTCGCCGACCTGGTGCCGTCCGCGTTCGTCGACTCCGAGCCGGGCGCCGCGGATTCGCTGGCCGAGCTCGAGCGCGCGGCCAGTCAGCACCCCGCGTTCCGGGCGTTGGCGACGCAGCTCCACATCCTCGCGACCCGCTGAACCGGGTCCCCGCGGGTCCGCGGGGATTGCGACGGAGGGTGACAGTCGCGTCACTCCGGCAGCGCGGTGGGGTGGTGGCTGTCGACGGGCTGTGAGCGACACGCCGAAGGACGTGAGTTTGAGCGCCACGTTGCGGGGCAGTTGCGGGACCGTGACGCGCTGGACAGGCGGTCAGGGTTTCGTGTGACGCGGGCGCGGCCTAGACTGGAGGCGGCCTATCGAGATCGTGCTCATCATGGAGGGATCGACGGTGCCCCTCTCGGAAGAAGAGCAGCGCCAGTTCGAGCAGCTCGAACGTGCCCTTGCTGCGGAAGACCCGAAGTTCGTCTCCGCCATGCGTGGGACCAATGTGCGCTTGTACTACAAGCGCCGGGCAGTGCTCGCCGGCGTTGGATTCGTGCTGGGCATCGCGGTGCTGATGACCGGTGCGATCATTCCCAACACCATCATCGGCGTCATCGGCTTCGTGATGATGGTCGCTTGCCTGTACATCGCGGCGCTGAGCATGAAGCGGATCAGCAACGCGGGGGAGTCCGACGACATCCCGCCGCCGCCACCGCCGACCAAGCGTCACCGGACCAGGCACGACTCGTCCGGCAGCTTCATGGAGCGCATGGAGGACCGCTGGCGCCGTCGGCGCGAGGAAGACCTCTGACGGTCCCCGCACCGCAGGCCTGATCTCCCGAACTTTCAACCACACCCGTGCCCTGGTGGGACGGGTGTGGTTGTTTGTGTGGCAGCCCGCAGCCCGCCTGCAGACGCCACAACTGCCGGGCTCCCGCAGGCCCACCAGCAGGCCGACCTCACCGGCCATGCCAGTGGGGTCGGCGTGTGGCGGGCTAGTTGGTGCGTGCTCGTTTGGGCAGGAGGAGCGAGCGCAGGCGGGCCAGGAGGAGGTCGAACTCGTCCAGGAGGTCGGAGGCCTCGTTGGTGCCTCGGCTCAGGTACCAGCGCCACGACGGCGGCAGCAGACGCGCCCGCCAGCGACGACGCAGGGATGCCTGCGACCAGAGGGCCTTGCGTACGGCGGATGCGTCGTCGCGCAGGTCCAGTCCGGGATCGGCGTCTCCGGCGTACCGGAGGGACTCGATCCCGCGCGCCAGTCGGTGTGCAGCCTGATGCGTGTCCTCGGGGAGCTTCGACACGAGCCACTGGCCGGCCTGCCGCGGCGTCGCGACGTCGGACCAGTCCAGGCCCAGATCGCGCGCCGTGTCCCTGATCTCCGCCCACAACCCTTCGGCCCCGGCCCGTCCCGGTGGCCGCAGGAAGCGCCGCCGCCGGGTGAGCATCCGGACCAGCCACGGGATGCTCAGCAGCAGTGCGACACCCAGCGCCGCGGCGATCACCTGTCCGCCGCCGTTGGTGAACCAGTTGCCGGTGTCAACGATCGCGACGCCGGTGTCGTTCGGCAGGTTCGGATCGTTCCTCGGCCTGTCGATGCCCGGGGTCTCCTTGTCGCCCGGCGTGGTCGGCGCGTTGGTCGGCGCGGTCGTCGGGGTGGTCGGGTTCTCGGTCGCGGGCACCGTCCAGCCCGGCGTGGTCGCCACGCGCGCGGACGGCGTCGGCTCGAACCGGACCCATCCGAGGCCCTGGAAGTACAGCTCCGGCCACGCGTGCATGTCGTGCATCCGGACCGTGTACTCGCCGTCCTTGTCCGACGTCCCGGGCAGGAACCCGATCCCGACCCGGGACGGGATCCCGACGATGCGCGCCATCAGCGCCATCCCGGTCGCGAACTGCTCGCAGTACCCTTCCTTGCTCCGCAGCAGGAAGTCCTCGAGCGCGGCCATCCCGCTGCCCTTGGCGTTCTGCGTGCTGTAGGTGAAGCCGCCGCCGCTGCGGAACCAGTTCTGGATCAGTACGGCGGCCTCGAACTTGTTGTCCTGGGCGCTGTTCGTGATGTCGTAGGTGAGCTGCTTGACCTCCACCGGCGTCCTGCCCGGCACGGACAGCGTGTACTGGTCCGGGGCGCCGGTGGTGATCGACTCGTGCAGCTGCTCCGGTGTCGGCTGCAGGTCGTACGACGTCAACTTGTACTTCTTGCCGCCGACGATCGAGCCGTTCGTCGACACCACGTCGAGCGAGCCGGCGTCGTACCGCCAGTCCCGCTTCAGCGAGATCGAGTGCAGCGGATACGGGACGGGGGCGAACTGGGACCGGAAGGTGCGGGTGACGTCGATCTCCATCGAGGTCCGCGCGACCTTCGACAGGTCGCCCGTGTAACCAGGCGGCGGTGTCAGCTGTCCGCCGTTCAGCTTCTGGCCGTCGGTCCGCGGCCCGATCCGCCAGATGTTGCCGTCGAACAGGTCGAGTGCGGTCAGCCGCAGATACGTGCCGCCCGCCGGACCGCCCTTGTACGTGAGCGCGACGACGTTGTCGCCACGCTTGAGGTTCTTGCCCATGTCGAGCATCGGGTCGGTCGACGAGATCGACGCGCCGACTCCGCTACCGGTGCCGGCGCCGGCCAGGCCGTTGCCGATGACACCTTCCGGCAGCGTCGGCAGCAGCGCGGGCAGCAGCGCGGCGATCGCGACCACGGTCAGCCCGATCCGGCGGCCGGCCTGACCGAGTGCCGACGCCTCGACCGGCTCGGCGGCGTCGAGGTGCGAGACCCCGGAGATCCGGCGGCCCCAGCGGCTGAGCCGGCTGCGGCCCTCGGCCGACAGCAGCACGATGTACCCGATCGCCGGCGGGATGAACAGCAACCACGGCAGTCCGCCGTGCACGGTCGCGGCCGGCACCGTGTACATGATCAGCAACAGCAACCCGGACCATGCGGCCTGCCGCAGCTGCACGGCGATGACGTGGATCAGGAACCCGGTGGCGGCGATCACCGACACCGCGAACAGCGTCAGGTGCGAATCCTGCGGCAGCGGCGCGCTGAACCGGTTGATGGAGTCCATCGCGTCGACCATCTGCGCGTTGAACTCGAGCGCGGTCGCCTTCACCGGGATCAGACCGAACCTCAACGTCCCCCGCAGGAAGAACAGCGACAGCAGCTCCACCAGGACGAGCAGCTGGACGATCGGTACGACGATCCGCGGGATCCGCAGGTTCTGCAACAGGACCCCGGCGCCCGTCACCAGCGCACACAGGAACGCGCTGATGAACAGGAACGGCCCGGAGAACACCGGCGTCAGCACGAGCGACCCGAGCACGGTCGCTCCCCAGGCAGCAATGGAAATACGCGCGTGTCCGGTCATGCGATACGTCCGCTCCTCAGGCCCAGGCTGGACCACACCGTCGGGAGGTCGTCGCCGCGGCGGGCTCTGGCGACCCGCCAGCCGTTGCGGCGCAGTTCGTTCTCGGTGGCGTCCGTGGCGGCGGCCAGGCGGGCCGCCTTCTCGGTCGCCTCGGCGCCGACCGCCCAGCTGGCCGCGTCCAGCAGCAGGGCGACGCCGGTCGCCTGGCTTGTCCGCCACCGGTTCAGGGCGACGACGTCATCGGCGCTGCAGGCGCCGAGGACCGCGATCACCAGACTCGGCTCCTGCACGTGCCGGTCGACGGTCAGCAGCGGCGCGATCTCGGCGTACTTGTGCTCCTCGACGGTCGCGCACTCGGTCAGCAACTGCTGCTGCGAGAGCGGCTGGTGCACCGCCGCGGACGTGCGTTGGGTGATCGCCGACAGCGTCGTCGGTCCGCCGAGCATCGTCGTGACGTACCCGCGCCGCATCCGGTCGATACCGATCGACGCGGCCGCGCTGACCGCCCACTCCAGACTCGACGAGGGCCCGTGCCCGTGATGCGAGATCGTCCGCGCGTCCAGGAACAGCGCACACCGGCTCTGCCACGGCTGCTCCTCGCGGCGCACCATCAGCTCGCCCCGGCGCGCGGTCGACCGCCAGTGCACCCGGCGCAGGTCGTCGCCGTCGCGGTACTCGCGGACCGTCGCGTCCTCCTCGCCGGCGGCCGCGATCGCGCGGGGCCGGTTCTCGCCGGACCCGGCCCGGTCCGCCCCCAGCCGTACGTCGGGCAACCGGTGGACCCGCGGCGTGACCAGCAGGTACTGGCTCCGCGTGAAGTTCCTGCTGGTCTCCACCAGCCCGAACGGGTCGGCGACCGTCAGCATCAACGGCCCGACCTGGAACAGCCCGCGGACGTCGGACTTGACCGGGTAGCTGACGGTACGACGCCAGTTCGGGCTGACCCGATCGACGACGAACCGCGGCCGGTGCCCCAGCACATAGGGAATACGGTCCTCGAGCAGCAACAGACCGGCGGGCATCCGGCCCTGGTTGCTCAGGGTCAGCTCCACGGTCGCCTGCGTCCCGACCGGGACCTGGTCCGGCGCGAGACTCCGCCGGACCTGGAGCCGCAGCCGCGTCCGGCCGACGATCAGGGCCGCGACGACCGGCAGCGCGGCCAGCAGGATGCCGACCCGCAGCAGGTCCTTCTGGCCGAGCAGCAGCGCGCACAGCGAAGCCGTCAGACCGGCAGCGACGAACGCCCGCCCTCGGGTGGTCAGTCCGCGCAGTGCCTGACGCATGTCTCAGTCCCGGCGGGTACGGGGGAGCGGCACGCTCGCCACCAGACCGGAGATGATGTCGGCCGCGCCGCGCCCACCGAGATGCGCTTCGGCCGCAGGCAGCACACGGTGCGCGAGCACCGGTACCGCGAGCTCCTGGATGTCGTCCGGCAGGACGAACTCACGGGAATCGAGAGCGGCGGCCGCGCGGGCCGCCCGGATCAGGTGCAGCGTGGACCGCGGGCTGGCGCCCAGCCGGAGCTCCTGCGAGCGCCGGGTCGCACCGACCAGCGCGACCGCGTACTCCTTGACCGACTCGGACACGTGCACCGACTGCACCGTCTTCACCAGCCGGAGGATCTGCTGGCCGTCGGTGACCGGCTGCAGGCTCTGCAGCGGGTCGTCGGCCGCGTGCCCGTCCAGCATCCGCAGCTCCGCGGCCGGCTCGGGGTAGCCCATCGACACCCGCGCCATGAACCGGTCGCGCTGCGCCTCCGGCAGCGGGTAGGTGCCTTCCATCTCGATCGGGTTCTGGGTCGCGATCACCATGAACGGCGCTTCCAGCATGTACGTCGTGGTGTCGACGGTGACCTGGCGCTCCTCCATGGACTCCAGCAGCGCGGCCTGCGTCTTCGGCGACGCCCGGTTGATCTCGTCGCCGACCACGATGTTCGCGAACACCGCGCCCTGCTTGAACTCGAAGTCGCGGATCTCCTGGTTGAAGACCGAGACACCGGTGATGTCGGAGGGCAGCAGGTCCGGCGTGAACTGGATCCGTCGCACGCTGCAGTCGATCGACTTGGCCAATGCCTTCGCGAGCATCGTCTTGCCGACGCCCGGCACGTCCTCGATCAGCAGGTGACCTTCGGCCAGCAGGACCGTGATGGCGACCTCGACGACGTCGGGCTTGCCCTCGATGACCTGCTCCATGGCCCGGCGGACACGGCCCGCCACCTCGGCCAGCTCCTCGAAGTCCCCGGCCCCTGCCAGCGGCGAACTGGTCGCGGTGGTGCTCACTCTGTGTTCTCCCCATTCGTCGACTGCCGACACATTCTCACCTGCGCCGCGGGTCCGGCCTAGAGCCGCGGGATTTTCGTTACCTGGCGTTTCGGTGTTCATCGGCACACGCCCTCACGGCGGGTCGGTCTCGTGGCGAGAGATCTGGCGGTTCTCCCCAGCGTACGGGCGGCCGAAGGCGCGTGCGGGGCGTACGACGCTCCGAATCCGTATCTGGTTCACGGTCCGGCGCCCCGAACGGTTCATAGGTACCCATCCCGTAGTCGTCCGGTGCTCCTCCACTTTCCTCCACCGGCTCCTCCCTTTCGCTCCACCGCACGCTCCACTTCGCTCCACGAGGCTTGTCACGGGCGCTCCACACGCCGTCCGGGCAGGGCAGTTGAGGCGGCAGCGACACGCGGGTGCTGAGCGTGGATTCAGGCGGCACAGGGGCGGAATGGGGCGGAAGTTGGTTGACGGTGGTGGAAAGTGGAGTAAGGTGGAGCGCAGTGGAACTGAAGTGGTGGAAGCACTCGCCTGAGTCGGAGAGTCCGCAACGGGGAGGTGGAGCGTGTTCCTCGGAACTCACTTCCCCAAGCTCGACGACAAGGGGCGGCTGTTCCTGCCGGCGAAGTTCCGGGACGAGCTGGCCGACGGCCTGGTGATCACCCGTGGACAGGAGCGGTCGCTGTCCGTGTGGCCGGAGCGCGAGTTCGTCCAGCTGACCGAGCAGTTGAAGCAGGCCCCGATCACCAACAAGGGTGCGCGGGACTACCTACGGATGTTGTTCGCCGGCGCCTCCAACGAGATGCCGGACAAGCAGGGCCGGGTCACCATCCCGCCGATGCTGCGCGACTACGCGTCACTGGATCGCGACTGTGTCGTCATCGGGGCGATGAACCGGGTGGAGATCTGGAACACGGAGAACTGGAACCGGTACTCCGCGGAGCAGGAGCAGGCGTTCGCCGACCTCTCCGAGGAAGTACTGCCCGGCATCTTCTGAACTTCGAGCTGAACAGTGTGCGAGGACTGGAACACACCGACCGTCCGGTGAGATCACGGGTCCGACTTCCGACCTGGAGTGTTGGCGTCACTTCCCCGGCGCCAAGACCAGCAGGTACTTCCCCGGAAGGCGTACCCGCGATCTGACCGGACGGTGCTGTCTACGCACTGCAATGACCTGCGGGGGCAGGGTCGCTCCCGCGGCGACGGGAAGGGTCGAGATGGACGCTGCGGAGCGGCATGTGCCGGTGATGCTGGAGCGCGTGGTCGCGCTGCTGGCACCGGCGCTCGCGCGTCCCGGCACAGGGGATCGCAGCGTCTTCGTCGACGCGACCCTCGGCCTCGGCGGTCATTCCGAGGCGTTCCTGCGGCAGTTTCCCGAGGTCCGGCTGATCGGCCTCGACCGGGACCCCGCCGCGTTGCGGCTGGCCGGCGAGCGGCTCGCGCAGTACGCGGAGCGGATCACCCTCGTGCACGCCGTGTACGACGAGTTGCCGCGGGTGCTCGCGGAGCTCGGCGTACCGGCGATCGACGGCATCCTGTTCGACCTGGGCGTCTCGTCGATGCAGCTGGACGAGGCGGACCGCGGTTTCGCGTACGCGCAGGACGCGCCGCTGGACATGCGGATGGACCCGACCGGCCCGACCACGGCCGCCGACATCCTCAACACCTACAGCGCGGCGGACCTGGCACGGATCCTGTTCCAGTACGGCGAGGAGAAGTTCGCCCGGCGGATCGCGGACCGGATCGTCCGCGAGCGGGAGACCGAGCCGTTCACGAACAGCGCGCGGCTGTCCGAGCTGGTCCGCAACGCGATCCCGCAGGCGGCCCGGCGGACCGGGGGACACCCGGCGAAGCGCACCTTCCAGGCGCTGCGGATCGAGGTGAACGGGGAGCTCGACGTACTGCGTCGCGCGCTGCCCGCCGCCCTCGGAGCGCTGGCGTTGCACGGCCGGATCGTGGTGATGAGTTACCACTCGCTCGAGGACCGGATCACCAAGCAGGTGTTCGCGGCGGGCACCAAGTCCGACGTACCCGACGACCTCCCGGTGATCCCGGCCGGGCACGAACCGTATCTGAGACTACTGACCCGGGGCGCCGACCGGCCGACCGAGGAGGAGGTCGCGGTCAACCCGCGCGCCGCCTCTGCGCGGGTGCGGGCGGCCGAGCGGGTCCGGGAGAGGGGACTGGTGGCCTGATGAGTACTGTCTTCAGCCCGCAGAAGGCGCGGGTGACGCCGGCCGCCGGTCACACCGCGAAGAAGGCGCAGCCGCGGCTGCGGGTGGTGTACGGCGCGCCGTTCCGCCCGCCGCGGATGCCGTTCGTCATCTTCGTCGTGTCGCTGCTGGCCGCCGGACTCGTCGGTCTGCTGCTGCTGAACACGGAGCTGCAGAGCGGGACGTTCGCGATCACCAAGCTGAGCAGCCAGGCGGACCAGCTGCGCGACCAGCAGGAGCAGCTGGAGAAGCAGGTCCGGACGCTGGAGTCGCCGCAGAACCTGTCCGACCGGGCGCTCCGGATGGGCATGGTGCCGAACCCGAATCCGGTGTTCCTGCGGCTGTCCGACGGGCGCGTGCTCGGTGTGCCCGCGGAGGGCAAGGCCGGCGCCGGTACGGCGATGTTCGGCCCGGGCACCCCGACCGGCAAGGCGACCGCCAAGCCGCCCGTGGTCAAGCCGCCCGCCGCCAAGCCCACCGCGACCAAGCCGACCGCCGTCAAACCGGGAACGGCCACGACCAAACCCACCGCCGGCGCGACCAAGCCGCCGGCCGGGATCGCGACCAAACCGCCGACGGGCACCACGAAGCCGCCGGCCACGACGAAGAAGCCCGCCACGACCACACGGGGATGATCGGATGACGGACCGACGGGGAAACGAGCCGCCGCCGCGTAAGCGCGGTGCCGCACCGGACCGGGGAAACCCGCCGCGCAAGGCTCAACCCCGTCGTCCATCCGCTACGGACAGTGGCCGCACCACCCCGCAACGCCCCGAATCCACCCGTGAACGACTCCTCCGCAAGGCACAGGAGGAGCAGCAGCGCGCGGCGAAGGACGCCGCCCCGCGACCGGTGAAGAAGGCCGCCGCGAAGCGAACGGCCGGTGGTACGTCGGCCCCGCGCAAGCAGGCGCCCGCGAAGAAGGCCGCGGCCAAGCGCCCGGTCAAGAAGGCACCGGCCAGGAAAGCTCCCGTCAAGAAGGCCGCGGTCAAGAAGGCTGCGGCGAAGCAGCGGCCGCCGCAGAATCGGCTGCGGCCCAGGCCGAAGAGGCGGAAGGTGCATAAGCCGCCGCGGATGCTGCGGCTGGGGCGGCCGGCGCTGCGGTTGCGGATGACGTTCGGCGTGATGGCGTTCGTGCTGTCGCTGTTCGCCGGCCGGCTCGTACTGCTGCAGGGTGTGGATCCGGACAGCTACGCGCAGGCGGCGACCAAGGAGAACGCGCGGACGTACATCCTGCACGCCAACCGCGGCACCATCGAGGACCGCAACGGCGTCGAGCTGGCGGTCACCGAGGACGCGGTCGCGATCACCGCCGACCCGAAGCAGACCAAGCCGGTCGCGCAGCAGCTCGCGGCGATCCTGGCCCCGAAGCTGACCCGGACGACGACCGGGAAGCTGGTCGCCGCGATGACCGGCACCGGCCGCTTCACCTACCTCGCGCGCCAGGTGAGCCCGACGGTGTGGAGCGAGATCCAGGCCGAGATCAAGGCCAGGAACGCGATCATCGCCGAGCAGAACAAGGGCAAGCCGAAGGACCAGCAGGCCCCGCTGCTGGCCGGGCTGTACACCGAGCAGGACCCGATCCGCAGCCACCCGAACGGCAGCATCGCGGCCACCCTGGTCGGCGTCACCGGCTCCGACGGCAAGGGCCAGTCCGGGCTCGAGTACGGCCTGAACGACAAGCTGTCCGGCCAGGACGGCCAGGCGATGTACGAGGTCGACGCCAAGGGCAACAAGATCCCGAACGCGAACCACACCGTGCAGGAGCCGAAGACCGGCCTCGGTGTCCAGTTGACCGTGGACACCGACCTGCAGTTCTTCGCCGAGAAGCGGATCGAGCAGGCCGTCAAGCAGTACCGGGCGAGCGCCGGCACCGTGGTCGTGCTGGACGTCAAGTCCGGCGAGCTGATGGCGCTGGCCAACTACCCGACGTTCGACCCGAACAAGAAGTACACCGCGGCCGACCTGAAGAACACGGCCCTGGAGCGCAGCTACGAACCGGGCAGTGTGCAGAAGGTGGTCACGATGGCCGCCCTCGCCGACGCCGGGCTGATCGACCTGAACACCAAGCTCAAGGTTCCCGGCAGCATCGACGTGCAGCGCCGGACCATCAAGGACCACTGGTCGCACGACACGATGAACCTGACCATCTCCGGGGTGATCGCGAGGTCGTCGAACGTCGGCACGATCATGGCCGCGCAGAAGATGCCGATCCCGCAGTTCGTGAAGTACCTGCACGACTTCGGCTTCGGCGAACCCTCCGGCCTGAACTTCCCGGGCGAGACCAAGGGCCGGCTGACCCAGGGCGACGAGTGGCCGGAGATCACCCGGTCGAACGTCGCGTTCGGTCAGGGACTGTCGGTGAACGCGGTCCAGGAGGCCGCGGCGGTGAACGCGGTCGCCAACGGCGGCGTGTACGTGCCGCCGAAGCTGGTCCGCAACTACATCGACGCGAACGGCAACCTGACGCCGCACCAGACCGCCCCGCCCCGCCGCGTGGTGAGCGAGAAGGCCGCGAAGGACGTCACCAGGATGATGGAGGCGGTGACCGCGAAGAAGGGCACCGCCCCGCAGGCCGCGATCGACGGCTACCTGGTGGCCGGCAAGACCGGTACGGCACAGCAGGTCGTTCCAGGGACCGGCAAGTACGGCGCCTGGGCGACTTCTTTCGCCGGATTCGCTCCCGCGGACAACCCACGGTTCGTGACGTACGTCGTACTGCACGATCCCCAGGGCGCCCGGGGTGGTGGTCTCCAAGGAGGACCGGTGTTCCGAGACGTGATGAGCTACGCGCTGCAGAAGTACGTCGTGCCGCCGACCGGCGCGGCGCAGCCGAACATCCCGCTGACGTGGAAGTGACGCAGGCCCTGGTGACGCAGGGTCAGGTAGGAGTCACGGGGTCCGGAGCGGTAGCCTCAGGGCCCGTGTCCACCCCTACCGCCGCCGGCGGCGCGGTCGCAGCGATCAGGCCACGGCACGTCGTGCCGGTCAGCCTCGCCGACCTCGCGAGCGTCGCCCGTGCACAGCTCTCGGCACCCGTTCCGGCAACGCCGCCGGTCACGGTGACCGGCGTCTCCCTCGACTCGCGTTCTGTTCTTCCCGGTGATCTGTACGCCGCTCTGCCCGGCGCGGTCACACACGGCGCGGAGTTCGTCGCCAAGGCCCGGCAGGCCGGCGCGGTCGCCGTACTGACCGACCCGGCCGGCCAGGAGCGGGCCGCGGCAACCGGCCTCCCGGTCCTGGTCGCGGACAGCCCCCGGAGCGTTCTCGGCGCGGTCGCGTCGCGGATCTACGGCGAGCCGACCAGTGAGCTCCGGCTGCTCGGGGTGACCGGCACCAACGGCAAGACCACCACCAGCTTCCTGCTGGATTCCGTACTGCGGGAGCTCGGCCCGACCGCCGTGATCGGGACGATCCAGACGCGGATCGGCGACCAGGTCGTGAAGAGCGTCCGGACCACGCCGGAGGCGACCGACCTGCAGGCGCTGTTCGCGGTGATGCGGGAGCGGGCGGTCGGGTCGTGCTCGATGGAGGTGTCGAGCCACGCGCTGGCGCTGGGCCGGGTCGACGGGGCGCGCTTCGCCGTCGCCGGGTTCCTCAACCTCACGCAGGACCACCTGGACTTCCACAAGACGTTCGAGGAGTACTTCCGGGCGAAGGCCTCGTTGTTCACCCCGGAGCGGTGTGATGTCGCGGTGGTGACGATCGACGACGAGTACGGGCGCCGGCTCGCCGCGGAGACCGTCGTACCGCTGGTCACCGTCTCGACGACGGGCGACGCGGACTGGACGGTCGCGAACCGGCACCGGTCGGAGCACGGTACGACCGTCTTCGACGTCCAGGGGCCGGGGGAGACGCTGACCGTCGAGATCGGGCTGCCGGGTGACTTCAACGTGGCCAACGCGCTGCTCGCGACGGCCATGCTGCGGCAGCTCGAGGTCCCCGCCGAGGTGATCGCGGCCGGGCTGCGGAACGCGTCGGTGCCCGGGCGGATGGAGCGGTTCACCCGTCACGACGGGCTCGCGGTGATCGTCGACTACGCGCACACGCCGGACGCGGTCGCGCTGGCGCTGAAGGCCGCGCGCGGTGCGACCAAGGGCCGGTTGTTCGCGGTGATCGGCTGCGGCGGCGACCGGGACCCGTGGAAGCGGCCCGCGATGGGCGCCGCGGCCGCGAAGACCGCGGACGTGGTGATCGTCACCGACGACAACCCGCGCAGCGAGGACCCGGCCGCCATCCGCGCCGCCGCGCTGGCCGGCGCCCGCGAGGCCGTGCCGGGCGTGGACCTGCACGAGATCGGGGACCGCCGGCAGGCGATCGCGTCCGCGATCGAGCTGGCCGGCCCGGGCGACACGGTCGTCGTCCTCGGGAAGGGCCATGAGACCGGCCAGGACGTCGGCGGTGTGATCCATCCGTTCGACGACCGCGAAACCGTGCGTGAGCTGTTGGAGGCAGACCGGTGATCCCTGTCAGTTGCGGCGAGATCGGCGACGCCGTCCGCGGCGAGCTCGTCGGCGTGGACCCGACGGCCGTCGTCGACGGCGCCGTAGTCATCGACTCGCGGGACGCCGGACCGGGCGGGCTGTTCGTCGCCCTGCCCGGCGAGCGGGCCGACGGTCACGACTTCGTCGGTTCGGCGACCGCGGCCGGCGTCACGGTCTCGTTCACCACGCGGCCCGTCGAGGGCAGCCCGTGCATCGTCGTCGACGACACCCAGCAGGCGCTCGGCAACCTCGCCCGGCTGGTGATGAGCAAGCTGCCGATGCTGACGGTGATCGGCCTGACCGGCTCGACCGGCAAGACCAGCACCAAGGACCTGATCGGCCAGCTGATCCGCCCGTACGGCGAGACGGTGTCGCCGGAAGGCTCGTTCAACAACGAGATCGGGCACCCGCTGACCGCGCTGCGGGCGACGGCGTCGACGCAGTACCTGGTCGCGGAGATGGGCGCGCGGCACCGGGGTGACATCACCTACCTGTCCGGGATCACGCCGCCGAGGATCGGCCTGGTGCTGAACGTCGGCACCTCGCACATCGGCGAGTTCGGCAGCCAGGACAACATCGCCGTGGCCAAGGGCGAACTGATCGAGGCGGTCACCACCGGCGGCACCGCGGTCCTGAACGCCGACGACCACCGGGTCGCCGGGATGCGGAGCCGGACCAAGGAGAAGGTGCTCACGTTCGGCGAGGCGCCCGAGGCCGATGTCCGGGCCGCGGACGTGAAGCTCGACGCCGAGGGCCGGCCGGCGTTCACGCTGCACATCGGCGAGTTCAGCGGCGCCGTACAGCTGCGGCTGATCGGCGAGCACCACGTGTCGAACGCGCTCGCCGCCGCGGCCGTGGCGCTGGCGGCCGGACTGACGCCGGAGCAGATCGCCGACGGTCTGAACGCCGCCACCCGGGTGTCCGCGGCGCGGATGGAGCTGACCGAGCGGGCGGACGGCGTCACGATCATCAACGACGCGTTCAACGCCAACCCGGACTCGACCCGCGCCGCCCTGAAGTCCCTGGTCGCCATCGGCCGGTCGCGCGGCGCGCGGACCTGGGCGGTGCTCGGCGAGATGCTCGAGCTCGGCGACACCTCCGCCGAGGAGCACGACGCGATCGGCCGGCTGGCCGTGCGGCTGGACGTCAACCGCCTGCTCGTCGTCGGCGAGGGCGCGAAACCGATCCACCTCGGCGCCTCGCTGGAAGGCTCGTGGGGCAACGAGTCCGCGTTCGTCGCCACGATCCCCGAAGCGCTCGAGCTGCTCAGGTCCGAGCTGCGCGCCGGTGACGTCGTCCTGGTGAAGTCCTCGAAGGCGGCCAAACTGCGGAGCCTCGCCGACGCCCTGCTGGAGGCAGACCGGTGATCTCGATCCTGTTCGCCGGCGCCGTCTCGATGGTGCTGACCCTGATCGGCACGCGCTGGGCGATCAAGTGGCTGGCCAAGCGCGGCTACGGCCAGGAGATCCGCGACGACGGCGTGAAGTCGCACCACGTCAAGCGCGGTACGCCGACCATGGGCGGCACCGTGTTCATCGCCGCGACCATCGTCGGGTACTTCGCGGCGAAGCTCTTCACGATGACGCCGCCGAGCGCGTCGGCGATCCTGGTGCTGTTCCTGTTCGCCGGGATGGGCGCGGTCGGCTTCCTGGACGACTTCATCAAGATCTTCCGGCAGCGCAGCCTCGGCCTGCGCAGCAAGGCGAAACTCGCCGGCCAGACGCTCGTCGCGGTGATCTTCGCGGTGCTCGCGCTGCAGTTCCCGGACGAGCGCGGGCAGCGGCCGGCGTCGCCGTTCATCTCGTTCATCCGCGACATCGGCTGGCTCGAGCTGCCGGCCATCCTGGTGATCATCTGGATCCTGCTGCTGATCGCCGGCATGTCGAACGGCGTGAACCTCGCCGACGGTCTGGACGGTCTGGCCACCGGCGCGTCGATGATGGTGTTCGGCGCCTACACGCTGATCTGCATCTGGCAGTTCAACCAGAGCTGCGCGACCGCGCAGGGCGTCGGCGCGAAGTGTTACGAAGTACGCGATCCACACGATCTCGCCGTCGTCGCGGCCGCGTTGACCGGTGCCCTGTTCGGGTTCCTGTGGTGGAACGCGTCACCGGCCAAGATCTTCATGGGTGACACCGGTTCGCTGGGGCTCGGCGGCGCGCTGGCCGGCATGGCCGTGATGACCCGGACCGAGCTGCTGGTGCTGCTGCTCGGCGGTCTGTTCGTCCTCGTCACCGCCTCGGTCATCCTGCAGGTCGGCTACTTCAAGATCACCAAGAAGGCCACGGGTGTCGGCAAGCGCCTGTTCCTGATCGCACCACTGCATCACCACTTCGAGATGCTCGGCTGGGAGCAGGTGAACGTGGTGATCCGGTTCTGGATCATCCAGGGCCTGTGCGTGGTGATCGGCCTCGGCATCTTCTACGCGGAATGGGTCACCGGATGAGCCTCCAAACCCGCACGTCCGACGGCTGGGCGACCACCCGGTTCGTCGTCCTCGGCTTCGGTACTGCGGGCTACGCCTGCGCCGACTCCCTGCTCCAGGCCGGAGCGGAGCACCTCGTCGTGCTCGACGACCGCGACACCGAGGCGCTGCGCGAGAAGGCGCAGATCCTCGAGACGCTCGGCGCCACGGTCACGCTGGGCCCGGGCAGTACGGCGGAGCTGCCGAAGGACGCCGACGTCGTCGTCACGTCTCCCGGCGTACCGCCGCATGCCCCGCTGCTCGCCCAGGCGGCCGAGCGGAACGTCCCGATCTGGAGCGAGATCGAGCTCGCCTGGCGGCTGCGCGACCCGGCGAACGCCGCGCCCTGGCTGTGCATCACGGGGACCAACGGCAAGACGACGACCGTGCAGATGCTGACCGCGATCCTGCAGGCGGCCGGCCACCGGGCGGTTGCCGCGGGCAACGTCGGCCTGCCGTTGCTCGAGGCCGTCATGGACCCCGAGCCGTACGACGTGATCGCGGTCGAGCTGTCCAGCTACCAGTTGCACTTCACGCACTCGATGTCCGCGCACTCGGCCGCCGTACTCAACATCGCGCCCGATCACGTCGACTGGCACGGGTCGCTCGAGGCGTACGCGCGGGACAAGGGCCGGATCTTCGAGAACTGCCAGGTCGCGTGCGTGTACAACGTCGCGGATCCCGCCACCGAGCACCTGGTCGAGGAAGCCGACGTGATCGAGGGCTGCCGCGCGATCGGCTTCACCCTCGGCACGCCGGGGCTTTCGATGGTCGGCCTGGTCGACGACCTGCTGGTCGACCGTGCGTTCGTGGAGCAGCGCGCGACGTCGGCGCTGGAGCTCGCGAGCCTGTCCGACATCACGCCGGCCGCACCGCACAACGTCGCGAACGCGCTGGCCGCGTCCGCGCTGGCCCGGGCGTTCGGCGTACCGGCGACCGCGATCCGCGACGGGCTGCGCGGATTCCGGCCGGACAAGCACCGGATCGCGCACGTCGCGGACGTTGCCGGAGTCAACTACGTCGACGACTCGAAGGCCACCAACCCGCACGCCGCGCAGGCGTCGCTGCTCGCGTACGAGCACGTGGTGTGGATCGCCGGCGGGCAGGCCAAGGGCGCGACCTTCGACGAGTTGGTGATCGCGGCCCGCGAACGATTGCGCGCCGTCGTCCTGCTGGGCCAGGACAAGGACGTGATCGCGCAAGCTCTCGAGCGACACGCACCGGATGTCCCGAGGATCGTCGTCGGGGCAACGGACACTGGAGCCATGCAGATCGTGGTGGGGGAGGCGGCGAAGCTGGCACAGGTGGGTGACACCGTGCTGCTCGCGCCTGGCTGCGCATCCTGGGACATGTTCGCCAACTACGGAGCCCGCGGCGACGCCTTCGCCGACGCCGTCCGCTCCCTGGACGACTGATCTCGGGTGGTGATCGCGTGACGTCGATCGCGGACCGGCCGGACGAGAAGAAGCAGACCAGTGACCGTGCCTGGGTCGCGGCGATCCGGGACGTGCTGGACCGGCCGCTGACGTCGTACCACATCGTGCTCGGGGCGACCGGCCTGTTGCTGGTACTCGGTCTGATGATGGTGCTGTCGGCGTCCAGCGTGCTGTCGCTGCGCGCGAACGGGAACAGCTACACGATCTTCGTCCGGCAGCTGATCTGGGTCGGCGTCGGACTGCCGATGGCGTACGTCGCCTCGCGGATGACCCCGCGGCACTTCCGGATGCTGGCGTACGTCGCGCTGCTCGGATCGGTGTTCCTGCTGGTGCTGACCTACATCCCGGGCCTCGGCGTCGGCGTCAACGGCAACACCAACTGGCTGAACCTCGGCGGACCGCTGCAGATCCAGCCGAGTGAGTTCGCCAAGCTGGCGATGGTGATGTGGTGCGCGGACCTGTACGCGCGCAAGGAGAAGCTGCTCACCCAGTGGAAGCATCTGCTGGTACCGATGGTCCCGGTGTGCGGCCTGGTGATCGCGCTGGTGGTCGGGCAGCACGACCTCGGGACCGCGCTGGTCCTGATGGCCGTGATGATCGGCCTGATCTGGATCATCGGCGCGCCGACCCGGCTGTTCGTCGCGACGATCGTCGTCGTCGGCTCGGTGGCGGCGTACTTCGTCAACGCGGAGAAGTACCGGATGGAGCGGGTGACGTCGTTCCTGGACCCGTTCGCGGATCCGACCGCGGTCGGCTGGCAGGCGTACCACTCGTTCTACGCGCTCTCGACCGGCGGCTGGTGGGGCGTCGGGATCGGCAACAGCCGGCAGAAGTGGGGCAATCTGCCGGAGGCGCACACCGACTTCATCTTCTCGGTGATCGGTGAGGAACTCGGCCTCGTCGGGTCGCTCACCGTGCTCGCCCTGTTCCTCACGCTGGCGTACGCCGGGGTGCGGATCGCGACCCGGAACACCGAGCCGTTCGTCCGCTACGCGGCGGCCGGGATCACCATCTGGATCATGGCGCAGACGCTGGTGAACCTCGGCGCCGTGATCGGACTGCTACCCATCGTGGGTATCCCGCTCCCGCTTTTGTCGTACGGTGGTTCCGCACTGCTGCCGACGCTGATCGCGGTCGGCATGCTGCTGTCCTTCGCGAAGGCCGAGCCCGGCGCGCAGGCCGCCCTGAAAGAAGCCCGGCGGCCCCGGTTCGGGTGGCTGCCTTCGCGGCGTATGTCGTACAAATGAACCCGCGGGAGCGTTGGAAGCCTTGCCCAGCATCGTCCTGGCCGGTGGCGGTAGCGCCGGTCACACCTCACCCCTGATCGCCACGGCGGACGCCCTGCGCCGGCTCGACCCGACGGTCGAGATCCTCGCCCTCGGGACCGAGCGCGGCCTCGAGACCCGCGTCGTCCCGGAAGCCGGCTACCGGCTCGAGCTCATCCCGCCGGTGCCGCTGCCGCGCAAGCCCACGCCCGCGCTGCTCGCCGTACCGGGCAAGATGCTCGCCTCGGTCAGCGCCGCCCGCCGCATCCTCGACGAGGCGAAGGCCGACGTGCTGGTCGGCTTCGGCGGGTACGTGTCCACCCCGGCGTACGTCGCCGCCTGGCGGCGGAAGACCCCGATCGTCGTGCACGAGGGCAACGCCGTGCCGGGGATCGCGAACAAGTTCGCGGCCCGTTACTGCACGCAGCACGTGAAGACGTCGTTCCCGGGCACCGAGCTGCCGCACGCCGAGTACGTCGGCCTGCCGATCCGGCGCGCGATCGCGACGCTGGACCGGGCCGCGCTGCGCGCCGAGGCCCGGCGGTTCTTCGGCCTCGACCCGGACGCCCCGACGCTGTTCGTCACCGGCGGCTCACAGGGCGCGCAGCGGATCAACGAGGCGGTCTCCGGTGCGGCCGCCGACCTGCAGGCGGCCGGCATCCAGGTCCTGCACGCGATCGGCCCGAAGAACACCCTCGACGTACCGCGGACCGGCCCGCTGCCGTACGTCGTCCTGAACTACGTCGACCGGATGGACCTCGCGTACGCCGCCGCGGACCTGGTGGTGTGCCGCTCGGGCGCGAACACCGTCACCGAGGTGTCCGGCGTCGGCCTGCCCGCGATCTACGTTCCGCTGCCGATCGGTAACGGCGAGCAGCGGCTGAACGCGAAGCCGGTCGTCGACGCCGGCGGCGGGGTACTGATCGACAACGCCGAGCTGACCGTCGACTGGGTACGGGCGAACGTGCCGCAACTTCTGCTCGACCGCGGGCGTCTGACAGCCATGTCCACTGCTGCCCAGGGCGTCATCCGGACCGACGCCGACGACCGATTGGCGCGGATCATCCTCGATGTGGTGGGGTCTGCTTCGTGATCGTCACCGCTCCTGACACGCTGCTACCGGCCGAGAAGCTGGGCAGGGTGCACTTCGTAGGTATCGGCGGCGCCGGCATGTCCGGGATCGCCCGGATCATGGCGTCGCGGGGGATCGAGGTGTCCGGCTCGGACGCCAAGGACGGCAAGGTACTGGCCGCGCTCCGGGCGCTCGGCGCCACCTGCTGGGTCGGTCACGCGGCCGAGCACGTGAAGGACGCCGACACCGTGGTGGTGTCGACGGCGATCCGCGAGACCAACCCCGAGGTGGTCGCCGCCCGCGAGGCCGGGATCCCGATCCTGCCGCGGGCCGCCGCGCTCGCGGCGGTGATGGTCGGCCGCCGGACGCTCGCCGTCGCCGGTACGCACGGCAAGACGACCACCACGTCGATGCTCACGGTCGCGCTGCAGCACTGCGCCGCGGACCCGTCGTACGCGATCGGCGGCAACCTCAACGAGTCGGGGTCGAACGCCCACGACGGCACCGGCGACCTGTTCGTCGCCGAGGCGGACGAGTCGGACAAGTCGTTCCTGACCTACTCGCCCGAGGTGTCGATCGTCACGTCGGTCGAGCCGGACCACCTGGACAACTACGGCGACGAGGCCAGCTACCGCAAGGCGTTCGAGGAGTTCTGCGGACGCGTGCTGCCCGACGGGTTCATGGTGATCTGCCACGACGACGCCGGCGCCCGGCAACTCGCGTCGTACGCGCGCGACCGCGGCATCGACGTCCGGACGTACGGCGAGTCCGGCGACGCGGACCTGCACGTCACCGACATCACGGCGACCGGGGCGACGCAGACGTTCGCGCCGGTGTACCGCGGCCGGAAGCTGCCGGTCGTGCGCCTGCAGCAGGCCGGCAAGCACAACGCGCTGAACGCGTCCGCGGCGCTGACCGTCGGGCTCGGGCTCGGGTTCTCCGCGGCGGATCTGGCCGAGGGGCTGGCGTCGTTCACCGGGACCGGGCGGCGGTTCGAGTTCAAGGGGCTCGAGGACGGTGTGCGGGTGTTCGACTCGTACGCGCACCACCCG
Source organism: Kribbella shirazensis (assembly GCF_011761605.1). Lineage (GTDB taxonomy): Bacteria > Actinomycetota > Actinomycetes > Propionibacteriales > Kribbellaceae > Kribbella > Kribbella shirazensis. Next base: position 6,404,162 of record NZ_JAASRO010000001.1, on the reverse strand, counting down.
ACCGAGCTGGCCGTCGACCTGACCGCGGCCCGGCAGGTGGCGGGGGAGGGCCGCGTGATCGCGTGCTTCCAGCCGCACCTGTTCAGCCGGACGCGGATCTTCGCGACCGAGTTCTCCGAGGCGCTCGCGCTGGCCGACGAGGTCGTGGTGATGGACGTCTTCGCGGCCCGCGAGGACCCGGAGCCCGGTGTCACCGGCGCCCTGATCGCGAACCACGTGCCGCTGAAGCCGGAGCAGGTGCGGTTCGAGCCGTCGTGGTCCGCCGTACCGCAGCTGGTCGTGGACCTGGCCGAGCCGGGTGACCTGGTCGTCACACTCGGCGCGGGCGACGTGACGCTGATCGGCCCGGAAGTCGTTGGTTTGCTGGCCGAACGCGCCGCCATCCGCGAGTCTGCGCAAGACGCCGCCGCCCCTGTGGTGAAGTAAAAGGGTGGGGTTTGTTGAATGAGCCAGAGCGTCGATCTGGCTCGGGCACAGCAGCGGTTCGCGCGCCGGCAACGGCTGGTGCGGTGGCGGAGCTGGCTGCCCTGGACCGTCGGCGGCGGACTGGTCGTGCTGGCCGGGCTGATCGTCTGGTTGTTCTACTTCTCCTCCGCCTTCGCGGTGTCCGGGGTCCGGATCAGCGGTGCGGACACGGTGCCGGTGGCAACGATCGAGCAGACCGCCGCGGTGCCGACGGGTACGCCGTTGGCGAAGGTCGGACTGCGGTCGATCGCGGACCGGGTGCGGACGATCCCGGCGGTCGCGGACGCGCAGGTGACCCGGGCGTGGCCGCGCAAGATCGTGATCGTCGTCACCGAACGGGTCCCGGTCGTGGTGGTCACCGACGGCTCGCGGTACGAGCTGGTGGACGCCACCGGTACGGCGTACCGCACGGTCCCGGACCGGCCGGCCGGACTGCCGGAGGCGAAGGTGACCGGGGTCCGGCGCGACGTCACGGTCCACTCCGTGGTGACGGTGTCGGCGGCGCTCCCGGACACGTTGCGGGCACAGGTGGGATCGATCTCGGCAGCGTCGCCGGACTCGATCACCCTGAACCTGAGCTCCGGCGTGAAGGTCGTTTGGGGCAGTTCCGATGACAGTGCGCGCAAGGCCGAGGTACTGAGCGTGCTGATGAAGCGGCAGGCGAAGGTGTACGACGTCTCCGCGCCCGATCTCCCTGTCACCAAAGGGGAAAAGCGGTGACGGATAACATCACGGGCCACATCACGATACGGGCGGCGAGGCGCGTGGACTTTGCCGGGAAGCGTCCCGTAGCGTGCGGCGTAATCTAAAGTTGACATAAGTCTAACCATCCACTTGAGGTTCAGTCTTTTCGCTGGAACTTTTCGCTGGACAACGGGAACGAACGAGGCGAGAGGCGCGGACGTGGCGGCACCGCAGAACTACCTGGCACTCATCAAGGTCGTCGGCATCGGCGGAGGCGGCGTGAACGCCGTCAACCGGATGATCGAGCACGGTCTGAAGGGCGTTGAGTTCATCGCCATCAACACCGACGCTCAGGCGTTGCTGATGAGCGACGCGGACGTCAAGCTCGACATCGGCCGCGAGGAGACCCGCGGCCTGGGCGCCGGTGCGAACCCGGCGATCGGGCAGAAGGCCGCCGAGGACCACGCGGAGGAGATCGAGGAGGCGCTGAAGGGCGCCGACATGGTCTTCGTCACCGCCGGCGAGGGCGGCGGCACCGGCACCGGCGGCGCGCCCGTGGTGGCGCGGATCGCCCGGTCGCTGGGCGCGCTGACCATCGGTGTCGTGACCCGGCCGTTCTCGTTCGAGGGCAAGCGCCGCGCGACCCAGGCCGAGGACGGCATCGCGACCCTCCGCGAGGAGGTCGACACCCTCATCGTCATCCCGAACGACCGGCTGCTGACGATCTCCGACCGCGCGGTGTCGGTGCTGGACGCTTTCAAGCAGGCCGACCAGGTGCTGCTGCAAGGTGTGTCCGGTATCACCGACCTGATCACCACGCCGGGTCTGATCAATGTCGACTTCGCCGACGTCAAGGCGGTCATGTCGAACGCCGGTTCCGCGCTGATGGGCATCGGCTCGTCGCGCGGCGAGGACCGGGCGGTCGCGGCGGCCGAGGCGGCCATCTCGTCACCGTTGCTCGAGGCAAGTATCGAGGGGGCGCACGGCGTTCTGCTCTCGATCGCCGGCGGGTCCGACCTGGGGCTGTTCGAGATCAACGAGGCGGCCCAGCTGGTGTCGGAGTCGGCGCACTCGGACGCGAACATCATCTTCGGCGCGGTCATCGACGATGCGCTCGGCGACGAGGTCCGGGTCACGGTAATCGCGGCCGGCTTCGACGGCGGCATGCCGAAGCGCCGCGAACAGGCGATGAACCAGGCCAGACCACAGTCCTCGCGCCCGTCGTCGCAGAACTACTCGGCCCCGACCTCGGTCAACCCGACCGTCAGCCAGCAGTCCGGCCAGGCGAACCAGCCCGGCACGGGCCAGTCCACCGGCAGCTACACCGGCGGAGCCCAGTCCGGCACGGGTCAGGCGAGCGGCTACCCCAGCCCTGGCCAGTCCGGCACAGGCCAGACAGGCGGCTACACCAGCGGTGGCCAGTCCGGCGCGGGTCAGTCCGGTGCGGGCCAGGCCGGGGGTAGCCAAGGAGGCGGCTACGGCGGCGGCCAGCCGGGCGCAGGTCAGGCAGGCGCGGCGCAGCCGTCCGCCTCCGGTCAGCACAATGCGTCGCAGCCCACCCAGGCCGCACCGCCGCACGCAGTCCCGGGCCAGCAGTCGGGTCCGGCCGGCACGGCGCCTTCGTCAGCCAACCAGGCCGACGACACGGTCCCGGTGCCGGCGCCCACCGAGCCCCGCCCCGGCGCAGGGACGACGAACTCGGCCCGCCCGCAGACCGGCGACCCGGTCCGCACGGTGCAGTCCGGCCAGACGGCCCAGCCGACTCCGCACACCCCGGCCTCGCCGTCGACCCAGCACTCCTGGCCGACCAACGGCCCGAGCAACGCCGGCCAGAGCACCACAGGCAGCACCGGCACCGGCGCGGGCCAGTCCGGCGCCACCGCTCGCCCGAAGAAGCAGGAGCCCGAGGAAGACCTCGACATCCCGGACTTCCTGAAGTAAGGGGCGTCCGGCCCGGTAGCCTTTGTTCGTGTTCGGCTACGACGAGGTACTTTCCGCCGCCCGGGTCGCCTTCACCGATCGGTACGGCGGCGCCAGCCAACCGCCGTACGGCGAACTGAATCTCGGCAGTGCGTCGGGTCCGGACGCCGAGGGTGTGATCGCGAACTTCCGGCTGATCGCGTCGGAGTTCGGTGTACCGGCCGACCACGTGGTGCGGGTCAGCCAGGTGCACGGCCGGGACGTGTACGTCGTCCGCGAGGACGACGACCTGCCGCTCGAGCCGATGCCGCGAGCCGACGGTCTGGTCACGACACGGTCCGACGTCGTCCTCGCCGTCCGCGCCGCGGACTGCCTGCCGGTGCTGCTGTCCGGTGACGGCGTGATCGGCGCGGCGCACTCCGGCCGCAAGGGCATGTACGCCGGCATCGTCCCGGCGACCGTCGACGCGATGCGCGAACTCGGTGCGTCGCGGATCACCGCGGTCCTCGGACCGTACGCGTGCGGCAACTGCTACGAGGTCCCCGAGGAGATGCGCACCGAGGTCGCCGAGCGGGTGCCGGCGTCGTACTCCGAGACGAGCTGGGGGACTCCCGCGCTCGACGTCGCCGCAGGTGTGAAGGCGCAACTGGCCGAGCTCGATGTCGAGGTCGTCGACGCGACCGCGTGCACGATCGAATCCGGCGACTTGTACTCGTACCGTCGCGAAGGCCCCGAGAGCGGCCGGATGGCCGGACTGATCAAGCGGGTCGTGGCATGACCAGTCGCGCTGACGAACTGCGGGCCAACGTGGAGCAGGTCGAGGAACGGATCGAGAAGGCCTGTCAGGCGGCCGGGAGGGCCCGGGACGAGGTCACCCTCGTGGCGATCACCAAAACCTTCCCCATCAGCGACGTGCGGGCGCTGGTGGACCTGGGGGTGACCGACGTGGGGGAGAACCGCGAGCAGGAACTCAAGGCGAAGGCGCCCGACTGCCCGGAGCTGCACTGGCACTTCGTCGGCCAGTTGCAGTCGAAGAAGTCACGCTCGGTCGTGCGGCACGCATCGGTCGTGCACTCGGTCGATCGGCCGTCGCTGGCCGAGGCGCTGTCGAAGGCCGCGGTCGCGGAGGAGAAGACGGTGCGCTGCCTGATCCAGGTCAGCCTCTCGGCGTACGGCTCCGCGGACGCGGCGACCGGCGCGAGCCGGGGCGGTGTCGAGCCGGTCGACGTACCCGAACTCGCCGCCGCGATCGCCGCCGCGGACGGTCTCGAACTCGGCGGAGTGATGGCCGTCGCACCGCTGGGTTCGGATCCGGAGAAGGCCTTCGCGGGGCTGCGGGACGTAGCGTCGCGACTACGCTCCGATCACGCCGGGGCGGACTGGATCTCCGCCGGGATGACCGGCGATCTGGAGGCGGCGATCAAGCACGGTGCGACACACGTTCGGCTCGGGCGCGCATTACTCGGTACGCGCACTCCGCTGGGTTAGTGTCGACATCGAGCGGGTTTCCTTCCTGCTCACCGTTGTACCTGAGTTGTCGTCGAACCGGATCGAGGTGCTGGAGGGCCATGAGCGGCGCACTGCGCAAGATGGGTGTGTACCTCGGCTTGGTCGAGGACGGGGAGCGCTACAACGCGCGGTACGACGATTACGAGTACGACGAGTACGACGACGCGGACGAAGCCGTCGACGGGGACTCCCACGAGACCGAGCCGGTACCCGCCGGCCGGGAGAGCCGCGAGCCCCGGGAGCACCGCGAGGAGCGCCCGGACCGAACGGATCAGGGCGGCGGCGCCACGGTCAGCAAGTTCCCAGACCGGCGCGGGGTCGCGCCGTCCCCGGAGGTTACCGAGTTGGCCCGCATCACCACCGTGCACCCGCGCAGCTACAACGAGGCGCGCGTCATCGGTGAGCACTTCCGCGACGGCACGCCCGTCATCATGAACCTGACCGAGATGGACCACGCCGACGCGAAGCGCCTGGTCGACTTCGCGGCCGGGCTGATCTTCTGCTGCCGGGGTTCGATCGAGCGGATCACCACCAAGGTGTTCCTGGTCTGCCCGCCGAACGTGACGGTGGCCGCGGAGGAGAAGGAAAAGATCGCCGCTGACGGGTTCTACAACCAGAGCTGACGCTCTGGGTGGCGGACGGCGCTTCGGGCGTCTTCTACACTCGTTGACGACATGGATGCTCTAGCGCTCGTCCTCATCGTTCTGTACTACGTGCTGCTCGCCTTCTTCCTGGTGCTGGTGGCACGGTTCGTACTCAGCCTGATCGTCATGTTCGCGCCGCAGTGGCACCCGAAGGGCCCGCTGCTGCTGTTGTTCGAGCTGATCTACTCGATCACCGACCCGTTCCTCAAGCCGCTGCGGCGGATCCTGCCCCCGATCGGGGCCGGCGGGATACGGATCGACCTGTCGATGTTGATGCTGTTCGTCATGGTTTCGGTGGCGATGGCCATCAACTCGACGGCCCTTCGGTCGTTGTGAGGGTGAGGACGGCGCCGACTGGGTAGGTAGAGTCTCGGAAAAGGGGCAGCATTACCGGGTTGCCCCGCGGGTTCGGGGCCGTTGTCGCCAGCCCCGATTCCGTCATAAGACAACGAAGCGATAACGTGATCTACTGAGTCGCCAAGGCGAGGGCCACGGGGACTCCGCCAAGACACAGACAAACGAGGTGAAAGATGCCGCTGACGCCGGATGACGTCCGCTCGAAGCAGTTCACGCCCGTCCGACTACGGGAGGGCTACGACGTCACTGAGGTCGACTCCTTCCTCGACGAGGTCGAAGCCGAGCTCGAGCGACTTCTCGCCGAGAACGAGGAGCTGCGGGCCAAGCTCGCGGCGGCCCAGCGCGCGGGTGCGGACCAGCAGCGACCGGTCGACCAGACCGCCGCGCTGCCGCCAGTCGTGCAGCAGCCGAAGCCCCCGGTCGTGGTCGAGAAGCCTGAGGAGAAGCCGCCGGTGGTGGCTGCTCCCGGTGCGGCCGCGGCGGCCGGCACCGTCGGTGACGCCTCCAGCTCGGCCGTACGGCTGCTGGAGATGGCCACCAAGCACTCCGACGACCTGGTCCAGGAGGCGAAGGACACCGCCGACAAGATCATCGGCGAGGCCCGCGCCAAGGCGGAGCGGCTGGAGAACGAGGCGCGTGGCAAGGCCGACCGGATGACCGGTGAGGCCCGTGCCCGCGCCGAGAAGCTCGACGGCGAGATCGCCGAGCGGCGCGCGCAGATGCTCGGCACCCTGGAGAAGCAGAAGGGCCAGCTCGAGCGCACGATCGACGACCTGCACGCGTACGAGCGTGAGTACCGCAGCCGCCTGAAGACGTACTTCACCGAGCAGCTCAAGGCGCTCGGGAACGGCGACGACACGCTCAGCCCGCGCAACGGCTTCCGGCCCGAGGCGCGCGCGCAGGCGCACGGTCACGGCGTCTGAGCAGTCGCAGCTGTGCAAGCTTTCTGAAGAGGCGGTGCTTTCCGGCGGCACCGCCTCTTCGGCATGTCTGGACTCCTCTGACGCACGGTTCCCTCGCGGTGACAGGGTGTGTCAGGGCCAGACAGCCGGAACTTTGTGGCCGCTGAGCGTCTCCACATCAGTCAGCCGCAGCCGGTACGGCGTCAGCCGTAGCAGCGAGGGCGATTCCGTGTTGAGTGCCGCGACTCCGTCACGGCGGGTCATGGGGCTGGAACTCCCGGCCTTCCCTCGTCGCTCCGGTCGCTGCGCTCCCCGCGCTCCTCGGTCCAGGCCGGGAGGCCCCATGACCGGGGCGGGACCAGCGGGGAAAACGCTCCAGAAGTCGTAGCCGAGTGGCGGGGGAGCGTCGCGGTACAGCTCCCACACTCGTTGCCGGGTCGCCGCATCCGTGACCCACTCCGCGGCGCAGTCCGCGACGGCCACTTCGTGACCGGGCTCCCAGTAGCTGCAGCTGAGGTAAGGGCTGTAGGCCAGGTGCCGCACCTTCAGCGGTGTCGCGCGCGTGACGATCCAGCCGGTCAACTCGTCGGACAGCTCCCAGATCGGGTGCAGGATCCGGCTCCGCGGCCGGTTGTCCGGACCGACCGTCGCCACGCTGCACCAGACGATCTTGTGCGCTCGCTCCATGAACTCCTTTTGCACAACCATGGTTGTAGATTACCCGATGCACAACCAAGGTTGTATATTCCGCGGTATGGAGTTCGATCCCGCTGACGCCGACCTGTCACTGGCCTCGTTGTTCGCCGGCTGGGCGCTGGCCGACGAGCTGCAGCGCCGGCTCGCGGCCGAGGGGTTCGCGGATGCCCGCTTCGCGGACGGTGTGGTGTTCCAGCATCTGGTCGGCGGCGCGGTGACGATCAGCACACTGGCGGAGAAGCTGGGCGTCACCCAGCAGGCCGCCTCGAAGTCGATCGCGGACCTCGGCAGCCGCGGCTACGTGAGCCGCCGGCCTGATCCGGACGACGCCCGCGCCCGCCAGGTCGTCCTCACCGACCGCGGTGAGGCGGTGATCAGCGCCGCGCGCAAGCACCGCGCGGCGCTGGACGCGGAGCTCCGTCAGGCGCTGGGCGACGAGCAGGTGGAGCAGGCGCGCGTTCTCCTGCTCGACGTGGTCGACCGGCTGGGCGCGAGCCCGTCCTTGCGGGCCCGCGCCGTGCGACCGCCTCGTTGACCCTTCCCGCCCGCGGGCGGGAAGGAGGGTCAGGCCTTGGTCAGCCAGTAGGTGAGCTGCAGGTCCTCTTCGGTGCCGGTGGCAACCTCTGCGGAACTGTCCGGTGCCTCCGTCGGGGCGGACTGTGCCAGGTCGACGGCGAGCACCTCGCGGGCGATCTCGTCGGCGTGCTTGCCCAGGGCATCGGTCAGCTCGGCGTCGGTCGAGGTCAGCCAGACCCTGATCCGGTCCGAGACCTCGAGGCCGGCGTTCTTCCGGGCCTCCTGCAGGGTGCGGACCACCTCACGGGCCAGCCCCGCCTGCTTGAGCTCGGGGGTGACCTCGAGGTCGAGGGCCACGGTCTCGCCCTGCTCGTTGACCACCGACCAGCCTTCCTTCGGCCGCTCGGACACCAGCACCTCGGCCTCGCTGACCTGGACGTCCTCGCCGTCCACCACGACGGTCGCCGTGCCGGACTCCTTCAGCGAGGCAGCCAGTGCGCCGGCGTCGGCAGCGGCGATCGCGGCGGCGACCACCGGGGTCTGCTTGGCGAATCGCTTGCCGAGCTCGCGGAAGTTGCCCTTGGCGGAGAACTCGACCAGGTCCGCGCCCGCCGAGGACAGCGGCGCGACCGTGCCCACGTTGAGCTCGTCGGCGATCTCCCGCAGCAGCTCCGGCGACAGGTCCGCGATCGCGGCCGACCCGACCAGCGCCCGGGCCAGCGGCTGCCGCGTCTTCACCTTCGCCTCGGCGCGGGCCGACCGGCCGAGCTCGACGACCCGCCGCGCCATCGACACGTGCTGCGCCAGGACGTCGTCGATGAGCGTCTCGTCGTACGTCGGGAAGCTCGTCAGGTGGACCGATTCGGGCAGGCCGGGCGTGACCGGGCGGAACACGTCCTGCCAGACCCGCTCGGTGACGAACGGCGTCAGCGGCGCCATCACCCGGGTGAGGACGTCGAGCGTCTCGTGCAGGGTCGCCAGCGCGCTCGCGTCACCGGACCAGAACCGGCGGCGCGAGCGGCGGACATACCAGTTCGAGAGCACGTCGACGAACGAGTTGACCAGCAGACCGAGCCGCTGCGTGTCGAACGCGGCGTACGCCTCGTCGGTGTCGCGGACCAGCCGGTGCGTCTCACTGACCAGCCAGCGGTCCAGCACCGAACGGTCGGCGACGGCCGGCGCGTCGGCAGGGGACCAGTCCGCGAGCCGCGCGTACAGCGCGTGGAACGCGACCGTGTTCCAGTAGGTGAGCAGCACCTTCCGGACGATCTCGTTCAGCACGTTCGGCCCGATGCCGCGCGCCTTCCACGGCGACCCGGAGGCGGCCATGAACCAGCGCACCGCGTCCGCGCTGTGGTCGTTCATCAGCGGGATCGGCTCCAGGATGTTGCCCAGATGCTTGGACATCTTCCGGCCGTCCTCGGCGAGGATGTGCCCGAGGCAGACGACGTTGCGGTACGACGACTCGTCGAACACCAGCGTGCCGATCGCCATCAGCGTGTAGAACCAGCCCCGCGTCTGGTCGATCGCCTCGCAGATGTAGTCCGCCGGGTAGGTCTGCTCGAACTTCTCCTTCGAGCCCTCCACCCACGGGTAGCCCCACTGCGCGAACGGCATCGAGCCCGAGTCGTACCAGGCGTCGATCACCTCGGGCACCCGGCGCGACTCCGCGCCACAGGTCGGGCAGTCGAAGGTGATGTCGTCGACGTACGGCCGGTGCGGGTCGGTGGCGCTCAGGTCGCGCCCGGCCAGCTCGCCCAGCTCGGCCAGCGAGCCGACACATACCTGGTGGTCCTCGCCGCAGCGCCAGATCGGCAGCGGCGTACCCCAGTAGCGGGAGCGGGAGACGGCCCAGTCGATGTTGTTGCGCAGCCAGTCGCCGTACCGGCCCCACTTGACCGAGTCCGGGTACCAGTTCGTCTTCTCGTTCTCGCGCAGCAGCGCGTCCTTGACCTGGGTCGTGCGGATGTACCAGGACGGGAGCGCGTAGTACATCACCGGCGTGTGGCAGCGCCAGCAGTGCGGGTACGGGTGCTCGTACGGCACGTGCTTGAACAGCAGCCCGCGGTCCTTCAGGTCCTTCACCAGGTCCTCGTCGGCCTTCTTGAAGAACTGCCCGCCGACCAGTGGTACGTCGGCGTTGAAATGACCGGTGGTGTCCACCGGGTTGACCACCGGCAGGTTGTACGCGCGGCCCACCGCGAGGTCGTCGGCGCCGAACGCCGGGGACTGGTGCACCAGACCGGTGCCGTCCTCGGTGGTCACGTAGTCGGCGAGTACGACGTAGTGCGCCGGCTCGTCGAACGGCACCAGCTCGAGCGGGCGCTGGTAGTCCCAGCGCTCCATGTCACGGCCGACGTACCGCTCGGTCACCGTCCAGCCCTCGCCGAGCCGGTCCAGCAGCGGCTCGGCCACGACCAGTGACTCGTTGCCGTCGGTGGCGACGACGTACTGCACGTCGGGGTGCACGGCGACGGCGGTGTTCGACACCAGGGTCCAGGGCGTGGTCGTCCAGACCAGCATCGACGCCTTGCCCGCCAGCGGGCCCGACGTCAGCGGGAAGCGGACGTAGACCGACGGATCGACGACCGTCTCGTACCCCTGGGCGAGCTCGTGGTCGGACAGACCGGTGCCACAACGCGGGCAGTACGGCGTGATCCGGTAGTCCTCGACCAGCAGGCCCTTGTCGTGCACCTGCTTGAGCGACCACCAGACCGACTGGACGTACTCCGGGTCCATCGTCTTGTACGGGTGCTCGAGGTCGACCCAGTAGCCCATCCGCACGGTGAGCTCGTTGAACGCGTCCACGTGCCGCAGGACCGACTCGCGGCACTTGGCGTTGAACTCGGCGATGCCGTACGCCTCGATGTCGGGCTTGCCGTTGAACCCGAGCTCCTTCTCGACCGCGACCTCGACCGGGAGTCCGTGGCAGTCCCAGCCGGCCTTGCGCTCGACCCAGAAGCCCTTCATGGTCCGGTAGCGCGGGAACACGTCCTTGAACACGCGGGCCTCGATGTGGTGCGTGCCGGGCATCCCGTTCGCGGTCGGCGGGCCCTCGTAGAACGTCCACGGCTGACCGCCGGCGGACTGCTCGAGGCTCTTGGCGAAGGTGTCGTGCTCGTCCCACAGGGTGAGCACCTCCCGCTCGAGCGCGGGGAAGTCGACCTGGGCAGGAACCTGCCGCCAGGGGGTTCCGGAGGTGTGCCCGAAATTCTGCGCTGCCGCCATCTTTCTGCGTCCTTCGTCACGTCCTGCTACTGGACGAGGGACGAAGTGCCGGGCCTGTCGCCTGGCTACCGCGCGGTACCACCCTCCTTGGTGACCGGGAGTCCGGTCACCCACTTCCTTAACGAGACGCTGCCGGTTCTAATAGGTCCCTACGGACTGTTCTTCCGGCGGCTCCGGGGTGATGGCCCCATCACTGCCTTGCGGTTCGCGGTTGTCAGTGTACGGCGTCGTACCGGGTGACTACGAATCGTTAATCAGTGGTCAGGTGAGAATTCGGGCATGAGAATTCTGCTGCGGGTGAAGCCGGGGGCTTCCAGAACCGCGGTCGGCGGCCGGTACGACGGTCCGTCCGGGCCGGCGCTGGTGGTCGCGGTGGCAGCCCGTGCGGTGGAGGGACAGGCGACGAAGGCTGTTCTGAGGGCGGTCGCGGCGGAGTTCGGCGTACGGCGCTCCGCGGTGACGTTGGTGCGTGGTGCGACCAGCAGGGACAAGCTGGTCGAGGTGGAGGGGGAGGAGAACGACATCCGGGCGCGGCTCGAACGGCTGCTGGATTGACCCGGAGATGTGACGGACAGTGATGTCCGCAACACGGTTGTGACGCGCGGAACATCGAGCGGACTTGAAGAACCGACTACCTTATCTGCACGGTCTGCGCGTCAGGCTGGCACGTGATGGGCACGTGACCTACTGTCTTGCGACCAGTCCGCTCCAGTCTCCGACGAAGGCAGGGGGTAGCTGACCATGGCTACATCGGCACGGAAGAAGTCCGCCCCCCAACGCACCGCCGCGGCCAAGAAGAGTGCCTCGGCATCCGGCGAGCCGAAGAAGAAGACGGCCCACAAGACGGCCCGGAAAACGGTCCAGAAGACCGCCCAGAAGACGACGGCTCGCAAGACGCCGGCGAAGAGCTCGCCGGCTACGAAGACTTCCGCGAAGAAACCGGTGGCGACCTCCACCGGCTCCGCGGCCAAGAAGGCTCCGGCCAAGAAGACCCCTGCCAGGAAAGCGACGACGAAGAGGGTGGCCATGAAGACGAACGAGAACAGGACCCCGGCGACGGCGCCGGCGAAGTCCGCAGCACACACGGCCGAGACCTTCAAGGTGAAGCCGGGTGAGGACCCGTGGACCGCTGCCGAGCTCGCCGAGCTGCGCACGGAACTCGAGAGTGAGGTCGAGCACCTCAAGCAGGAGATCCGCGACGCCGAGCAGGAGATCGTGGGTCTGTTCCGGGACGGTAGCGACGGCGCGGGCAACGACCAGGCGGACGTCGGTTCCACCACCCTGGAGCGGTACCACGAGCTGTCGCTGGCGAACAACGCGCGGGACATGCTGAACCAGATCGAGTTCGCGCTGACCAGGATCGACGACGGCACGTACGGCGTCTGCGAGAGCTGCGGCAACCCGATCGGCAAGGGTCGGCTGCAGGCGTTCCCGCGTGCGACACTGTGTGTCTCATGCAAAGAACGCCAGGAACGCCGCTGAACGACGACCCCGCCTCGTCCCACCAGGTGGGGGACGCAGACACACCGGAGCCGGCCGACGATTCGTCGGCCGGTTCTCCGTCGCCCCCGGGCGGCCGGTCGTGGAAGTGGACCGTGGTGTTCGGCGGGGTCGGACTGGTGATCCTGGTCCTCGACCAGCTGACGAAGGCGCTGGCGCTGGCACATCTGACGCCCGGTGAGCCGGTGAACGTGATCGGCAGCCTGCTGAAGTTCAACCTGATCCGGAACTCCGGCGCCGCGTTCAGCCTCGGCTCCGGTTACACGCCGTACATCAGCGTGGTCCAGATCACCGTCGCGGCCGGCGTGATCTACCTGTCCCGCAAGCTCGGGTCGGCGGGCTGGGCGGTCGCCTTCGGGCTGCTGTTCGGCGGTGCGGTCGGGAACATCCTGGACCGGATCTTCCGCGAGCCGTCGCCGTTCCACGGGCATGTGGTCGACTTCCTGCAGACGCCGCACTGGGCGATCTTCAACGTCGCGGACATGGCCGTGACGTCGGCCGCCGTACTGCTGGTGATCCAGACGTTGCGCGGGATCAGGCTCGACGGGACCCGGGAGCAGCGCAAGTGAGCTCGCGAACGGTGATGGTGCCGGACGGTCTCGCGGGGGAGCGGCTGGACGCGGCGCTGTCCCGGCTGTTCGGCGTGTCCCGGACCAAGGCGGCCGAGCTGATCGAGTCCGGCCTGGTCCAGGTCGACGGCGCCCCGGCGCCGAAGTCCTCCCGGGTCGCGGCCGGCGTACTGCTCGATGTCGAGCTGCCACCGCCGCCGTCCGAGGTGACCGTCGTTCCGGAGACCGTGGAGAACCTGCGGATCGTGTACGACGACGACGAGATCATCGTCGTGGACAAGCCGGTCGGTGTCGCCGCGCACCCGTCGCCCGGGTGGACCGGCCCGACCGTGATCGGGCACCTGGCCGGCGCCGGGTTCAGCATCTCCACGAGCGGCGCGGCGGAGCGCAAGGGCATCGTCCACCGGCTCGACGTCGGCACGTCGGGCCTGATGGTGGTCGCGAAGACGGAGTACGCCTACACCGTCCTGAAGCGCGCCTTCAAGGAGCGCACGGTGCGCAAGATCTACCACGCGCTCGTGCAGGGCCACCCCGACCCGTTCACCGGTACGGTCGACGCCCCGATCGACCGGCATCCGCACCACGACTACAAGTTCGGTGTGGTGGCCGGCGGCAAGCCGAGCGTGACGCACTACGAGACGCTCGAGGCGTTCCGGTACGCGACGCTGCTGGAGATCACCCTCGAGACCGGGCGGACGCACCAGATCCGCGTCCACATGTCCGCGATCGGCCACCCGTGCTGCGGCGACCTGACGTACGGCGCCGACCCGGTTCTGGCCGAACGCCTCGGCCTCACCCGCCAGTGGCTGCACGCGATGCGCCTCGGCTTCGCCCACCCGGGCACGGGCGAGTACGTCGAGTTCACCTCGCAGTACCCCGAGGACCTCGACCAGGCCCTGGACCTCCTCGTCGACACCCAGTGAAGCTCTACCTGTCGTCGTTCCGCCTCGGCGATCACCCCGAACACCTCGTCGCGCTCCTGCCGCCGGCGGCCCGAGTGGCCGTCGTCTGCAACGCGATCGACGCCGAGGATCCGGCCGTACGCCGTGCGAAGGTCGCCGACGAGGTCCACTGGCTGACCGAGCTGGGCCTCCGCCCCGAGGAGCTCGATCTGCGCGAGTCTGCGGACTTCTCGCCGTACGACGGCCTCTGGGTCCGCGGCGGCAACGTGTTTGTTCTCCGCGCCACCCTCGCCCGCTCCGGCGCCGACCGCACTCTCCCCGAGCTCATCCGTTCCGAGCAGCTCGTGTACGCCGGCTACAGCGCCGGAGCGTGTGTCCTGACACCCAGCCTGCGCGGCCTCGAGCTGTGCGACGACGTGGTGGCCGTCGACGGCGAGGTCCTCTGGGACGGACTCGGCGTACTCGACCACGCGATCGTCCCGCACCTCGACTCACCCGGTCACCCCGAGACCGAGCTGGTCGCCCGCGTCGCTGAGCTCTACGAGCGGACCGGCGTGCCGCACCTGCAGATGCGCGACGGACAGGCTCTGGTTGTCGACGGCAACCACCACGAGCTCGTCTAGATGTAGACGCATTTCCGAGCTAGATCTAATTTCCGCGCTCGATCTAGAAGGGTGGTGGGGCGTTTGGTTGGTCGTTTGGTGGGTGGGGTGGTTGTTGGGTGATGGGACCGCGGGCCGGTGGGACGGTGGTGTAACGGTGGCCGGTGGGTGCGGTGAGCGTGACGGAGCCGTCGGGGTGGGCGGTCGTGGTCCATCCCCACGCCGGGGTGTCCTTCACGACGTGGTGGTACTCGCAGTACGGCACGAGCCCGGTCAGGTTTGTCCGGCCGGACTGTCTGAACGGTGTGGCGTGGTCGCGGTCGCATTGGCGGGACGTGCGGTTGCAGCCGGGCCAGGCGCAGACCGGGTGCCGCGCGAGAAGGGTTTCGGTGACGAGGGCGCCGGGGTCGTGCCGGGTGGTGGAGGCCTCCAGTACGGCGCCGCTGGCGGGGTCGGTGAGGAGACGTCGCCAGGTGCCGTCAGAGGCGATGCGGCGGGCCATGTCGGCCGGGATCGGGCCGTAGCCCGTGAGTTCGCACGGGTCATCGTCCACTCCAAGGAGAGTGGTGACCGGGGTCACGACCTCGATGTGCGGGCGTCTGCGGTGCTGGTCGGGTAGTCGGCGGCCGAGCCAGTCCAGGCCGTTGTGCAGCATGTGTTCGAACAGGTCGGCCATCACGTCGGCGCGCCGCTGCCCCGCGGTCCGCTGATCCCTGGGTGGCCTGTCGTTGGTCTGCTTGCCGTCGGTGCGGTGGCCTGGGGTGGTGCTGTTCGTGCTGGGTGGGGCGTTCGCGCCGGTCGGTCTGAGAGTGGTTTCTGCACCGGTCGCCTCGCCGCTGGTGCCGGCGGGCGACGGCACGGTGGCCGGCGCGCTGCCGGGTTTGGGGCTGGGGCGTTTGGCGAGGTCGGCGATGGCTTGGACGACGACCCACATTTGCTGGATTTTGTCGGCGGTGTGGACGACCCAGAGTCCGGCCATGCCGTCGGGCAGCGGCACGATTTTGCAGGTGCGGTCGGTGACCGCTTCGCGGTGGCGGTCGGTGTCTTCCTCGATGGTGTGTTTGGCGACCTGGCGGCGCAGCGACTCTCGCAGGTTTTTGTGGGTTTGGCCCGGGGCGCGGCGCAGCACGTGGGTCTCGACTGCTTGCGCGGCCTCGGGCGGGAGGGCGCGGGTGGCTTCGGAGATGGCGAGGGCTTTGGACCAGGTCAGGGCGCCGCAGCGTAGTGCGGTGTGGGTCGCGGTGAGTGGTCCGGTCAGGTGGAGTGCGGTGTCGATGTGGCGGGCGGCGGTGTCGGTGGACAGGTGCAGGGCGGCGCCGATCTCGGCGGACCAGGAGCGTTCGGGGTCGATCGGGCGGCCGGAGGTGTCGATCTGGGTGGGGCGGGGGATCTCGGTGGCCTGGGCTTTGCGTTGCCGCACGAACGACGCCTGCGCGGCGGTCTTGATCGAGGCGGCCCAGGCTTCCATCCGGGTGGCGGCCTTCATCGCCTCGATCAGCGCGACCGGTGATTCGCATTGTGGCCGTAGTTTCTCCAGGGCGGCGGCGAGTTCGGCGCCGGGCGGCAGGAACACCCAGGCCGGCGCCTGCAGGCGCAGCATCTCCCGCTCGGCCTCGTCCTGTTCGACACCTGCCCACAACTCCCACTCCAGCCCATCGACCCGCGACATCGACGGCAACTCGTCGTACAGATCCTCCTCGGACAGCAACCGCGGCGGATGCGGGTCCTCCAGGTCGTACAGATCATCGGGAGGCACCAGGACATCGTCTGGAGGTAGCAGGCAGTCATCGGACGGAGCCAGACCGAGCCAGGCGGAGCGAGGCGTGGTAGTCAGCCCGGTGGGCGTTGCTGCGCCGGGCCGTGGTGCCATCGCCGTTACTGTCATTCTTCGATATTAGAACATGCGTTCGATGGAGTCGAATTCGGCGGTCCCAGCCGGTGTGATGTCTCAGGACATGGGTGACGGTTCTGTATCAAGACATCGGTGCCGGTTGGTGTGTCAGGACATCGGTGACGTTTCTGCCGGTCCTGGGCGCCGTCCGGAAGGTCGGCCGTTGCCGCGGTAAGTCACGCCGGGCGGCGGTTTGGTGTGCTCGATGAGCTTGGTCAGGCTCACGCGGCTGACCAAGCTGGTGGAACGTCTATCGGGCTGGGAGACCCGGAAGCTGGCGCGTCGATCGCCGGCTCAGAGACCTCACCGAGGAGCTGTGAGCACCTCGCCGATGATGTGCCGCGCGTAGTTCGCGATCGCCGGGTTGGTGTCCTTTTGGTACGACCACACGATCAGGGCCTGAGACAGCACGCGCCCGCGTCCGCGGAGCCACGTCGCGTCGTCCACATCCAGCGCCGCACGGAACTCGTCGCGGACGTTCGCGGGTAGTAGATGCCACACGGGGAACAGGTCGCACGCCGGATCGCCGACACCGCATGTCTCGAAGTCGAGCACCGCGGTCAGCCGACCCTCCGCCGACACGAGCATGTTGCTCGGCGTCAGGTCCGAGTGCACCCACACCTCGCGCCCGTCGTACGGCGCCGCGAGCGACTCCTCCCACGACGCCAGCGCGGCGCGAGCGTCGATCAGGCCGTCCAGCTCGCCGATCGCGGTCCGCGTCGAGGAGTCCATCTCGACCATCGGAGCGCGCGTGCGGCGCTCACCCGGATACGCCGGCGGCCGGTCTGGCAGGTCGATCCGCCGGAACGCGTCGACGAACGCCGCGAGGTCCGTCGCCAGCCCGCGTGGGTCGACGAGCGGGTCGTGAGAGGGGTGTCCGCCGGTGAGCCAGCGGTGGACGGACCACTCGCCCGGGAACGCGTCGGTGGGTGCGCCGATCGCCTCGACAGAAGGGATGGCCACAGGCAGGAACGGCGCGAGTGCCGCGAGTTTCGCCTGCTCCCGTCGGATTACGTCGGTGACCGAGGGCCGGAGCGGCAGCCGTACGGACAGGTCGGAACCGAGGCGGTAGATCGCGTTACACAATCCACCGGAGTCGACCGGCTCCAGCGGCAACGCAGCCCACTGCGGGAACTGAACCGCCACCAGTTCGCGGACGAGCGCCGTGTCGATGTCGGCCTGATCGGCGTGGACCTTGCGACGAGTCACCAGCCCATCGGATCGGTCGACCCGTCCGCTGTCAACCCGGTTTCGGATCGAGTCGGTCAACAGCAGGCAGGTCCGGCAGGTCATGCGGGCTGGCGACGGAAGTGTCACCACCGACATCGTCCTGACCGTCACCGATGTCTTGATGCAGAACTGTCATCGATGTCCTGCGACATGACAGCGGATCCCGGCCGGCAGACAGACCGTAACCTTCGTCTAGAGCTGGTCGGCGATCCTGACGACGGCCGCGACCACTGGCGGTCCATGCGCCAACTCGGCATCGTTGTGGTCGGCTCCCCGGATCTCCACCAGATCCTTCAGTGTCGGCGCGGCCTCGGCCACCGATCGGCTCTGCTCCGGCGGTACGACGCTGTCCGCGCTCCCGTACACCACAGCAACCGGCGCTTTCACCCCAGCCAGTCGCTCAGCCACCGGGAACTCGTCGCGGAGCAGCAGCCGGACCGGCAGGAACGGGTAGTGCACCTTGCCGACCGACGCCAGGTCGACGAACGGTGACCGCAGCACCAGACCACCGGGCGCAACCGATGTCGCGAGCTCCGTCACCACAGCGGCCCCGAGGCTCTCACCGAAGTACACAGTCCGCTCAGGCGGTACGCCGTACGCCGCCAGGTACCGCTGCGCCGCCCGCACGTCCCTCGCGAGTCCTTGCTCGCTCGGAGACCCGTCGTTGCCGCCGTACCCGCGATAGTCGAACAGCAGGACCGTCAGCCCACGGGCAGCCAGTGCCTGCGCGAGCGGAACCCGACCGGCGCGGTTCCCGCCGTTCCCGTTGGCGACCAGTACGGCGACGCCACGGTCAGGTGCTCGGGCAGGCACCAGCCAAGCACCCAGCCGCACGCCGTCGCTCGTCTCGAGCACCACGTCCTCGACACCCGCCCCGGCGGTCACAGCAGACGTGTCAGGCAGGTAGATCAGCTGCCGCTGGAAGCCCCACGCCAGAGCCAGCAGCAACAGCACCACCGACACCGCGATCAGCCCCAGCCGCACCATGCTCTTCAGTGTGCGCTCTTCAGTGTGCGCCCTGAGCCGGTCTCAACACCGCCGATCCGTCCTACGCTGAGGCATGGCGGAGTCGAAGCCAGTCGCGACGGCTCGTGGGCGGCTGCCGGCCGAGCTGACGAGCTTTGTAGGGCGGCGTCGTGAGTTGGCGGACACGAGGCGCTTGCTGTCGAGCAGCCGTCTGCTGACCCTCACCGGCGCGGGGGGAGTCGGCAAGACGCGTCTGGCGCTGCGGATGGCTGGAGAGGTACGGCGTACGTTCTCCGACGGCGTGTGGTTCGCGGAACTGGCGGCACTGCGCGATCCGGCACTGCTCGGGCACACTCTGGCGGGCGCGCTCGAGCTGAGCCAGGTGTCTGCCGACCCGACCGCTGATCTGGCCGAGTACCTCGAGGACAAGCATCTGCTGCTCGTGATGGACAACTGCGAGCAACTTGCCGAGGCATGCGCTGTACTGGCGAGCAAACTGCTTGCGGCGGCGCCGCAGCTCCGGATCCTGGCGACCAGTCGGCACGTGCTGGGTGTGGAAGGCGAGCAGGTCCTGGTCGTGCCCCCGTTGTCGACACCGCCGGCGGAAGCCTTGGCCGCCGATGCCGATCAGTACGAGTCATTGGTGCTGTTCACCGACCGGGTCCGGGCCTTGCTGCCCGAGTTCGAGATCGACGAGCGGAACCGGGCGCAGGTGATCGAGATTTGCCGGCAGCTGGACGGCGTACCGCTGGCGCTCGAACTCGCGGCGGTCTGGATGCGGACGCTGTCGCCGGCGCAGATCCTCGACCGGCTCGAGGACCGCTTCCGGCTGCTGGCGAGCGGGCGGCAGGCCGGACCCGCCCGGCAGCAGGCGCTCGACGCGGCCGTGACCTGGAGCTATGACCTGTGTTCCCCGGCGGAGCAGTTGCTGTGGGAACGGTTGTCGGTGTTCTCCGGCGGCTTCGACCTCGAAGGCGCGGAGCAGGTCTGCGCCGGTGACGGCATCGCACGCGACGAGGTGCTCGACCTCGTCGCCGGCCTGCTGAACAAGTCGATCATCACCCGCACGGTCGCCACCGACCATTCGGTCGCCTGGTACGACATGCTCACCACGATCAGCCAGTACGGCGCGATGCGGCTGGCCGAGGCCGGACGGACCTCCGAGTTCCGGCTCCGGCACCGCGATTACTACCGGGACCTGGCCGCGGGGTGGGCCGAGGACAGCTTCGGTCCACGCCAGGCGGACTGGTACATCCGGATGCGGCGCGAACACGACAATCTGCGGGCCGCGCTCGACTTCTGCCTGGCCGAGCCGGGCGAGGGGCCGGTCGCGGTGGAGATCGCCGCACCGATCTGGAACTTCTGGTTCGCCGGGTTCCTCCGCGAGGGCCACCGCTATCTCAGCCGGGCGATCGCCGCCGCGCCGGAGCAGACGCCGGCCCGGGCGCTGGGGCTCTGGGCGGGCAGCTATCTGGCCATGTTCCTCGGCGAGGTGGACCAAGGCAGCCGGCTGCTGGCCGAGTGTGAGGAGCTCGCCGAGCGGTACGACGACGCTCGGCTGCGGGCCCGGATCGCGGAGGTCGCGGGTCATGCCCTGATCTACCAGGGCGATCTGGCCGGTGCGATCGGCCGGCTCGAGGAGGGGCTGGCCGGGTTCCGCGCGGTGGGCGACCGGCTCGGTGAGTTCGACGTACTCATCCTGTTGTCGGCGGCAACGTTCTTCGCCGGTGATCCGCGGGTGGAAGGGTTCAGCCGGCTGGCGTACGAGCTGGCCGACTCCCGCGGTGCGGCCTCGTCGAAGGCCTACGCGTTGTGGAGTGTCGGCATCGTCCAGTGGCGGGACCACGATCAGTTGAGCGAGGCGACCAACTCGTTCCGGGAGGCGATCCGGTTGTGGCAGCCCCTGAACGACCGGACCGGGATCGGGTTCTGCGTCCAGGCCCTGTCCTGGTGTGCCGGGTCGGGTGCGCCCACCGAGCAGGCCGCCCGGTTGATGGGCGCGTCGCGGGCGGTCTGGCGGTCGAGCGGTGCCCATGTCGACGAGACGACGCCGTACAGCCAGTTCGACGACAGGACCGAGCAGCGGAGCCGGGCGGCGATCGGCGACGCGGCGTTCGACGCGGCGTTCCGGGTGGGGGCGGCGTACTCCTTCGAGCAGGCGGTCTCGCTCGCGCTGGGCGAGGAGACCGGACGCGACCGGGCGGCGAAGCGGGGGATGGCGGGCCGCCTGACGCGGCGTGAGCACGAGATCGCGGTGCTGATCGGTGAGGGCCTGAGCAACCGGGAGATTGCCGCCCGGCTCGTCATCTCCCAGCGCACCGCGGAGACCCACGTCGAGCACATCCTCAGCAAACTCGGCTTCTCCTCCCGCGCCCAGGTCGCCCGCTGGGTCGCGGAGCACGCCGAGCGGTGACCTGACCTACGTACCGAAGTCCGTAGGTGTACCGATGTTTGTGCACGCTCTCATCGGGATGCTTGCCGACAACGTTGTCCCTCTACCCGTTGCCGAGGTCGAACCCATGTCCGAGACGAGCTGCCTGCCGATCCAGGACGGCGCGCGCGACGTGGCCAGAGACCTGAGGGCCCGGTGATGGAGACCTGGACGCGGCCACTCGCCCTCGGGTACATCCGCGCTCGCGTGGTGATGACGGGTGACGAGATCGCTGCGGCGAAGGTGGGCCTGGCCGCCTTCGCCCTGGCCGAAGGACTCGCTCTCGGAACCGTCTACCTCGAACACCCGCACACCGCCCCGGCCGCGTTCGAGGCGCTGCTGGACGAGATCCGCGGCGACAACGACGTCTGGGCCGTGGTCGTGCCGACCGCGCAGCACCTGACCGACGGTGGTCTCCGGATGATGCGACGAGCTCTGGAGCACCACGGCGCGGTCCACCTGATGGTCGCGGCGACCACCCCCTGAACCGGCTGACCTGGCGTCCTTGAGACCCCTGCTCGACGCCAGGTCGGCCGCTCCATCCGCACCGTTGTCTCCGGCCGGAAAGGATGGAGCCGGCCTGCGGCAGAGCTCCCCCCACGCCTGTCGCGGGCCGCTGGCCGAACTGGTTGGAGCTGGTGCGATCCACGCCCGGATATCGGGCACCGGGGACTGATCCGGTGAGCCGATGAAGAACTGTCCCCGGGCCCAACTAGGCTTCTGCAGTCATCCTCACTCGCGCCCTGGGAGGTCTGCGTCGATATGGCGTCCAGCGACAGTTTCGTGCATCTCCATGTGCACACCGAGTACTCCATGCTGGACGGTGCCGCCCGGATCGACGAGTTGTTCAAGACCGCCCAGGAGATGGGCATGCCGGCGATCGCGACGACCGACCACGGGTACGTCTTCGGTGCGTACGAGTTCTGGAAGACCGCGAAGAAGTACGACGTCAAGCCGATCATCGGCGTCGAGGCGTATCTGACGCCGCACACGCACCGCTCGGAGCGCAAGCGGGTCAAGTGGGGCGACGCGAACTCCGGCCGTGACGACGTCTCCGGCTCGGGTGCCTACACCCACATGACGCTGCTGGCGAAGAACACCTCCGGCATGCACAACCTGTTCAAGATGAGCTCGCTGGCCAGCCTCGAGGGCTACTACTTCAAGCCCCGGATGGACCGCGA